>CAJQSC010000001.1 GCA_905612465.1 uncultured Candidatus Pelagibacter sp.
ATCTGATATTTTTGCAAAACTATTAGCAGCAATACCAGTTAATATTCCTACACTTAAAATTATATAGCCATAAAATGGTTTCATGATTAGTTTTTTGATGCAATTTTATTAACTAGAGGTCTCATAATTGGAGCCAGAGTAAAAGCTGCAAATAGTGCAACTGGAAAAGCAAATAACCAAGAATTAAAATATCTTTCTAAGAACCCATTGCTAATACCTGTGTTTACAGCGGTAACAACACCACTCATTATAACACTCATTCCAAAAGCCATAAAAATCATAAATAAAGTTTGAGAATATTTTTTTGAAATCATAATTAATTATTTCCTAATAAGTTGACCATTAATACACCTATAATAATCAAACCTAAACCAATCATTGAATAAAGATTTGGCATTTGATTAAACCTAATTACACCAACAATTACAGTTGAAATAATTGTTAATCCAGCAAATGAAGCGTAGGTAATTCCCATTGGGATATTTTTCATAACCATAGATAAAGCATACATGCATAAAACAATTGTTATGGCTGTGATAATACTTGGTATTAGAAGAGTGAACCCTGCAGCATTTTTTGCAAAACTATTTGATGTGACACCTAAAAAAACAGCTAATGCTAAAAATAGGTATGATGTTGTAATGTTCATTTAATTATCTTAAATGAAATCTTTTTAAAATTATATAACTACTTTAAAACCTTCAAAATCAGGCAATCCTACATATCCATTAAAATTTGGGGGTCCAAGATATAAATTTCCTTGTAGTGTAGGATTTTTATGAGCTAATTGAAATGAATCAGATTTTGTCCAGTTAATAAAGTCACTCTCGGTATTCCATTCACTATGAAAAATATAAAGAGAGAATTCTTTATTTACTTTACCTTTGAATAAGTTGAATTTCTTAAAGCCTTTCACACCATGAGTCTCTTGTTCACGATTTTTCCAAGCTGTTTCAAATTCATTTTCTTTGCCAGACATAACTTGAAGTCTACTCATTGCTAAATACATAAAACCTTATTTATTTATTATTTAAAGTTGGGACACTTAAGAAAATCCCAACTCTATTAATTAAGGAGGTTTATCTTACAATCCATGTGGTCAAAATATACATGAAGCATTACTGTGACAAAAAATGCTTTTATTAATATTTTTAATTACCACCAACCCATTACTCTGCCATTACCAGCAATAATTAAGAGACAAGTTAGAACATGAAGCAGAACCCAGAATGTTCTAAAAGCTAATGCTTTCTTAACATCTGTTTGTTTAATAGGTAAAAACTCAGGCTTATCTTCATCATTAATACCAATTGGCATTCCAACTGTTCTAGCCCATATTTTTAACCAACGTCTTTGACCAGTCATATTTTTAACTTTTGTATTATTTATTAATTTTGTAAATCAATTTTTTAATTGATTTGAAGAAGTAGTGTAATTTTAGAAAAACTATTTGATGGGACACCTAAAATAACAGCTAATATTAAGAATGCGTACAAAGTAGCGAGATTCATTTAATAACTCTAAATGAAATCCCGCTAAATATATAATTATTTGTTAACTTTAAAAAGCTCCATAGCTTTACCTAATAATTCTTCTGATTTAGCATGGTCGCCCGCATCATGTGCTGCCATACCTTGATCTCTTAGCATTTGCGCTTCTGCAATTTTATCATCTATGCTTTTTGCCATCATTGGGCAAGAACCTGCATAAACAGAACTTGTGAAAAGTACTAAGAATAATGTTATTACTATTTTTTTCATATGTTTCCTTTGTTTATAATTAAAGTAAATTAGACAATATAAATTTTCTATACTATTAACATAACCATAATTGTCACTTTGTGTGTGCAAAATGCCTCAACAAAATTAATGAAAGTAATGTATTATAAACTTTTTAAAATAAAAACTCATGATTGAACACTTTAATGGAATTATTTATCTAATCATTTTTGCTATACATTTCATAGCTTACGCAGTCTATGGATACAGATGTATTGTTTCTACTAAATCTTTCTTAGATCAATATGGTGTTGATCACTCAGCAGCTACAATGACTAGATTTTTTGGAGCTATGTTTTTGGGCTCAGTGTTAATGGCATTATATATTATTTTTATAAGACCAATAATTCATGGCGATATTGGCTTAGAAAATACTTGGGCATTTTTTAATTTAATTTTCTTACAAAATTTATCAGCTTTCTTGGTTGGATTTTACAGTATTAAAATAAGCAAACTTGGTAATAATGAAAAGACTTCAGTAGAAGGTATTATAGTTCCAGGGACATTAACTTTGCTTAGTGCAATCCTTTGTTATGGATTGGCAGATAAAATATATCCTTAAATCCAATGAGGAAAGGGTAGCCCTTTTTCTTGTAAAAATTTCTTATTAAACATTTTAGTTGAGTATTTATCACTTCTATCACAAAGGATTGTGACGATAGTTTTGCCAGGTCCAAGTTCTTTACCCATTCTAATTGCACCAGCAATATTAATTCCACAGCTAGTACCCAGGCTTAAACCTTCATTTTCAATTAAATCATATAATATTGGAAGAGCCTCATGATCATCAATAGAGTAGGCATCATCAATTTTAGCATCTTCAAAATTTTTAGTAATTCTACTTGATCCTATGCCTTCCGTAATTGAGCCACCTTCAGATTTTAACTCACCATTTTTTATATAGTTATAAAGAGCGGAACCTTTAGGATCAGATAAAAATATTTTAATATCTTTATTCTTTTCTTTAAGAGCATTACTTACTCCAGAAATTGTTCCACCAGTTCCAGATGAACATACAAAACCATCTACTTTACCTTCGGTTTGTTCCCAAATTTCTTGTCCAGTAGTTTCATAATGACCTTTAGTATTTGCAACATTGTCAAACTGATTAGCCCAAACAACTCCATAGTTATTTGATGGTCTTAGTTCATCAGCGAGCTTTGCTGCAACTTTTACAAAATTAGCATCATCTTTATATGGTTTTGAAGGAACTAGACGTAAGTCAGCACCCATATTTCTAAGTAGATCTTTTTTTTCTTGAGTTTGATTATCATTCATTACGATTATTGTTTTATAACCAAGTGAATTACCAAGCAGACATAAACCTATACCGGTATTACCAGCAGTACCCTCAACAATAGTTCCGCCTTTTGAAATTAGTTTTTTATTTTCAGCATCTTTAATTAAAGCAAGTGCAGCTCTATCTTTAACAGAGCCACCAGGATTCATAAATTCAGCTTTACCATAAATATTGCAACCAGTAATTTCTGAAGCTGCTCTTAATCTAATGAGAGGTGTATTACCAATGCCTGAAATAAAATTGTCATAAGAATTTTTCATTAATTAGAAGTATCTTTATCAGCTTCTTCAACAGCATAAGGTTTAAACTCTTTTGTGGCTGTTCCAACATTTTTAGCTGGTATACCAACCATTACAGCATTCTCAGGAACATCTTTAGTCACTACAGCATTTGCTCCAACTTTAGCATTAGCTCCAATTACCACTGGTCCCAATATTTGAGCACCGGAGCCAACAACAACGCAATCATTTAATGTTGGATGTCTTTTAACCATTCTTTGTTGGTTTGAATTAATACTTGGTGCTATTCCACCTAGTGTTGCCATATGATAAATTGTTACGTTATTTCCAATTTCAGAAGTTTCACCGATAACAACACCCATACCATGATCAATGAACAAATTTTTACCAATTTTTGCACCCGGATGAATTTCTATACCTGTTAAAAATCTGGATAGTTGAGAAATTAATCTCGCAATAAGGTCAAACTTTGCTAGATAAAAAAAGTTGGCAATTCTATGAAAAAAAACTGCTTTAACTCCTGGATAAGTTAAAATTAAACTTAACTTAGACTTAGCGGCAGGATCTCTATCAATTATAGATTGTAAAAAATCACTCATAGTGTGCTTAGGTTGACCTATTGATTAATAATTAGTTATGATTTATATAGTGACTAAATGTGTAATTTAAAGGAAAAAAATTAATGTACAAAAATACTAACTGCTTCCATTTAGCAATACCCTGTGGTGATTTAGAAAAAGCTAAACATTTTTATAATGAGGTTTTAGGTTGTAGATTGGATAATTCAGCTCAGGAATGGGCAGATGTAGATTTTTGGGGAAATGAGTTAACTCTTCATGCAAGTGAGCATAAGCTTGAAAATGAGAGACATGATGTGGATATGGGTAATGTTTCTGTGCCTCATTTTGGTGTGCATTTATCAAGAAAAAATTTTAATGAACTTAAAAATAGACTTAAAGAAAAAAATGTTAAGTATCATGATGAACCTTACTTAAGATTTAAAGGAACTGAATATGAGCAAGAGACAATGTTTGTTCAGGATCCAAATAATAATGTTCTAGAGATCAAAACACTTACAGCTAATCCAGATTAGTAGCTTTACTATAAAGAATTTTTAGAATACTTTTTCACTATAAAATGAATCCAGATTACAAAGCAATAGCAGCTAAATTAAAGTTTGAGGGTAGGGCCTTTATAGATGGTAAGTATGTTGATGCTATTGATGGTCAAAAGTTTGAAAATATTAATCCTGCAACTGGTGAAACCCTTTGTTCTGTAGCAAAATGCAATCATAAAGATGTTGATTTAGCAGTTAAAGTTTCAAGAAAAGCTTTTAACAGTGGCGTTTGGTCAAGAACATCTCCAGAATTTAGAAAAGACACGTTACTTAAGTTTGCAGAACTATTAAGACAAACTGGAGAAGAGAATTCAGTTCTTGAATGTGTGGATACTGGAAAATTAATTGGAGATTGTATCAATGAAGTTGCAAATGATGCACCAATGCATTTTCAGTGGTATGGAGAATTAATAGATAAAGTATTTGGTAAAGTTGGACCAACAGAGCCATCATTAACTAGTTTAATTGTTAAAGAACCAATTGGTGTAGTTGCGGGTGTTGTTCCATGGAACTTCCCTTTAATGATGGCAGTATGGAAGATGGCTCCAGCATTAGCTGCGGGATGTTCAGTTATAATTAAACCAGCTGAAGATACACCATTAACTGCAATTAAAGTTGCACAAATTGCTAAGGAAGCAGGAATACCTGATGGTGTTCTAAACGTAGTCCCAGGTTTTGGTGATGTTGGAGAAGCTCTTGGAAGACATCAAGATGTTGATGCAGTTTCATTTACTGGCTCAACAGAAGTTGGTGGGTTATTCATGAAATATTCAGGTGAAAGTAATTTAAAAACAATTGGTTTAGAAATGGGTGGGAAAAGCCCATTCATAGTTTTAGAAGATGCAAAAATTACAGATGATTTAATTGATAATGCAATTAATTCTGCTTTTTGGAATGGAGGACAAAACTGTTCTGCAAATATGAGACAGATAATTCATAGCAAAGTAAAAGATGAATTTTTAGATAAAGTTTCAAAAAAAGTAAAAGTTCTTAAGGCTGGAGACCCACTAGATCCGGAAAGTAATATGGGATCAATGATTTCTAAAAAACATTTAGCAACAGTAGATGGTTATATTCAAAAAGGCATTGATGAAGGGGCTAAACTTTTATTTGGTGGTGTCTCAAGTGGAGATCAAAAAGGCTTTTATGCAAAACCAACTTTATTTGATGGTTTAACAGAGAATATGACAATTGCTCAAGAAGAAATTTTTGGTCCTGTATTAGGAGTTCTAACAATTAATAGTGATGAAGAAGCTTTAAAAATAGCGAGTAATTCTAAGTACGGTTTGCATGCTAGTGTTTTTACTCAAGACATTGATAGAGCTTTTCACATGGCTAAAAGTCTTCCTTGTGGAACCGTTTCAGTTAATACTTTTTCTGAAGGTGATATTAAAACACCATTTGGTGGATACAAACAATCAGGTTCATTAAGCAGAGATCAAGGTACAGAAGCTCTAGACCAATATCTTCAAACTAAGACTATTTGGATTAGTCATTCATAATTACAAGTAACTAATGAGTTTTTTAATACTAGGTTTTTTTACAGGACTTAGTTTAATTCTAGCAATTGGAGCTCAAAATATTTTTGTAATAGAACAGGGGTTAAAAAAACAATATGTATTTCTAGTTTGTTTAATTTGTTCAATATCTGATTTGATATTGATATTTTTAGGCATTTTTTTATTTCAATACTTTGGAGATTTATTTAACCCTACAATAGAACTTATTTTAAACATTCTCTTATTCATATTTTTAGCTCTTTTTATTTATGGAAAGATATCTATTCAAAAAAATAGTATTAATTTAAACAAAGAAATAAAAAGTATCTCACTATCAGGTATAATAATTAAAACACTAGCTTTCACTTATCTCAATCCTCATGTCTATTCTGACACTGTATTTTTTTTAGGAAATTTTTCTAAAAATTTATTGGTGAATGATAAATACTATTTTGGAATTGGAGCTTCGATTGCATCATTTTTATTTTTTTTTTCAATAGGTTATCTTTCTAAGATGTTATCTGAATACCTTCAAAGCGAACTGATTTGGAGAAGAATTAATCTATTTATAATCATATTTATGAGCATAATTGCTCTTTATGTATTAATTGAAATTGCTAAGTTTTTTTAATATCTGTAAAATAATGAAACATTTAAAAAAATGATAATGAATTTAAGTGAATAAAATTTATGTTGATGACATTGGAAGTGGGTTCCCATTAATTTTAGTTCACGGTTATTTGGGATCATCAGAAATGTGGTGTAATCAAAAAGAATATTTTTCAAAGTTTTGTAGAGTGATTACTCCTGCAATACCCGGTTTTGGTGAGAGTTCAGATATCCAATCACTTAATTCAATTAAAGAAATGGCATCAAAAATTATAGAAATAATTGATGAAAAAAAAATAGAAAAATTTAATTTAATGGGTCATTCAATGGGTGGTATGATAGCTCAAGAGATAACTATGATTTTAGGAAATAGAATAAATAAATTAATTTGTTTTGCTACAGGATCAATAGGGGAAATACCTGGAAGATTTGAAACTATAGATGAGACTCGAGAAAAAATAAAAGTAGATGGAACTGAAGTAACATTTTCTAGAGTATCGAAAAAATGGTTTGTTAAAGGTGACAAAGATAAGAATTATTATTTATGTGAAAATGCTGTTAAAAATGTATCTCTAGAAAGTGCTGATAATGCACTTATAGCCATGAAAAATTGGGTTGGAATTGACTATCTAAAAAATATTAAAAATAAAACACTCATAGTTTGGGGTGACAAAGATACTTCATATAATTTTGAACAAGTTGCAATATTAAACAAAAATATTAAAAATAGTAGTTTAGAAATATTTAAAAATTGCAGTCACAATGTTCATCTTGAGAAGCCAATGGAATTTAATCGTTTAATAGAAAATTTTATAAATTAATTCAATTTTAGTTTGAAAAACCATATTTTCTAAGTCTCACATCAGCAGTTCTTGCGTGAGCTTCCATACCCTCGTATCTTGAAATTCTAGCACAAGCAGCACCAACGGTTTTTGTGGACTCTTTAGTCATCCTTTGAAAACTTAATGTTTTAATAAATTTACCAACAAATAATCCACCAGTGTAACGACCCGCACCTTTTGTGGGTAAGATATGATTAGTTCCTGAGCATTTATCTCCATATGCTACAGTTGTTTCTTCACCAATAAATAGTGATCCATAATTTTTTAACCTTTTGTGAAACCATTCTAAGTTTTCAGTTTGAACTTCTAAATGTTCTGGAGCATACTCATCACTGATTGTTGCCATTTCCTCATCAGTATCACAAAGAATAACCTCACCATAATCTCTCCATGCAGCTTCTGCACTAGTTCTTGGAACTTCAGGTAAATCAGCAATTAATTCTGGAACTCTTCTCATTACTTCCTCGGCAACTCTTTTACTCGTAGTGTACAACCAAGCAGGAGAATTATAACCATGCTCTGCTTGACCAACTAGGTCAACAGCAACCATTTCCGCATCTGCTTTATCATCTGCAATAACAGCAATTTCTGTTGGGCCTGCAAATAAATCAATTCCAACTTTGCCAAATAAAATTCTTTTAGCTTCAGCAACAAATTGATTTCCTGGACCAACTATAATATCAGCAGGGGGGTTATCAAATAATCCATTAGTCATTGAAGCAACACCTGGCACACCACCTAAATTTAAGATCACATCAGCTCCACAAAGATCAGCTGTATAGACTATAGTTGGATGAGCACCAACACCCTCTTTGGGTGGACTACATGCAATTACATTTTTTACACCTGCAACTTTAGCGGTTGTTACACTCATAACAGCTGAAGCTATGTGAGCATATCTGCCACCAGGGATATAACAACCTGCGGTATTAACAGGAATTAGCCTTTGACCTGCAAATAAACCTGGTGAAAGCTCAACTTCAAAATCTTGCCCATAATTTTTTAATTGTGCTTCAGCAAACGTTCTAACTCTGTCGTAAGAAAATCGAATATCATCTTTAGTTTTTTGATCTAGGTTTTTTTTAATTTCTTCAATTTTTTCTTTAGAGACAATAATGTCACCATCATACTTATCAAATTTTTTTGTAAGATCTATACAAGCCTGTTCTTTATTTTCTTCAATATCTTTTAATAAACCTTTAACAATTTCTGTAGTTTTTGTATCATCCGTTGATGATGTCTTAGGTGATTTTTTTAAATAAGTTATGGCCATTATTCTCTCTCATTAATTTGATGCTTTTATTTAAAGCATTAATAAAGTTATTTCAATGAAGAATTAGTCTAAAGCAACAACAGCTGCAGCAATTGATGCCAATCTTGCTGGTGCTTCATCAGATCTACTAGTAATTACGATTGGAACTTTTCCACCTATCACAACACCAGCTGCACAAGCACCCATAAAATATATCATCATTTTAACTAAGCTATTTCCAGTTTCAACACTTGGAACTAGTAATACGTCTGCTTTACCAGCAACAATGTTTTTAACACCTTTAATAGCTGCAGATTTTTTTGAAATACTATTATCAAACGCTAAAGGACCAAAAACATCAGCATTTAAATTATCTTCTTTTGCAATTTTTGTAATTTCATTCGCATCAATTGAACTTGGCACACTATCTAAAACTTCCTCTGTTGCCGAAAGAACGGCAACTTTGGGTCTTTCAATTCCTATGCGATTTGAAAAATCAATTACATTTCTTAAAATATGCATTTTTGTTTTTACATTTGGTAAAACATTTAAAGCACCATCGGTAATTATAAGTGGTTTATCATCCTTTGTAGTGGTCATGTGCCAAATGTGACTGAGTCTAGTTTTTCCAAGTAAATTATATTCCCTTTTTAAAACTTCTTTCATCAAGATATCTGTATGAATATGACCTTTGACGATAATTTTTACCTTATCTTCACTCGCTAGTTTAGCTGCTATACCTGCGGTATTATTTTCTACAGGCTCATCAATTATCTCATAAGATGAAATATCCCATTTTAATTGTTCTGCACATTTAAGGATTTCTTTTTTATCTCCTATAAAAATAGGTGTAATAAGATTTTCTCTTACAGCATCTTGAACTGAGAGCATTGGTAAGGGTAAACCTGCATTGACAATAGCTGCATTCACACCTTTTTTCTTATGGGCATGATCCAGCAAGTTATTGGGACAAACGATTTCTTTATTTGAAAGCATGAGATATATTTACTCTGAATTTTTAAAAAGTATATACTGTTAATTGATAATGATTAAACCCTTTAAAATAAATATTCCTGATAAAACACTAGTAGAAATTTACACCAAAGTAAAAAACTATCCATGGCATGAAATGCCTGATGATGGTGGCTGGAAATATGGAAGTAATCTTGATTATATGAGAGAAATTTCTAACTACTGGGTTAAAGATTTTGATTGGAGAAAACACGAAGCTGAAATTAATAAATTTTCAAATTTTAAAACTGTTGTAGATAATATTGAAATACACTTTATTCATGAAAAAGGTAGTGGTTCTAATGCAACCCCATTACTTCTTATGCATGGTTGGCCTGGATCAATTGTTGAATTTTTACATATAATTGAAAAACTTGCACACCCTGAAAAATTTGGTGGAAATATAGAAGATGCGTTTGATGTTATCGCTCCTTCTTTACCTGGGTTTGGATTTTCTGGTAGACCGTCTAAGCCAATAGGTCCAAGAAAAATGGCAGCTATTTTAAACAAACTAATGATAGCAAACCTTAAATATACGAATTATTTAGCACAAGGTGGAGATTGGGGAGCAACTATTGCTAATTGGATAGGCTATGATTACTCAAAAACCTGTAAAGCAATTCATATTAATTGTTTAACCATGCGTCACCCAGATGGAACTAAAACTAAAGAAGAAGAAGAGTGGCAAAAAAGATTTGATAAAGATCAAGTTATGCAGGATGGTTATAGAACTCAACAAGCAACAAAACCACAAACTTTAAGTTATGGAATGATGGAAAGTCCTGTTGGTGTTGCAGCCTGGATTATTGAAAAAATGTACTCTTGGTCTGATTTAAAAAATGAAGATATTGAAAGTGCTTATACGAAGGATACCTTGTTAGCAAATATTATGGTTTATATAGTTACAAAAACTTTTAATACAGCTTCTTGGATTTATTACGGAAGAAGAGAAGAGGGAGGACGTTTTTTTCCAAGTGATTTTAAAAAGATAGAAATTCCTACAGCAGCTGCAGTTTTTCCAGCAGAAATGTCAGAGTGGCCACCACGTTCTTACGTGGATAGAATTTTTAATATTACTCAATGGACAGAAATGCCAAGTGGAGGGCATTTTGCTGCACTTGAAGAACCAGACCTTCTTGTAAATGATCTTGTTAAATTTTCAAGAACAGTTCGTTAATTAAAAGTTTTTTCTTGGATCTTTTAAAGTTTTAATTTTATTAAGTACACCTGTTATTTTCATAGTGATAAAAATCACATACACAAAAACAAATCCTAAAGCCATAGTTGATAGAACAGTATATATTGCTGTTAGATTTTTTAGTTTAAACCAACTTTCAACACCTGGGTTTGAATAATAAAGGAAATTCCAGAAAATAAAAAAAATGATTTCGTATACTATAATAATTTTAAATACTGGGCGCATATTAGAAGCTTACTATAGTAGTTTTATGCTATTAAACTATTTAAATCTTCCAATATATTCTTTGTAATTTTAATCTCTTTTTTAAGATTATTCTTATATCTATTGTATTTACTTTGCCCTGGGTAAAGAATTTCCTTAACGCCTTTAATTTTAGGTAGCTTTTTTATTGTTTTAATATTGTCTTTTATTCTTTTATTAAAAGAATTTCCCACAAACAAGTTAGGCTTTAGTACAAAAAATAAATGACCAATATTTTGAGGACCGCTAAAATCTGTAAAAGGATCTTTAACTCGACCAGCATGATTGCCTCCTGTTAAAACACCACTTAAAATATCAACCATCCAGGCCAATCCTGAACCTCTAAATCCAGCTATAGGTAGCTGAACACCCTCTAATGCTTTTTTAGGGTCTGTTGTCGGTTTACCAAATTTATCTAACGCGACACCTTCGGGAATTTTTCCACCTTCTCTTGCCGCAACTCTAATTTTTCCTCTATTAATCATTGATATTGAAGTATCTAAAATAAAGGGAATTTTAGATCCAGTTGGGGTTCCAAAACAAATTGGGTTTGTTCCAAATAAACTTTTTAATGCCCCATGAGGTGCAACAGCTGGTGGTGCGTTAGTAAACACCATGACCATTAAATTTTTTTTAACAGCTTGCTCAGCATAATAACCAGACAAACCATAGTGGCCACTATTTTTAACTGCAACCAAACCAATCCCAGTCTTTTTGGCATTGCTTATAGCCGTTTTGATAGCAATATCTGCTGCAACAAAGCCGATGCTATTATTTGCATCAATATGAGCAATTGATTGAGAAATTCTCTTAATTTTTATTTTAGGTTTTGGATTAATTAATTTTTTAGATATTCGATCACAATACATCTTAAGTCTTGATAAACCATGAGAAGGGGCACCAACCAATTCTGCATTTATCAATGCCTCTGCACATATTAAAGCATGCTCTTTACTTAATTTATACTTTTTAAATATTTTTATGATTTCTTTTTTTAAAAGATTTTGTTTCACCTTAACCTTTTCCACGCCAAGGGATAGTTTTGTCTATTATCTTTCTAATAGTTACATCAAATAAAAGACCCAACATACCCATAACAAATATTGTTATCCAAATAACTTCATATTGCATGTATTTTCTTGCAACATTTTCAACAAAACCAATACCTGTAGTTCCAGCCAAGAATTCTGCAGCAACCAACGTTCCCCAGCACATCCCAACAGCAACTCTAATACCTGTTAAAATTTCTGGTAAAGAATTTGGGAATATAACATGTCTTAATATTTGCCATCTTGATGCTCCAAGTGAGTGAGATGCATGAATTTTAGATAATTGTGTTCCCGAAGCTCCTGCTCTTGCTGAGATGATCATAATTGAAAAAGAAACCATAAATAATAAGAAAACCTTTCCAACATTATCAATTCCAAATACTGTAATAACAAGTGGTGCCCAAGCCAATGGTGGCACAGGTCTATATAGTTCAACTATTGGATCAAAAAATCCTTTAGCAAATCTATTTAAACCCATAAATAGGCCCAGTGGTACTCCAAGCAAGATACCTATAGTTAATCCCATAAATACTCTTAAAAAAGAATCCCATATATGACCATAAGGGATGGGTATTTTGAAAAGTTTAAATTCACCAGTCACAACATTTAAAACTTTACTTTTAAAGTTTGGAGTAACTGTTCCATCTTGATTATGAACTGGGTATTTACCTGGCACAGCATCTGCAATCCAATCTGGAAGTATGAAACCAACTATTTTACTAACATCCATCATTTCATACCAGATCAAAGGAACATATTTAAATCCTACACTTGGTTTTAAAAGATCTTTAAAAATTCTAAAAGTATCTGATGGTTTTGGTAACCATCTTCCTGGACCATCTTCTGAGCAAGTGGGGCCACTTGAAAGAATTGTTCCACCTGGAAAGAATACTGCATCAATAAATATTAAATTTCCTTGAGCTTCTCTTTGAACAACATCGAAGTCTATAATAGATTGTTCTATATCATCTAGTGCTTTAGGAGGAAAGATACTAGCAAATTGAATTCTTCTAGCAAGTTTATCTATTTCTTTTGCTAACTGTGTTTCAACCTCTTTTTCCTCTGGCAAACTTTTTCTATATGCTTTGATATCACCTCTTAGTTTTGTTATTGCCTTTTTGTATTCTGGATTATGATTTCTTAGTGCAAAGAATTCATCACTTATTTTATTCAAAGTTTTTGCAGCAGATTCAAATTTTAATCCAGAAGGTGTTTCAGCTAAGGTTGGAACCTCT
>CAJQSC010000002.1 GCA_905612465.1 uncultured Candidatus Pelagibacter sp.
TCATAAATGGTATAAATGGAAGTCTATTATAAAGGGGTGCAGTATTCTTGTATTTGACCGTCAAGGCTATAAAGCTAAATCTTTAAAGTCAGTGACTTTTAACGGGACAAATAAAAAAAACCTAACATTTATCAATTTTAAAAAGGTCAATATTTCATCTTCTCAATTAAGAAAAATTTGATAAGGTTTATTTAATTAATGCAAAAAAATAAAGATCTCAAAAGCATCATATTAGATACTCTAGATTCCAATAAAGCTTTAGATATAATTTCCATTGATCTTAAAAATAAAAGTTCTATGGCAGACTATATGATTATCGCTAGCGGAACCTCTTCAAGACATATTCAAGCTTTATCGGAGCAAGTACTAGAAAAACTAAAGACTAATGGAGTTAAAAATTCTAAGATAGAGGGAAAAGAAAGTTTAGATTGGAAATTAGTCGATGGTATTGATTTAATTGTCCATATTTTTAATCCTGATAAAAGAAAATTTTATGAACTAGAAAAAATATGGTCAGAGCTAATTCCTAAAGAAAAAGTGATGATATAAATCCAATGAAAAGAGTATTATTTTTTATTATCATATCTTTGCTTTTTTTTGAAAAAAGTTTTTCTGAAAATTCTGATATATATAAAAAGATAGACTTGTTTGGTGAAGTCCTTGAGAAAATCAATAAAGAATATGTTGATGAGGTAGACCAGTCCAAAAGTATGGATGCTGCAATAAATGGATTACTACAATCTCTAGATCCCTACTCCGCATACATGACTCCTGAAAGTTTTAAAGGTATGCAAACTGAAACTAGTGGTAAGTTTGGTGGTCTTGGGATTGAGGTTGGTATGGAGTCAGGTGTTGTAAAAGTAATCTCTCCTATAGATAATACACCAGCTTCAAGAGCAGGATTAAAAGCAGGAGACTATATTGTAAAAATTGATGGTGTGCAGGTGCAAGGTAAATCATTAATGGATGCTGTTGATTTAATGAGAGGGCTTGTTGGATCTAGTATTGAAATAACTGTTAGAAGACGAGGTGTTAAAAAAGCACTAATCTTTAATATAACAAGAGAAATTATTCAGGTTCAGTCAGTTAAATCTGAACTTATTGATAATAATATTGGCTACATTAGGCTAACTTCTTTCAATGAAAATAGTAGTAAACAAATTAAAGAGAAAGTTAAAAAACTAAACAAAAATAAAAATTTAAAAGCATACATTTTAGATTTAAGAAATAACCCTGGTGGTTTACTTTCTCAGGCAATTAAAATTTCAGACTTCTTTCTAGAAAATGGTGAGATTGTATCAACTAAAAGTCGAACAATTTCAGAGAACAGAAAATGGTTTGCTAAAAAAGGTGATATAACTGGAGGTAAGACGCTAATTATACTTATTAACTATGGGTCAGCATCAGCATCAGAAATAGTAGCTGGCGCATTAAAAGATCATAAAAGAGCAATTTTAGTTGGTGAGAATAGTTACGGAAAAGGCTCTGTACAATCAATAATTCCACTTAAGAATAGAGGAGCTATTAGACTAACAATTGCAAAATATTATCTCCCATCAGGAAAATCTATTTCAAAAGTTGGAGTAACACCTGATATAGAAGTAGTAGAAAGTTCAGAAGACTTTAAATTTAATTCTGAGACAGATAATCAATTAAACTTTGCAATAAAATTACTCAACGGATAAATGACAAACAATAATACAAGCCTGCCTCTTAGAAGTGGAGTTGGAATTGTTGTTTTAAATGAAGATAATAAAATCTTTGTTGCACAAAGAATAGATAATCAAAAAAATTTCTGGCAGATGCCTCAAGGTGGTGTTGATGAGGGAGAAAATTACCTAACTGCTGCCTATAGAGAATTAGAAGAGGAAACCAGTATAAAGAATGTTAACTTAATAAAAGAACTTGATGGTTTAATCTCTTACGAGCTACCTAAAAATTTACTAGGTGTGATATGGAAAGGCAAGTATAGAGGTCAAGAACAAAAATGGTTTGTAATGAGATTTCTAGGGCAAGATAGTGAAATTAATATTAAAACTAAAAATCCTGAGTTCTGTGAATGGAAGTGGATTGACCTTGAAAAGATTACCGACCTAGTTGTAGACTTTAAATTACACGTATATGAGGATGTTAAAAAAAAGGTTAAAGAGATTCTTAGTTAAGAGTTTTTAGCACATCAATTTTTTGATCCACTAAATACTTATCTTGATCTGTAATTTCACTATTTACTGAGTGCACTTCTGCTTGTTTAAGTAGTTCACTAATCTTATCTTTATCCATGTCTTTAATATTAAAAATAGAGCTGGTTAATACTGATAGATTATTATTCTTAAACTCAACAATTCCATCTTCGACATAGTAATTTTCTTCTCCAGATTTTGAAAGTATTTTAATAATACCAGGTTTTAGAAATGAAATAATGGAAATATGATCTCTTAGAATTCCCATTTCTCCTTCAAAAGCAGGTACAACAACTTCTGTTACGTCTTCTTTTGAAAGAAAAGATTTCTCAGGGTTTACGATTTCTATCTTAAACTCTTCACTCATTATGCAGCAGCATCCTTTGCCATTTTTTCCGCTTTTTCTATAGCTTCTTCAATTGTTCCAACCATATAAAATGCAGCTTCAGGTAAATGATCGTACTCACCATTACAAATTGCAGCAAATCCTTTAATTGTAGATTCTAAATCTACTAATTTTCCTGGAGAACCAGTAAAGACTTCTGCAACAAAGAAGGGTTGTGATAAGAATCTTTGAATTCTTCTAGCTCTTGCTACTGTTAATTTATCTTCCTCAGAAAGTTCATCCATTCCTAAAATTGCAATAATATCTTGAAGGGATTTATAAGTTTGAAGAATTTTTTGTACTTCTCTAGCAACTCTATAATGTTCATCTCCAACTATTCTTGGATCTAAAATTCTAGAAGTAGAATCTAGAGGATCAACTGCTGGATAAATTCCAATTTCAGCTATTTGTCTAGATAATACAGTTGTTGCATCTAAGTGAGCAAAAGATGTAGCAGGTGCTGGATCAGTTAAATCATCGGCTGGTACATAAATTGCCTGCACAGATGTGATTGATCCTTTATTAGTTGTTGTAATTCTTTCTTGAAGGTTACCCATGTCTGTTGCTAGCGTAGGCTGATATCCAACAGCTGAAGGAATTCTTCCTAATAGCGCAGAAACTTCTGAGCCTGCTTGAGTAAATCTAAAAATGTTATCAACAAAGAAAAGCACATCTTGTCCTTCTTGATCTCTAAAATACTCAGCTACTGTTAGACCTGTTAAAGCAACCCTTGCTCTCGCCCCTGGAGGCTCATTCATTTGTCCATACACTAGTGCTGCTTTTGACCCTGGTCCCTCAGGTTTAATAACTCCTGAATCTATCATCTCATGATAAAGATCATTTCCTTCTCTAGTTCTTTCTCCAACTCCAGCAAACACAGAAAATCCACCATGCGCTTTTGCTACGTTGTTAATTAATTCCATAATAAGTACTGTCTTACCAACACCTGCACCACCAAATAGACCAATTTTTCCACCTTTGGCATATGGCGCTAATAGATCAACTACTTTAATTCCTGTGACTAAAATTTCTGTTTCTGTTGATTGATCACTAAATTCAGGTGCAGCTCTGTGAATTGGCCACTTTTCTTTTGTTTTAACTTCACCTTTTTCATCAATAGGTTCACCTATTACATTTATAATTCTTCCTAAAGTTTCAGGACCAACTGGAACCATAATGGGAGAACCTGTGGCAGTTACTTCGTCTCCTCTTTTTAATCCCTCCGTAGCGTCCATTGCAATTGTTCTAACACTTGACTCTCCAAGGTGTTGAGCAACTTCCAAAACTAGTCTGTTATCACCATTTTTACATTCTAATGCTGATAAAATTTCTGGTAACTCTCCATCAAATTTTACGTCTACTACTGCTCCAATAATTTGTGTAATTTTTCCTTTGCTCATAATTATAAACTTTCCGCTCCTGATATGATTTCAATTAGTTCTTTTGTAATAGCTGCTTGACGACTTCTATTATACTCAATAGTAAGCTTGTCAACCATTTCACCTGCGTTTCGAGTGGCGCTATCCATTGCGCTCATTCTTGAACCCTGTTCGCTAGCTGAATTCTCTAACATTGCTTTAAAAATCTGTGTAGATATATTTTTAGGCAATAAATTACTTAAAATTTCATCTTCATCTGGTTCAAATTCATAATTATCATCAGACGAATTTCCTTCTACTTCAGAGGTTTTTAAAGGTATTATTTGTTGTTCTTGGGGTATTTGAGTAATTACATTTTTAAATTTATTATAAAAAATTGTACATACATCAAACTCTTTTTCTTCAAAATTTTCAATTATCAGCTTACCTACTTTTTCTGCATCTAGATAGTTAATGGTTTTTGAATCTTTAAATGATATTTTTTCAACTATATTATCTTTGTAAACTCTCTTCAATTGATCATAACCTTTAGATCCCACAGTTATAATTTTTAAAGTTTTTTCTGCTTCATGTATCTTTTTAAAGTATGCTTTAGCTTTTTTAATGATATTTGAATTAAAACCACCACAAAGACCACGATCAGATGTTAAGACTATACATAAATGTATCTTCTCTTCACCCGTTCCTGATAATAGCTTCGGCGCATTTTCTTTATCAGAAATACCACTAGATAAGTTAAGAATAATATTATTCATCTTCTCTGAGTAAGGTCTTCCTTTTTCAGCATTTTCTTGTGCTCTTCTTAGTTTAGCGGCCGCAACCATTTTCATAGCTTTGGTGATTTTTTGTGTAGACTTTACACTTGCTATTCTTTTTTTTAAATCGTCTAGCGTTGCCATATATTATGAATTAAAGTTTTTCTTAAGCTCCATTATTACTTCAACCAATGATTTTTCAGTATCTTCTTCGAGCTTACCCGAGCTTAAAACGGATTCTAAAATTTCTGGTTTTTCAGATTTGCATTTTTCTATAATTTTAGATTCAAACTCAGCAATATCCTTAAGTTCTACATCATCTAAATAACCTTTAACTCCACAAAAAACTGAAATTACTTGTTCAGCAACTGTCATTGGAGAGTATTGTTTTTGTTTTAGAAGTTCAGTTAATTTTGAACCTCTATTTAAAAGTTTTTGAGTTGACGCATCTAAGTCAGATCCAAATTGTGCAAAGGCAGCCATTTCTCTATATTGAGCAAGTTCAAGTTTCATTGAACCAGAAACTTTTTTCATTGCTTTTGTTTGTGCTGCAGATCCAACTCTAGAGACTGATAAACCTACGTTAATCGCTGGTCTAATTCCCTGATTAAATAATTCTGTTTCAAGAAATATTTGTCCATCAGTAATTGAAATCACATTGGTTGGAATAAACGCTGAAACGTCTCCACCTTGTGTTTCAATTATTGGAAGAGCTGTTAATGATCCCCCACCATGCTCATCACTAAGCTTGGCAGCTCTTTCAAGCAATCTACTATGTAAGTAAAATACATCTCCTGGGTAAGCTTCCCTTCCTGGAGGTCTTCTTAATAAAAGTGACATCTGTCTATAAGCTACAGCCTGTTTAGATAAATCGTCATAAATGATTAATGCATGCATACCATTATCTCTATAAAATTCACCCATAGTGCAACCTGTGTAAGGCGCTAAGAATTGAAGTGGTGCTGCGTCTGAAGCCGTAGCAGCAACAATTGTTGTGTACTCCATTGCACCAGCTTCTTCTAAAGTTTTTTGGATTTGTCTAACTGTAGATCTCTTTTGACCTATAGCTACGTAGATACAATAAAGTTTTTGCTTCTCATCTCCAGATTCGTTTATTTTTTTCTGGTTAATGATTGCATCAATAGCAACTGCAGTTTTTCCTGTTTGTCTGTCACCAATAATTAATTCACGTTGTCCTCTTCCAACTGGAACTAGACTATCAATTGATTTTAAGCCTGTTTGCATTGGTTCACTAACAGATTGTCTTGGAATAATTCCAGGAGCTTTTACTTCAACTCTACTTCTTTTTGTTGCTTTATCTAAAGCACCCTTACCATCAATTGGATTTCCTAATCCATCAACAACTCTTCCTAATAATTCTTTTCCAACAGGTGTATCAACAATACTTCCCGTTCTTTTAACAACATCACCTTCTTTAATTTTTCTATCATCTCCAAAAATTACAACTCCAACATTCTCACTTTCTAGGTTTAAAGCCATTCCTTTTGATCCATCAGAAAATTCTACCATCTCTCCGGCTTGAACGTTGTCTAGTCCATATACTCTGGCAATACCGTCTCCGACTGATAAAACTTGGCCAACTTCAGTTACTTCAGCTTTGTCACCAAATTTTTTAATTTGCTCTTTTAATATTTTTGTTACTTCTGATGGGTTTATATCCATTTATGCCTCTATCATCCTATTTTCGATTTGTTGTAATTTATTTTTAATGGAGGTGTCCACCATTGTGCTTCCTACTTGCACAATCAAACCCCCAATTAAACTTGTATCATATTTGTAGTTTAATTTTATTTTTGAACTAAAGTTTTTAGTCAATTCTTCTTTTATGTTGTTAATTTCAATTTCAGTAAGATCTTTTGCAGAAGTTAATTCTGCTTTTAATTCACCTCTTTTAACTGAACATGTCTCAACAAAGCTTTTTAAAATTTTATCCACATAAAAGAATCTTCTTTTAGATATTAGAAAGCTTAAAAATTTTACTAATAATTCATTTAGTTTATAATGATCTGAAATTTTGTTTAGAGCATTAAGCTGATCTTCTTTTTTGTTTGTTGGGTCTTTGATTAAAGACTTAAAATCTCCACTTAAAGTGATTAAATTAATAATTGACGCTGAATGGACTTCAATCTCACTTAACATATTAGCTTCTGTGGCTAACTCATAAAGTGCCAGAGAGTATCTACCAGCAGATGTTTCAGAAAAACCTTTATTTTTACTCAATTTCTGTTCCTTATAAATAATTAAAGATTTATTAAAATTTCGTTCTAAATAACATATGACCCTAAACTCTTCAAGTCACACATTGTCTAAAAGTGTTATTTTTCTCTATTAATTGAAGTTTATTGGGTCAACATCAACCGTTAGTTTCATTCCAGTAGGAAATT
The DNA here is from genome assembly GCA_905612465.1 of uncultured Candidatus Pelagibacter sp. GTDB lineage: Bacteria > Pseudomonadota > Alphaproteobacteria > Pelagibacterales > Pelagibacteraceae > Pelagibacter. Next base: position 7,105 of record CAJQSC010000002.1, read on the forward strand.
TGAATTTTTCAATGATTTTGGCTAGTGAATTCTGTACTTTTAGAGATTTTCTACCTCTGATCAAAAGTCTTACTCTAAACTTTCTTTTTAATCTAAATATAGGTGCATTCACAGGGCCAAGGACTCTACCTTCGACAGCACTTTCTATAAAAACTTTAAACTTATAAGCCTCTTTTTCAAGTTCTCTTTCATTGCTGCCAGTAATTATTAAAGCAATAAATCTCTGAAATGGTGGAAGATTATTTTCCCTTCTAATTTCAAGTTCTTTATCTAAAAAAAATATCAGGATCTTTATTTGTAATATCTGTTATCATTTTGGTATCTAAATTATAAGTTTGAAAATAAACAGTTGCTGGCTTTCCTGTTCTTCCCGCTCTACCTGAAAGTTGGTGATATAACTGTAAATTCTTTTCTGCGCCCCGTAAGTCATGACCTTGTGATGATAAGTCGATATCAACAACAACAATACAATTTAAACTTGGAAAGTGGAATCCTTTAGAAATTAATTGAGTTCCAATTAAAATTTGAATTTTATTATCTATAATTTTTTCCAAAACGTCTGCTGAACTTTTTTTATTCATTGTATCACTAGAAAATATAGTTGTTTCCTTGGTGGGGAAAATTTTTTTTACTTCTTCAGATATCCTTTCAACTCCAGGCCCACTAAAAATAAAATCACATTTTCCTTCTTTCAAGCAGTCCCTATTTAGTAAAGCTTTGTATCCACAGTAGTGACATAATAAATTTTGTTTGTTTTTGTGATAAACTAAATTTATTGAACAATTTGGACATGAATAACTAGTAAAACATTTTTTACATAATACATGGGGTGAAAATCCTCTTCTATTTAAAAAAAATAATACTTGATCTTTTTTTTCAAGATGAAATTTTACCTTCTCAATTGTTTCTTTTGATATCCAAGATTGGGATTCTAACTTTGAATTATTAAGATTAATTATTTCATATTTTGGTAAAGATGCATTTAAATATCTTTGATCAAGTTTTGATAAACTATATTTGCCTTTTTTAATATTGTCATAAGTTTCAATAGAGGGGACGGCTGTTATTAAATTGATTGGAATATTTTCAAAGGATGCTCTAGAAATTGCCATGTCTCTCGCATTGTAAGTTACTCCCTCATCTTGTTTGTAAGATTGATCGTGTTCTTCATCAACAATGATTAATCCTAGTTTTTTAAAGGGTAAAAACAATGAGGACCGAGCACCAATTACAACTTTAATTTTATCATTGGCAATTCCACTCCATATTATCTCTTTATTTTTTTTAGTTATTCCTGAGTGCCAGACTGCAGGTTTAAAACCAAAAAATTCTATAAATTTATTTTGAAATTGTCCTGTTAATCCAATTTCTGGTAAGAGAATTAACCCTTGAAAACCCTTATTAATTATCTCTTTTAAAGCCTCAAAATAAACCATCGTTTTACCAGAGCCTGTTGTACCTTGTAAAACATGAACTATAAATTTTTGGTTAGAGACATTCATTTTTTTTAAACAATTTTTTTGCTCTTTTGAAAGCTCAATTTTGTTTTGCTTAATATCGATTTTAAACTGTTCATAAACCTCGCCTGGAATCTCCTCTATGGCTTTACTACTTAATAATAGAAGTTTTAAGGCCATCCCTTTGGGGATCATGTTGTATTCAGAAAACCAATTTAAAAACTTAATAATATCTTTTTTTAAAGATGGGACATCTAGCTTTTTTGAAACCTTCTTAATTGCAAAATTTTTATTTGTTTTTTTTTCAAAATGATCCCAGACTACCCCCGTAAGTTCAGATTTTCCAAATGGTACAACAACATAATCACCTACTTTAAGTTTTAAATCAGAGTCGTATGTAAATGGGTGGTTAAAAATATTAGGTATAAGAATTGGTACTTTCATATCTTTATAATATGAAAATAACTTAAGAGTGTATTGCTCTTTTATCTACTGATAAAGCTGCTTCTTTTACAGCTTCTGAGAATGTTGGATGTGCATGACACGTTCTTGCAATATCTTCAGCACTTGCACCAAACTCCATTGCAACTCCAATTTCACCAATTAATTCACCTGCATGGGGTCCAATAATATGTGCTCCTAAAACTTTATCTGTTTTTTCATCAGCTAAAATTTTAACAAAACCTTCTGCTTCATCAATTGCTTTAGCTCTTGAGTTTGCCATAAACGAAAATTTGCCAATTTTGTATTTTATATTTTCTTCTTTTAATTGCTCTTCAGTTTTTCCAATTGAAGCAACTTCTGGAGTTGTATAAACAACACCTGGAATAATATCATAATTTACATGCCCTGATTGTCCTGCTATATTTTCTGCAACTGCAATACCTTCATCTTCAGCTTTGTGCGCTAACATTGGTCCATCTATTACATCGCCAATTGCATAAACATTACTTACATTTGTTTGAAAGCTTTTATTTGTTATAATTTTTTTTTTTTCATCCAATTCAACACCAATTGCTTCTAAATTTAAATTGTTAGTGTTAGGTTTTCTGCCAACAGATATAAGAACAACATCACAATCAAAATTGATTTTTTTTCCATCTTTGTCAGATGTTGAAACACTAGCTCCATTAGTGTTTTTAGTAATTCCCTCTACTTTGGTTTGCATATGGAAGTTAATTCCTTGTTTCTTTAAAATTTTCATAAATTCTGAAGATATTTCTCTATCCATTCCTGGCGTAATATGATCAAGAAATTCTACCACATGAACTTCAGCGCCTAATCTAGACCAAACAGATCCCATCTCTAATCCTATATAGCCTCCACCAACTACAACCATTTTTTTTGGAACCGATTGCAGAGTTAATGCACCTGTTGAAGATACAATTATTTTTTCATCAAATTCCATTCCTGGCAATTCTACTGGTACAGATCCTGTGCTAATTACCGTTTTATCTGCCTCAATTATAGTTTCTTTTTTTTGATCATCTAATATTGAGATTTTATTTGCAGATTTAAAGCTTCCAGTGCCCTTAAAATAAGTGACTTTGTTTTTCTTAAATAAAAACTCTACACCTTTAGTCAATATTGTTACTGCTTTATCCTTATTTTGCATCATTTTTTGAAGATTAAGTTTTACCTCACCCACTTCTATGCCAAGTTTAGAAAAATTTTGTGCCTTATGATAATTTTCAGAAATATTTAATAAATTTTTAGAAGGTATACACCCAACATTTAAACAAGTTCCACCTAATGAACCTCTAGATTCTATGCATGCAGTTTTAAGACCCAGCTGTGCTAGTCTTATAGCGCAAACATACCCTCCTGGACCTCCACCTATTACCACTGCTTCAAATTTATCTGACATTTATATATTTAAAAATAACCTTCTTGGATCTTCTAAGTTTTCTTTAACCATCTTTAAAAATGAAACTGATTCTTTTCCATCAATAATTCTGTGGTCATAAGATAACGCAAGATACATAATAGGTCTAATTTTAATTTCTCCATCAACCACTGTTGGTCTTTCAACTATGTTGTGCATTCCTAACACTCCAGATTGGGGTAAATTCAATATAGGAGTAGATAGCATTGAACCATAAACGCCTCCATTACTGATAGTAAAAGTTCCACCTTGAAGATCTTCAATAGTTATCTTTCCATCCCTTGCTTTTTCAGAAATAGTTTTAATATTTTTTTCAATATCAGCAAATGATAATTGATCTGCATCCCTTAGGACTGGAACAACTAAACCTTTTTCTGTTCCTACTGCAAAACTTATATTGTAATAATTTTTATAAATAATTTCATCTCCATCAATTTCAGCATTAACAGATGGAAAAGTTTTTAAAGCAGCTACACACGCCTTTACAAAAAAAGACATAAATCCTAATTTAATGCCATATCTGCTTTGAAAATCTTCTTGATTTTCTTTTCTCATTTCCATTATGCTGGTCATATCAACTTCATTAAATGTTGTTAGTAGTGCAGCATTTTCCTGTGCTTGTTTTAATCTTTTTGCAATTGTTTGTCTGAGCCTAGACATTTTAATTCGCTCTTCTTGACCATGTTTGATTTTTCTTTCTGACGGTTCTGGGTTTAAGCCCATCATACTAATTAAATCACCCTTAAGTATTCTACCTTCTTTTCCAGAGCCTCTTACTTTTTCTAAATCAATTTTATTTTCAACAACAATTTTTCTTACTGCTGGTGAAAGTATTTCATTATTTTTTTTTGAAGAATCAGGTTTATCTTCTTTAATTTCATTGGTTAATATTAATGGCTCCTCCTCTTCAGGTTCTTTGAAAACTTTAGGTATTTCTTTTTTAATTTCTAAATTAACAACATTATTTTCTACTTTTGTAGGTTCAATTTTAGTTATTACTTTTTTTTCTGATGATTGAACTCCATTTTGACTTATTGTGCCGAGCAACGCTCCCACTTCTACGGTTTCTCCGTCCTTAGAATTTATTTCTGATAATACTCCATCTATAGGGGATGGAACTTCTAAATTAACCTTATCAGTTTCTAATTCTACAATGGCCTCATCTGCATCAACAGTGTCACCCTCTTTTTTAAGCCACTTAGCAACTGTAGCTTCCGTTATGCTTTCTCCCAAAACTGGTACTAAAATTTTTTCATCCATTTTTAATCAAAAACCTTGTTAATAATCTCTTGTTGTTGTGAAACGTGTCTTTTTGCATATCCTGTTGCAGGTGATGCGTCTGGACTTCTTCCTATATACGTAATTTCTCTATTATTAGCGTTAATAGTTTCTAATGTCCATTGTATATAATCTCTTACAGAAAACCATGCTCCCATATTTTTGGGTTCTTCCTGGCACCAATAAAATTTAGCATTTTTTGCATACTTCTTAATTTCTTTAACTAAACTTTTAACTGGGAAGGGGTAAAGTTGCTCAACTCTATATAATACTACATCGTCTTTCTTCAATTTTTCTCTAGCATCTAGCAGATCAAAATAAACCTTTCCTGAACATAGAATCACCTTTTTTATTTTTGAGCTTTCTTTTAATTTTATAAATCCATTTTCTTCATCTAGTGCATGATCCCACAAAATTCTGTGGAAAAATGTGTTTTTATCAAAGTTTTCTATATTTGAAACACAATGTTTATTTCTTAATAAAGATTTTGGAGTCATTATTATTAGTGGCTTCCTAAATTCTCTATGCATTTGACGTCTTAAAGCATGAAAATAATTGGCTGGTGTCGTGCAATTTACTACCTGCATATTATCATTAGCACATAATTGTAAAAATCTTTCTAGTCTTGCTGAAGAATGTTCTGGTCCCTGACCTTCATATCCATGTGGTAAAAGCATTACTAATCCTGATGCTCTTGTCCATTTTCTTTCTCCTGATGCAATAAATTGATCTATGACTACTTGTGCCCCATTTGCAAAATCACCAAATTGCGCTTCCCACATAGTTAGGGTGTTTGGTTGAACTAAACTATAACCATATTCAAAACCTAAAACTGCTAATTCTGATAAAAAACTATCCACTATTTCATATCGTTTTTGATTTTTTGAAATATTATTTAAGGGAACATATCTAGAGTTATTCTCTTGATTTCTTAAAACTGAATGTCTTTGACTGAATGTTCCTCTTCCTGAATCTTGCCCAACTAATCTTACTGGATAACCTTCTTCCAATAAGGAACCAAATGCCAAAGCCTCAGCTGTTGACCAATCTATACCTTTTCCATTTGCTACTGATGTTCTTCTAGTATTCAAAATTTTAATTATAGTTTTGTGTAAATTTAATTCTTCTGGTGTTGAATTAATTTTTTCAGAAATTTCTAAAAGCTTTTCCTGATCAAAACCACTTACGCCTCTTTTATCTTTTCCTTTTTCTGGTCTATATCTTGACCAGGTTCCCTCATACCATTCAATTTTCGGTTTATAATCTTTTGCATTTTTGTATTGATCATCCAGTAAGTTTTTAAAGTCAGCTTTAAACTTTTTAAGCTCATCTTCTGATAGAGTACTTTCGTTTACTAATTTGCTTCCATAAACTTCTACTGGTGTTGGGTGAGATCTAATTTTTTTATACATTAATGGCTGCGTAAAAGAAGGTTCATCTCCTTCATTGTGACCAAATCTTCTGTAGCAAATTATATCAACTACAACATCTCTATTAAATTTTAGTCTAAATTCTGTTGCAATTCTTGTAGCATAAACAACTGCTTCTGGGTCATCTCCATTAACATGAAGTATTGGGGCATCTACCATTTTTGCAACATCTGATGGATATGGTGATGATCTTGCAAACCTTGGGCTTGTCGTAAAACCTATTTGATTATTAACTATAAAATGAATTGTTCCACCTGTATTATGACCTGGCAAGCCTGACATAGCAAAACATTCTGCAACAACACCTTGGCCAGCAAATGCTGCATCACCGTGTATTAAAATAGGTAAGACCTTATTTCTTTCTTTATCTAGGTGAAAAAATTGCTTTCCTCTAGTTTGTCCTAATACAACGGGATTAACTGCCTCTAAGTGTGAAGGGTTATCCGTAAGACCAACATGTATAGAATTTCCATCAAATTTTCTGTCTGATGATGCTCCTAAATGATATTTTACATCTCCCGCTCCCTCTTCTCCTGTTGTTTGA
>CAJQSC010000003.1 GCA_905612465.1 uncultured Candidatus Pelagibacter sp.
AATAGATGCAAAATATTAATGAAATTGAAGAGCTAATTAAATTAATTGCTAAACTTCCAGGTTTAGGTCCAAAATCTGCAAAAAGAATTGTACTAAAACTTATTAACAATAGAGATGAATTAGTAAAGCCAATGGCTAATACTTTAGCTCAAGTATATAAAAACGTTATTAGGTGTCAATCTTGTGGTACTTTAAAATCTAACTCTTCAGGTTGCAACAACTGTGAAAATACAAAAGAAAAATACAATAAGATATGTGTTGTGGAGGATATCGCAGATCAGTGGTCTATAGAAAATTCAAATATTTATAAAGGATACTTTCATATACTAGGCGGAACAATTTCATCAGCTGGTCAAAGAAAAGAAGACCTTTTGATTAACTCCTTAGTCGAAAGAGTTATTAAGGAAGATATTGAAGAGGTTATATTAGCAACAAGCGCAACTGTTGAAGGTCAAACTACAGCATACTATATCCAAGATAGTCTTAAACAGACGAGTGTTAAAGTTACAAAACTTGCTCAAGGCTTGCCCGTGGGCGGTGAGATTGAAAGTCTTGATGATGGAACTTTATATTCAGCTTTTAAAAATAGAACTGATATTAAAACTAATTCTGAGTAGATTTTTTTAATAATCGATTTAAATGCAATAGGGGCTCTGTGTAACCAGAGGGTTGCTCTTTACCTTGAAAAATTAAATCACAAGCTGTTTTAAAAGCAATAGAACCATCAAAGTTATTAAACATTTTTTCATATTTGGGATCATGCTTATTTTGTTCATCAACAATATTAGACATTTTTTTCATTATCTCTAACACCTGTGATTTTGTGCAAATATCATGATGAATCCAGTTAGCAATATGCTGTGATGAAATTCTTAAGGTTGCTCTATCTTCCATTAATCCTACATTGTTTATATCAGGAACTTTTGAACAACCAACTCCTTGATCAATCCATCTTACTACATAACCTAAAAGTGTTTGTGAAGAATTAGAAATTTCTAAATTAACTTCTTCCATTGACCAGTTAGGTCTATTTGCAATTGGTATTGTTAATAAATCATCAAGTTTTGCAGAATCTCTTTTTCGAATTTCTTTTTGTTTATTAAATATATTAATTTCGTGATAATGAAGAGAGTGAAGAGCTGCAGCAGTTGGTGATGGTACCCAAGCACAATTTGCTCCAGCTTTTAGGTGATTAGTTTTTTGTTCCATCATTTCTGTCATTTTATCGGGCATTGCCCACATGCCTTTGCCAATTTGAGCTTTACCAGAAAAACCACACTGAAGACCAGTATCAACATTGTTACTCTCATATGCGGTGATCCATTTTGCAGACTTCATGTCTCCTTTTTTAATCATTGGACCAGCCTCCATTGAGGTATGTATTTCATCACCGGTTCGATCCAAAAATCCTGTATTAATAAAAAATACTCTATTTTCTAACGTTCTAATACATTCTTTTAAATTTGAAGAGGTTCTTCTCTCCTCATCCATTATTCCAATTTTACAGGTATATTTTTCTAACTCCAAAACTTCTTCGACTTTAGAAAAAATTAAATCAGTAAATGCAGTTTCATCTGGGCCATGCATTTTTGGTTTAACAATATAAATCGACCCAGTTCTAGAATTTCCTTTTTTCTTTAAGTCATGAAGACACGCAGCAGATGTAATAAATGCGTCCATTATTCCCTCTGGTATTTCAGAGCCATCTTTTAAAATAATTGCAGAGTTGGTCATTAGGTGACCAACATTTCTTATTAATAATAAACTTCTTCCATGTAGCTTTAACCCCAAACCATCTTTAGAAATATAACTTCTATTAGGATTTAACTTGCGCTCAAAAATTTTACCATTTTTTTCAAATTTAGACTTTAAATCACCTTTCATAAGGCCAAGCCAATTACGATAACAAATAACTTTATCCTCAGCATCAACTGCTGCAACACTATCTTCATTGTCACATATTGTTGAAACTGCAGCTTCAACAATAATATCACTTATACCAGCAGGGTCTTGTACTGCGCTAAATGCTTTTGGGTTTATTATTATCTCTATATGTAAATTATTATTCTTAAGAATGATGGCGCTAGGGTTTTTTGCTTCACCTCTATGGCCTATAAACTTATTATTATCTTTTAATCTCGTTTCTTGAGAATCTTTACAAATGATAAGTGAGCCATCTTCTATTTTAAAACTAGTTATATTTGCCCACCCAAGAATTATGTTTTCTAAAGGAAAATATCTTTCTAAAAAATTTCTTCCATATCTTATGACCATTTCCCCTCTAAGTGGGTCATATCTTTGTGATGCACTATCTTCAGATTGTTCAATAACATCTGTACCATATAAAC
>CAJQSC010000004.1 GCA_905612465.1 uncultured Candidatus Pelagibacter sp.
AAACTTCCAGTGGATTACAATGTGGATAATTTTAAAAAATTAATAACATTATTTACTAATCTAAAAGGCGAGAATTACTCACTAAACTCTATAGATAAAATTCTTTCTGAAATAGATAAGATTGTTTTAAATGAACAATATGAGTTTTTAAAATCAACTGTTAGTGAAGTAATCAATGATGGTTTAATTGATTTAACATTTATTATTGATGAATCTGAGAAGTTTTATGTGGAAAAAATAAATATATTTGGAAACAATGTTACTCAAGAAGAGGTGTTACGAAATGTATTTGTTGTAGATGAGGGTGATGCGTTTAATGAATTATTACATAAAAAAACAATGAATAATCTAAAATCATTAAATTTTTTTAGTAGTGTAGAAGATAAAATTGAAGATGGCAATTTAGCAAATCAAAAAATTATAAACATTACAGTGGATGAAAAACCTACGGGAGAAATTATGGCTGGTGCTGGTATTGGTACTGGAGGCGGTACTATAGCATTTGGTGTTAAAGAAAATAATTTTCTTGGAAGGGGAATTAACTTTGGTGCTGATTTATCTGTTAGTCCCGAAACACTCAAAGGTATAATCTCATTAAAGAACCCAAATTATAAGGGCTCAAATAAATCTTTAAATTTTTCTGCTGAGAGTACAGTGACAGATAACCTAAAAACTTATGGATACGAATCTAATAAAGCGGGGTTTTCAGTTGGAACAGGCTTTGAATTTTATGACGATTTGTTTTTGAACTTAGGTGTCTCTAGTTATGTTGAAAAATTAACAACTGACAGCACTGCTTCGGCTAGTATAAAAAAACAAGAAGGGTCGTATTTTGATACTTTTTTCAATTACACATTAGATTATGATATGAGAAATCAAAAATTTAAACCAAGTGAAGGTTTTAGAAGTAGATTCACTCAAAACCTTCCTTTGATTAGTGAAAACTACTCTTTGACCAACACTTATGATTTAAAATTTTATAATAAATGGCTTAATGAAAATATTGCATCTTATGGAATTTTTGCTGCAGCAAGTAATTCTATAACAGGTAAAGATATAAAATTGTCTGACAGGCTCTATTTGCCCTCTCGTAAACTTAGAGGTTTTGAAAGAGGTAAAGTTGGTCCAAAAGATGGTACTGATTATGTTGGTGGTAATTATGTTGTATCATTTAATGCTGCCACAACAATTGATCAGGTTTTACCTAATTTGCAAAATACAAGTCTTTCATTATTTTTTGATGCAGCAAATATTTGGGGTGTCGATTATAATAGTAGCATTAATGATGATAGTAAGATTCGATCTTCTATTGGGTTAGCAATTGATTATTTTACACCAATAGGTCCTTTGACTTTTTCTTTATCCGAACCTATTACCAAAGGTAAAAATGATATTACTGAATCATTTAGATTTAACTTAGGAACAACTTTTTAATGAAAATAATACTTATAATAATTTTTTCTTATCTTATTCAATTTAATATTGTAAATGCTAACACAAAAATAGTCTTTGTTGATCTAGATAAAATTATTTCAACTTCAATACCTGGTTTATCTGTTATCAATCAATTGAAAAAAATTAATTCAACAAACACTCTTAGATTTAATAATGATGCCCAGAAATTAAAAAAAAAAGAAACTAAATTAATCTCGCAAAAAAATATAATATCTGAAACTGATTTTCAATCTCAAGTTAATAAACTAAAATTAGAGGTAAAAAATTATAATACAAATAGAAATAAAATTATTAACGATTTTAAAAAATTAAGAATTGATAATACTAATAAATTATTAGAATTAATTAATCCAATACTAGTAAACTACTCAAATAAAAATTCTATTTCAGTAATTTTACGAAAAAAAGATTTAATAATAGGAAAATCTGAACTCGACATCACTGATGAAATAATTAATATTATTAATAGTGATATCAATGAGTTTAAAATTCAATAAATGATAAAAGAATTTCTAAATAAAAGACAGATAGAAGATCTATTACCTCATAGAGAGCCGATGCTTCTTATAGACGAGTTGCATGATATCAAAATGCTTTCATCAGCGACAGCTATAGTAAACGTTAAAAAAGATAGTTTTTTTGTTCAAGGCCATTTTCCAGGCAATCCGGTTATGCCTGGGGTATTAATTGTTGAAGGTTTTGGACAGGCTGCTGCTGCATTAACTGCTCATGGTCTTGATAGAGAAACTTATAACAATAAATTAGTATTTTTAATGGGTATTGAAAAGGCTAGATTTAGAAATCCAGTTATTCCTGACTGTAAATTAGAATTAAAAATTCAAGCCATTAGAACTCATGGTAGGGTATGGAAATACAAAGGTGAAGCATTTGTTGGTGAAAAAAAAATGGCTGATGCTCAATGGTCAGCTACTATTGTTGATAAGAAATAATCAGCAACAAATCTTGATAACACAGCTTAATTTGTTTTGGTAAAAAGGATTAGATGATTAATCCTTTTTTTAAAAACAATGGTCCTTTTAAAATTTCAGATATTTTACAGCTAATTAATCTTGATAATCCTAAAATTATTAATAATCAAAAATTAACTGATATAAAAGATTTATTTACATCGGAAAAAAATGATATTACTTTTTTTCATTCTAAAAAATATAAAGATATAGCAAAAAATACTAAAGCTTCTTTTTGCATAACAACTGAAAGTTTAAAAGATGAATTACCAAAAAACTGCACACCATTAGTAGTTGAGAATGTTTTGCTTTCAACTTCTAAAGTTACATCGAAATTTTACCCCAGTTCAATTAACGATAACTTTGATAATACAGCTAGAGATATTAATGAAACAAAATTTAAAGATAAAGTTAAATGTGGAAAGAATATTTTAATTGGCGACAATGTTAGTTTTGGTTCTAATTGTTTAATTGGACATAATACTATTATTGAACAAAATGTTTCAATTGGAGACAATTGTTCAATTGGATCAAATGTTATTATAAGAAATACATTAATTAATAACAACGTTAGTGTTTTAGACAATTGTGTTATTGGCAAGCACGGATTTGGTTTCTTTCCTATTAATGAAAAAAATTTACGATATCCACATATTGGAATTGTCATAATTGGTGATAATTCTGAAATTGGATGTAGTTGCACTATTGATAGAGGCTCCATGTCAAATACTGTAATTGGTAAAAATACATTTTTAGATAATCAAATTCATATTGCACATAATGTTAAGATAGGTGAAAATTCAATCATAGCTGGACAAGTAGGAATTGCTGGTAGTTCTATCCTTGGTAACAACGTCAGAATTGGTGGACAAGCTGGTATTTCTGGTCATTTAATAATTGGAAATAATGTAGAAATAGCCGGTGGAAGTGGTGTGATAAAAGATATCTCAGACAACTCAAAAGTAATGGGATATCCAGCAAAGAATATTAGAGATTTTTTAAAAGATAATAAATGATACACAAAACAGCAATTATAGATTCAAAAGCTAAAATTAATACTAATGTTAGTATTGGGGCTTACACCGTAATAGGTCCCAATGTTGAGCTTGGAGAAAATTCCGTAATACAATCACATGTAAGTATAGTTGGGCATACCAAAATTGGAAAAAACAATAAGATTTACTCATTTGCATCAATTGGAAATGATCCCCAAGATTTAAAATTTAATGGTGAAGAAACGAAGCTTGTTATAGGCGATAATAATAAAATCAGAGAATATGTAACTATTAACCCTGGTACTGAAGGTGGTGGTGGATTAACTAAAGTAGGAAATAACTGTTTATTTATGGTTTCTTCGCACATAGCACATGATTGTTTGGTCGAAGATAATGTTATTTTAGCTAACAATGTTCCTTTAGGTGGGCATGCACACATAGAAAGCAATGTTATAATTGGAGGTAACTCAGCTGTACAACAATTCACTAGGGTCGGAAAATCAGCAATGATAGGAGGAATGTGTGGCGTTGTAAGAGATGTCATACCTTATGGGATAGCCCATGGTAACCGGAGCGTTCTACAAGGATTAAATTTAATAGGCTTAAGAAGAAAGAACATTCCGAACAAACAAATCATGTCTTTAAGTGATGCTTATAAAGAAATTTTTAAGGATGAAAATTTGACTCAAAATTTGATTAATTTAAGCCAAGATTATAAAAAGAATGAGCTTGTATTAGAAGTAGTGAATTTTTTAGAGAAAGATAAAAAAAGACCAATTTGCACACCATATTCAAAATAAAATGATTGGACTATTTTTAGGAGATACTGATTTTTCAGAAGTTGTCCTTAAAAAAATAAAGAAATTAAAGAAAAAATATTTTATTATTGATTTTTCAAAAAATAATAAATTCAAAAAAAACACAAACTCTCATAGAGTAAGTATTGGCAAGTTTGGGAAAATAATAAATTTGATTAAAGAAAAAAAATCAAAAAAAGTCTTATTTGCAGGTAAAATTGCAAAACCAAAATTTTCAACATTAAGATTGGACCTCAAGGGTTTTTATTATATGCCTGGTATTATTAGAGCTGCAAAATTAGGTGATGCAGCGATTATAAAAGCTATAATAAAAATTTTAGATAATGAAAAAATAAAAGTTATTAGCTCTATCTTTTTTAACCCAGAACTAGCTCTTAAAAGTGGAAACTATACTAAATTGAAACCTAATAAGAGTGATAACAATTCTATTAAAAAAGGAATTACTTACTTTAATAAACTTAATAGCTTAGATCACGTTCAAGCAATTATTGTTAAAGATAACACTATCTTAACAATTGAAGACCGACATGGAACAAAGAAAATGTTATCAAGATTAATGAAAAAATCAGATGGAATATTGATTAAATTACCTAAAAAAAAACAAGATTTAAGAATAGATTTACCTACTATTGGTCTTCAAACCTTAAAAGATTGTAAAAAATATGGTTTAAAAGGAATAGTTTTAAAGTCTAAAAAAAATATATTTTTAGATAAAACTAAATGCATAAGCTTTGCTAATAAAAATAATATCTTTATTAAAATTATATGAAAAAAATTTTTATTCTAACTGGTGAGCCCTCTGGTGACAAATTGGCTTCAATAGTTATTTCAAAACTTAAAATAGACAATCCTGATATTGAATATTTATCAGTAGGGGGAACGCATATTAAAAAATTAGGAATTAAATCTATTTTTGATCTGAAAGAGATTACTTACCTTGGTTTTACTAGTGTGCTATTTAATATCTTTAAAATTAGAAAAAAAATTAACAAAACTGTTGATGAAATTGTAAAATTTAATCCTGATATTTTGTTTAGTGTTGATAGTCCTGATTTTACATTAAGAGTTGCTGAAAAGGTCAAAAATATTAATAACAACATAAAGACAATCCATTATGTTGCTCCCCAGGTATGGGTTTGGAGAAAAAGCAGAGTTAAAAAAATTAAGAAGTTTATTGATCATATGCTTTTATTATTTAATTTTGAAAAAAAATATTTTGATGAAGAAAATATTAAGAATACTTTTGTTGGTCATCCCTTAATTGAAAAAAAAGATAATGTAATAACAACATTAGATAACTTAATTTCTAAAGACAAAAAAATTATATCTTTATTTCCAGGTAGTAGAAAATCAGAAACTAATGTTCTTTTGCCAATTTTATTAAATTTTATTGAATTGATGAACAAAAAAAATCTTGATCATTCATTTGTTTTTCATGCAACAGACGAAAATAAAGAGTTTATAATAGATAAGGTAAAAAATACTAATTCAAACAATATAGACGTTATTTCAGATGAAAATATAAAAGATCAGGTTTTATCTAATTCAATTTTTGCAGTCTCTAAATCTGGAACAATTTCACTTCAAATTTCTAGTGCCAATATTCCTTCAATAATTATTTACAAATTAAGTTTTATAAATTTTATGATTTTTAAATTATTGGTTAATATTAAATTTGCAAATATCATTAATATTATTAATGACAAAGAGGTAATTCCAGAATTATTACAAAAGGAATGTAATGCAGAAGAGATATATAAAACTGTTACATATTTTCTTAAAAATCCAAAGTTAATTGAAAAGCAATTAATTGATTGTAAAAAAACTTTAGAGGGAATTAAGTCAAAATCTTCTTCATCAAGTGAAGCAGCTTTAATATTAAGTAATTATCTTATTTCCTAATCTTCGCTCTACTTCCTCTTTACCTAGGGAAATTATTATATCATATAAACCAGGTCCAAATTTTGATCCAGTTAATGCAACTCTTAATGGTTGACCTACACCCTTAAAATTAGTTTCATATTTTTTTATTAAATCATTAACTATTGGCTCAAGTGTTTCTTTATCTAATGTGTTTAATGAAATTAGATTTTCTTTAAACTCTTTAATAATGCTTTTTGCTTTATCATCAATCAATTCTAAATCTTTATCTTCGAATTTTACATCATCAAAAATTATATATTTAGCGTTATTAAATATATCCTCCAATGTCTTTGCTTTATTCTTAAGAAATGTTAATGAAGGTTTAATCTTAGCTTCTTTTTCTGGTTTAATTTTTTCCTTATAAATTCCACAATATTTGACAAGATGATCGTAAAGTTCATTTTCATCAATAGTTTTAATATAATGTTCATTCATTGATAGTATTCTACTCATATCTAGTTTTGATGGAGATTTACCAATCCCTTCTAAATTAAAGTACTGAATGCTTTCCTCTAGTGTAAATATTTCTTTATCTTGATAAGACCAGCCTAATCTTAATAAGTAATTTCTTAAAGCATCGGGCATTATTCCTATCTTAGAATAATCATCTAATGTTGATGCATTATCTCTTTTTGATAGTTTTTTCCCTTCAATAGTGTGTATCAATGGAATGTGAGCAAATAAAGGAACCTCCCATTTCATACCTAAATAGATTTGCATCTGTTTGAATGTATTAATTTTGTGATCGTCACCTCTAATTATATGTGTCATGTTCATTTGATGATCATCTACGGTTGCTGAAAGATTGTATGTTGGTGTTCCATCGTTTCTTAGAATTATAAAATCTTCTATTGTAGTATTTTCTATTTCAACATCTCCTTGCACTAAATCTTTAAGTATTGAGGAGCCTTCAATTTTACTTTTAAATCTTACAACTGGCTGAACATCTTTTGGAGCCTCGCTTTCACTCAATTCTCTACATTTTCTATTGTATGTGTAAGGAAGTTTTTTTTGTCTAGCTCTTTTCTTTTGATCTTCTATTTCTTCAGTAGAGCAATAGCATTTATAAGCATGACTATTTTTAAGTAGATCATTTGCAACAGCTATATGATCATTAATTTTTTTTGATTGAATATATAGTTCACCATCATGCTCTATACCAATCCATTTTAATGATTTTATAATTTGATCTTTATGCTCATCTTTAGATCTTTCCTTATCAGTGTCCTCAATTCTTAAATGAAAAGTTCCCTTTTTATTTTTTGAAAACAACCAGCAAAATAGAGCAGTTCTTACACCACCAATATGAAGGGCACCAGTAGGTGAGGGAGCAAATCTTGTTGCAACATTGGACATGTGTGATTTTTAGACTATTTTCTTAAAAGTTTCTATATAAAGATACTAGAACACCTTGAACTTTTACTCTATCAGGGCCAAATATTTTAGTTTCGTAGTTTCTATTAGCACTTTCGAGGGCAACTGTTTTGCCTTTTCTTCTAATTCTTTTTAACATAGCTTCGTGCTCATCTATTAAAGCCACAACAATTTTACCATTGTCAGCAGTGTCAGATCTTCTAATAATAACTGTATCACCTTCATTGATACCAGCTTCAATCATTGAATCACCCTGAACTTTAAGTCCAAAATACTGGCCATTTTTTTCAAGGTTACTTGGAAGAGGTATTCTAGAAACTTCATTTTGTATTGCCTCAACAGGAGTACCTGCAGCAATACTTCCTAAAACAGGTATTTCCATTTCATTTATATTATTACTTTCTGTATCTAAACCACCCCTAATAACACTTGGTGAAAAACTATTATAAATATCGTTAGCAGAGGCTGTTTCTGGAAGCTTTATCACCTCTAAGGCTCTTGCTTTATGAGGAAGTCTTCTAATAAATCCTCTTTCTTCTAAAGCACTTATTAATCTATGAATTCCTGATTTAGACTTTAAATTTAGCGAAACTTTCATTTCCTCGTAAGAAGGGGACACACCTGAAGCCCTCAACTTTTTGTTGATAAATAAAAGCAAGTTTTTTTGTTTTTTAGTTAGCATAAGAACAAATAAAGTACAGAATCTGTTCTACAAGTGTTCTTCTACTTTAACAATAGCTAAAAAGTGTTTAAAATTGGGGTTTATTTGACTAAAGAACTGAGAAAATTGAATTATTATTCAAGTTTTTCAAAAGTGATTCACCGATTAAAAAAGTTTTAATATTTGTATTTTTGGATATTTCCAAAAGCTCTTCTTTTGTTTTAATTCCACTTTCAGAAATTAATGGTCCAGAGTGATTAATCAAAATATCATGGATATCATAAGTTGTATTTATATCTGTCTTTAATGTTTTAAGATTTCTATTATTAATACCAATTAGTGCATCTTTAAAATTAAGAGCTCTTCTTGCTTCTTCAACAGTGTGTACTTCAACTATTATTGACATATCAAATTTTAGAGCCTCTTCGTACAACTCAAAAGCAAGATCATCAGAAACACCAGCTAGTATAATTAATATAGCATCTGCTCCATAACTCTTTGCAAGAGGTACTTGAAATTTATCTATAAAAAAATCTTTACAGAGAATGGGAAGATTTATTTTTTCTTTAACTTTACTCACATGTATTAAATTACCTAGAAAGAAATCTTCCTCAGTTAATATTGACAAACATGTTGTTTTATTTTTGTAATAAATTTCTGCAATCTCTATAGGGTTGTATTCCTTTATAATAATGCCAGCAGAAGGGCTGGCTTTTTTGATTTCAGCAATTAATGAAATCTTATTATCTATAATATTGTTTTGAATCTTTGCCTTAAAATTAACAAATGATTTATTTTCATCAATTTTTTCAATTAATAGCTTTAATGAAGTAGTTTTTTTTAATAAATCAACTCGTTCAATTTTTTTTTTTATTATCCTATCTAAAGTGTTTTCAGACATTTTGTAATCTTTTTAAATTTTCATATGTTTTTCCTGACAAGATATGTTTTTTAGCATTCTCATAGGCATTATTAAATGAAGAATATTTGTCTGCAACAATTAGTCCAGCAGCAGTATTTAAACAAACAGCTTTAGAAAAATCATTATCTTCACCTTTAAATATATCAACCATTTTATTTGCATTAAATTTAGCATCATCTCCTAACAAATCTTCAAATTTATTTGCATCTATATTTAATTCCTTAGGATCAATAGTAATTTCTGAAATTTTACCATCCTTTAATTGAACAACATTTGTTTTTGCATATGGTGATATTTCATCTAAGCCATCTTCACTATTTACAATCCAAGCAAATTTTATATTTAAGTTTTTTAAAGCTTCAGCAAAAATTTTAAGTAATCTTTTATCATAAACACCAACAACTTGTCGCTCGACAAGAGCGGGACTACTTAAAGGACCTATCATATTGAATATTGTTCTTTTACCTATTTTTTTCCTTGTTGGACCCACAAAACTCATTGCACTATGATAATTTGGTGCAAACATGAACCCAAAGTTATTTTCCTTTATTTGCTTTTCTATATCTTTAGGTTCTAAATCAATCTTGATATTTAAAGCTTCCAAAACATCACCAGATCCACATTTAGATGAAACTGCTTTATTTCCATGTTTTGCTACTTTAACTCCCATACTAGCTAATAACAGAGCTGAAGCTGTTGATATGTTGAGCGTATTCATTCCATCACCACCAGTCCCACATGTATCAATACAGTCTTTAACGTTAACCCTTTTAGACTTATCTCTTAAAACGTAAACACCACCAGCTATCTCATCCGAAACCTCACCTTTTGCGGAAAGTAGAGTTAAAAAATCAAATATTTCATCATCAGAAACTTTACCAATCATCAGCATTTCAAAAGCATCTTTACTTTCATTAAATGATAAATTTTGTTTATTCTTTAGCTTTTCAATAAATTTTTTCATTAGTTCTTATAATTAATAAAATTTTTTAATATTTTGATACCAATAATAGTTTTTATACTTTCAGGGTGAAATTGAACACCATGAACATTATATTTTTTATGTTTTACACCCATTATAAGCCCATCTCTAGTTTGTGCTGTAATCTCAAGCTCTTTAGATAGTGTTTTTTTATCAATAATTAGACTGTGATATCTTGTGGCAACAAATTTGGAAGGGAGGTTTTTTAAAATTCCAGTTCTATATGTCTCAATTATACTAGTTTTTCCATGCATTAATTTTTTAGCTTGAATAATTTTTGAACCAAATACTTGTCCAATAATTTGATGACCTAAACATACACCAAGTATTGGAATTTTTTTATAAAGGGCTTGAACTATTTTAATACAATTTCCTGATTGATTTGGATTCCCAGGACCTGGTGATATTACAATTTTATCGTATTTTTTTTTAACTATTTGTTTATCCGTAATTTCATCATTTCTAACAACATCAACTTTAGCTTTTAGAGACGACAAGTAGTGATACAAATTAAATGTAAAACTGTCATAATTATCGATTAATATAATTTTCATTATTTAAGAGCGTTCAGTAATGCTTTTGCTTTATTAACAGTTTCTTTATATTCTTTAATTGGATTACTATCGGCAACAATACCTGCGCCTGCTTGTACATAAAATTTGTTATTTTTTGCAACAGCTGTTCTTAAGGCTATACACGTGTCAAACTCACCATTTGCAGAAAAATAACCTATGCCACCAGCATAGACTTTTCTTCTGGTTGTTTCTAGCTCATCAATAATTTCCATGGCTCTAATTTTAGGTGCACCAGAAACAGTTCCAGCTGGAAAACCAGCAAGTAATGATTTAAATCTTGAATATTTTTTATTATAAACTCCCATTACATTAGATACTATATGCATTACATGGGAATATTTTTCTATCATAAAGCTCTCTGTAACTTTAACAGTTCCAATTTTTGACACCTTGCCAGCATCGTTTCTCCCTAAATCAAGTAGCATTAAATGTTCTGAAAGCTCTTTTTTATCTTGTAATAAATCTTTTGCAAAAAAATTATCCTGTTTTGTGTTTTTACCCCTAGGTCGTGTTCCCGCTATAGGTCTAACTGTAATTTTATTATCTCTTAGTCTAACTAGAATTTCAGGACTGGCTCCAATTATTTGAAAATCTTTAAAATTAAAAAAGTACATAAAAGGAGAGGGGTTAGTAACTCTTAATTTCTTATAAATTTCTAGGGGTCTTTTAGTTAATTTAGCTTCAAATCTTTGACTTAAAACTACTTGAAAAATATCACCAATTTTAATGTATTTTTTGGCTCTATTAACCATTTCTAAAAACTTGTTTTTAGTCGTATTAGATCTAACTTTAATATTAGTTTTAGTCGCTTTATAAGAGTTATTTTTTTCTAGAGAGGCCTGAATTAACAGATCATTTATTTCACTTTCAATTGCTAAATATTTTATTTTATAATTTGAAATTTTTTCATCACCAAATGTATTTATAATATAATAAATCTTCTTTTTTAAATTATCGTGGATAACCAATGTTCTTGGCCTTAAAAGTCGTACGTCAGGGAGTTTTAAATCATCCTTACATTTGTTGGGAATTTTTTCGACGTATCTAATAGAATCGTAAGAAAAATATCCAGATATTAATGAGCAAATAGGAGGCAGTCCAACTGGCGTTTTGAACTTGAAGTTTTCTATTATTTTTTCAATAATTTTGTCTGGATCTCCCTTAATTTTTTTTTTAGCTTTATTTGTAATTAAATAAGAATTTTTATTATTAAATTCCCAAATTTTATCGGGATTTTTGCCGAATATAGTATATCTGCCCCTTATCTTTCCCTTCTCAACAGATTCAAAAATAAAGCTGTTTTTCTCATTAAGAAAATTATTTATTAAATTTAAAACTTCACGATCATCCTGTGTTTTCCTAGAAGTGTATAAAATTTGATTTTTGTTTTTTTTGTGCTGAAACTTAAAATCATTAAAGTTTCGATTTAACATTATCTAAAGTAATTTTTTACTCTATCAAGGGTTTTCTCGTTAACCGTAACCTTGTATTTGCTATTTAATAGATAATCGTATGATTTTAATATTCCGTTTCTATTTTCTGCACTCGCTTCGTTAGAGATTGTATTAAATATATTTGAATCTGGAGAAATTTTAGTATCTTCAAGTTTCGTAACCTTAGCTATGAATATGTTGTCTTCTCTATCAGCAATTAGAGTAAATGTGTTAATTGGTAGCGTGTATAAAATTTTAACGGAATTATTTTCAAATTTATTAATATCCTTAATTGAGTTTAATTGAGTTTTTTCAACCTCACCATTCCCAAGTTTATCAAATGAGGTTTGGTTAAATTCATTTTTATCTAATTGGTTTAGTATATCTTTATTAAATTCAAATTTTTCTTTTTGAAATAGAAGGTTTGTTATTTGTTTTACAAATCTTTCGTCACTTAATTTTGGTAATTTTTGAATAACATTGTCAATTTGATAAAAGATGAATGTTCCATTGTCTTCAAGTATTTCAATCTCATCTTTTCTAGAATTATAGATTTTATTTTCAATTGTCTCTTTATTTTCTAAATTAATATAATCTTTTTTTGTAATCACATTGACATTTAATTCATTTGTAATTGTCTTAAAATCTATGTTTTTAGATATCTTGTTGTCAATTTCATCGATTGCATCAAAAAAAGTCTGATTAAATTCATCTACACCCAATAAGTTTTTAGGTGTTATTATTGCATAAGAAAAATCAATATAATCTTGCTTAAGTTTTTCTGAATTTTCATCAATAAAAATTTTAATTTCCTGATTGGTAAATTCATCTACTTTTTTATAAAATCTATTTAATTTAATAAATTCAATATCTAATTTTCTATTGTTTTCTATAAAATATTTATTAGTTAAAAACTTGGGAGATTTCGCTCCACCACTTATATATGCAAACAATTCTTTTTGTAGAACATTATTCTTTAATTTTATTTCATACATTGCTGCACTCATACTATTTGTAAGTAAAAATTTTTCATAAAGAGTTCTTTTAAAATTACCATTTTCATCAAGAAAGTTTTTATTTTTCTTAAGAGTTTCTGCAATTACTTCATCTGATATGACTAGGTCTAAATTTTTTATTTCAAGTTCGAGTAAAGTCATTGAAACCATAGAAGACAAAAGTTCTTCAATTACATTTTTATCGATATTCTCTTTTATTACTTGCTGACTTAAGCCAGATTGATTTAGGTAATCCATGAAATCTTGCGTAGAGATATTAGTGTTATTTATTTTAGCTATATTATTTTGATTTCCAGTGCTAAATCCTCCACCAAATCCACCAAAGCCAAAAGCTATTATAATAACAAAAATTAGTATTAAGCCACCAATCTTTTTTTTTGTAAAATTTTTAAATGGATTTATCATTACATTATTAATTTATTGATCTTTAAAATATCAAGCTATAGATTAAATTTTTCATTATGACAAATAAATATATGTATTTTGTAGCTAATTGGAAAATGTATGGGAATTTATCTTCCTTAAATACATTGGATAAGGTTATTAAATTTTCAAAATCTAAAGAAATAAAGGGAGGTAGATTAATTTATTGTCCTCCAAATACTTTAATAAGTTCTTTTTCAAAAAAATTTAGTAATTGTCAAATTGGTATTGGTGGACAAAATTGTCATGAAAGCAAAGATTATGGTGCTCACACAGGTCATGTTAATTCCCGTATGTTAAAAAATATTGGTGCTCATTTTGTAATAATTGGTCATTCAGAAAATAGAGAACAGGGTGAAAGTGATAAACTAATTAATCTTAAAATTAAAAGTGCTCTTGAAGCTAAATTAAAAGTTATTTTTTGTATCGGTGAAACTTTAAGTGAAAAAAGAAAAAAAAAGACACGCTCAATTTTATCCAAACAAATTAAATTTGGTTTAAAAAATATTAAAAATAAATCAAATATTTTTTTAGCTTATGAACCTGTTTGGGCTATAGGCAGCGGTCTTATACCGAAACCTCAAGATCTTTTTAAAACAGTAGAATTCATCAAAAGTAAATTTAAAGATAAATTACCAAAAGTTTTATATGGGGGTTCTGTAAATCCACAAAATATAAGAATCTTAAGAGAAATTAATAATATTGATGGTTTTTTAATTGGTGGAGCATCTCAAAATGCTAAAAAATTTATTGATATAGTCAAAAAAACATATAGTTAACCCTCATGGAAAATATTCTATTAGTAGTCAACTTAGTACTAGCAACAATACTTGTACTGTTGATACTAGTCCAAAAATCTGAAGGTGGAGCACTTGGCATCGGTGTTTCTCAAGATAATTTTATGCTTTCCAGATCTGCTGGTAATTTTATGGGCAAGGCTACAGCAGTAATTGCAACTTTATTCATAATTTGTAGCTTAGCTTTAACAATAATATCTAGAGGTGAGTTAACACCCACATCTTCTGTATTAGATGTCATTGAGGAAAAATCTAGTGACACTCCCTCAATCCCTGAAAATAATAATTAATCCTTTTAAATTCATTAATTAATCGCTATAAGATAATACCATGGCGCGATTTATTTTTGTTACCGGCGGTGTGGTTTCCTCACTAGGAAAAGGTCTTTCCTCCGCATCCCTGGCATACCTACTACAATCTAGAGGCTTTAATGTTCGTTTAAGAAAACTTGATCCTTATTTAAATGTTGATCCAGGAACAATGAGTCCATTTCAACATGGCGAAGTCTTTGTAACAAATGATGGTGCTGAAACAGATTTAGATTTAGGTCACTATGAAAGATTTTCTGGAATATCTGCAAAAAAATCTGATAATATTACAACTGGAAAAATTTATAGTGATGTTTTAAAAAAAGAACGTAAAGGAGGATACCTTGGAAAAACAGTTCAGGTTATTCCACACATAACTGACCGTATTAAAGATTTTATAAAAAGTGATACATCAAAGGAAGACTTTGTAATTTGTGAAATTGGTGGAATAGTAGGTGATATAGAAAGCCTTCCATTCGTTGAGGCTATTAGACAATTCTCTAATGATGTGGGCAAAAAAAATGCTTTATTTATTCACTTAACACTAGTCCCATACCTCAAAGCATCAGATGAAATAAAAACAAAACCCACTCAACACTCTGTAAAAGAATTAAGAAGTCTTGGTATACAGCCAGATATTATTATTTGCAGATCTGAAAGGCCAATACCCTTAGAGCATAGAAAAAAAATATCTTTATTCTGCAATGTTGGAATTGAAAATGTAATTCAAACTGTTGATGTTAAAACTATTTACGAAGCACCAATTAGCTTCAATAGAGAAAATTTAGATAAGCAGGTACTTGAGTATTTTAAAATAAAATCTAGAAAAAAAGTTAATTTAAATCCTTGGAAAAAAATCACCAAAATTGTTCTGCACACAAAAAAATCAATCAATATTGCAATCATTGGAAAATATGTTGAGCTTAAAGATGCTTATAAATCATTAGATGAAGCCTTAACTCACGGTGGTATTGATAATAATTTAAAAATTAATTTAGTGAGAATAGATTCTGAAAATTTAAAAATTTCTGAAATTAAAAAAAAATTAAAAGGAGTTTCTGGAATTCTGATACCGGGTGGATTTGGCAAAAGAGGAACAGAGGGTAAAATAGAAGCAATTAAATATGCTAGAGAGAAAAAAATTCCTTTTTTTGGAATTTGTTTTGGAATGCAGATGGCCATTATTGAATTTGCAAGGAATAAACTAAATATAAAAAAAGCTACATCTAGTGAGTTTGGATCTGGAGGAACCCCAATCATTGGTTTAATCTCTGAATGGAATAAGGATGGCAAATTAATTAAAGGAACTGATAAAGATCTTGGTGGCACTATGAGACTTGGTCTCTATGAGGCTAGATTAAAAGAAAATTCATTGATTAGAAAAATCTATAAATCAAAATCAATTCAAGAAAGACACAGACATAGATACGAAGTTAACATAAGTTATAAAGATCAATTTGAAAAAAATGACCTTATCTTTTCAGGATTATCTCCAGATAAAAAATTACCAGAGATTATTGAGCTAAAAAACCACCCATGGTTTATTGCTGTTCAATTTCACCCAGAATTTAAATCTAGACCTTTAGCGCCACATCCTTTATTCTCATCATTTATCAAGGCTGCTAAAAATTATAAATGAAAAATATAAAAGTTAATTGTGGAAATATAGAAATTTCAAATAATAATAAAATTTGTATTATTGCTGGACCATGTCAACTCGAGACAGAGCAACACGCTATGGATATGGCTGGTAAAATTAAAGAAATAACATCCAAATTTAATATGGGTTTTATTTATAAAACATCTTTCGATAAGGCTAATAGAACAAGTCTAAAAGGACAAAGAGGTGCGGGTCTTGAACAATCTTTGCCTATCTTTGATAAAATTAAAAAAGAATTAAATGTTCCAATATTAACTGACATACACAACGCCGAGCAATGTTCAGTGGTAGCCCCTCATGCAGATGTATTACAAATTCCAGCATTTTTATGCAGGCAAACAGATCTATTAATTGCTGCAGCCAAAACTGGGAAAATTATAAATGTTAAAAAAGGTCAATTCCTTGCACCATGGGATATGGTTAATGTTACAAAGAAAATTGCTGACTCAGGTAATAATAATATTTTAGTTACAGAAAGAGGAGCCAGTTTTGGTTACAATACTCTTGTCTCTGACATGAGGTCTCTACCTATAATGGCAAAAAATGGTTACCCTGTTATTTTTGATGCTACACATTCAGTCCAGCAACCCGGAGGTTTAGGCGAAACCAGTGGTGGTCAAAGAGAGTTTGTTGAATATTTAGCAAGAGCTGCGGTCGCAGTTGGAGTTGCGGGTGTTTTTATTGAAACACACCAAGACCCAGATAATGCTCCATCAGATGGACCTAATATGGTTCCTCTAGATAAATTAGAAAAATTACTGTCTCAATTATTTGAAATAGATAATCTAATTAAAAAATAAATGAGTAAGATTTTAAAGATAAAAGCTCGTCAAGTTTTTGATAGCAGAGGGAACCCGACAATTGAAGCAGAGGTTTATTCAAAAAATTTAAGTGCCTCAGCTATTTGTCCTTCAGGTGCCTCAACTGGAACTTACGAAGCATTTGAAAAAAGAGACAACAATAATAAAAAATATTTAGGTAAAAGTGTTCTAGGCGCAGTCAATTTAGTTAATACAAAAATTTCTAAAAAACTAACAGGTGCAAATATTCACGATCAAACACGCATAGATACAATCTTAATTAATCTAGATGGTACCCGGCAAAAAACAAGCTTGGGAGCTAATGCTATTTTAGCAGTGTCTATGGCAGTTAAGAAACTTTCTGCAAAAATCAAAAAAGTACCTTTATACAAAACATTTTTAGTAAAGAATAATTACAAATTACCTTACCCATTAATGAATATTATTAATGGGGGAGCACATGCTAATAACGGATTAAGAATTCAAGAGTTTATGATTAGACCTGATAAAGCCAAAAGTTTTTCAGAAGCTATTAGAATATGCTTTGTTGTAATTAATAACTTAAGAAAACTGATTGTAAAAAAGGGTTTATCGACATCTGTAGGAGATGAAGGGGGCTTTGCTCCAATGATCAGTAACAATGAAAAAGCTTTAGATTTAGTTGTTTCAGCAATTAATAAGTCTGGTTTTAAAAATGGTAAGGATGTTTCGATTTGCTTGGATGTTGCAGCAAATGAATTAATCAAGAAAGACAAATACTCTATTCATTCAAAAAAATTTGTTTCGGTAGATCGATCTATTAAAGAATACAAAAAAATAATAAATAAATACAAAATTAAATCTATTGAAGATCCATTTGGAGAAAATGATTGGATAGCATGGAGTAAATTAATGAAAAATACTAATAATGTGCAAATAGTTGGAGATGATTTGTATGTAACTAATTTAGAAAGACTTAAAAAAGGTTTTTTAAACAACTCTTCAAATTCGATATTAATTAAACTTAACCAAATTGGCACAGTATCAGAAACACTTGAGGTTATTAAGTTTGCACAAATTATTGGATATAAAACAATAATTTCTCATAGATCTGGAGACAGTGAAGACACTTTTATTGCAGACCTTGCTGTAGGTACAAATTCAAATCAAATCAAAACAGGATCTCTAGCAAGATCCGAACGAGTTGCAAAATATAATCAATTATTACGTATAGAAGAAGAGCTTGGAAAAAAAGCATTAATGAGTAAAATTCATTAATGCTGGGTAAATTAAAAAAAAATTATTTTTTATTAATCTCTACTTTTTTAATACTTTATTTTTTCTTCAATCTTTTAGATGGTGAAAGAGGCCTTTTTTCTTATTTTAAAAAAAAAGAGATTCTATTAAATCTAAAAATTGAAGAAGATAATTTATCCAACAAAATCAAAGATCTTGAATTTAAAAACTCTCTATTAAGTAATAAATTAGACCTAGATTATATCGAAACACTAATCAGAGAAAAATTTATGTTTGGCAAAGAGGGGGAGACACTCTATATAATTAAGAAGAATGACAATTAAAGCAAGACACCCAGAAAAAGTTAATAAACCTGTAAATCCAATTAAGAAAAAACCTGATTGGATAAGATCTAAATTAACTAATAGTAAAGAATTCTTCTTAACCAAAACTATCGTTAATCAAAACAATTTAGTAACAGTTTGCCAGGAAGCTAATTGTCCAAATATTACAGAATGTTGGAGCAAGCGTCATGCCACATTTATGATCATGGGTGATACCTGCACAAGGGCATGTGCGTTCTGCGATGTTAAAACAGGAAAGCCTGAGAGTTTAGATCCATTTGAGGCTTATAAAATTTCAAATGCTGTTCACAAACTAAATCTTAAACATGTTGTTATAACTTCAGTTGATAGGGACGACTTAGAAGATGGAGGCTCCAATCATTTTTTCGATGTAATTACAGCTACGAGAAAAAAAAACCCTCAAACATCAATTGAGGTTTTAACTCCAGATTTTTTAAGAAAAGGTGACTCTTATAAAAAGATTTTAGAATCAGACTTAGATGTTTTCAATCATAACATTGAAACAGTTCCAAGACTTTATTTAAAAGTTAGACCAGGTGCAAGATATTTTGGCTCTTTAGAGCTTTTAAAAAATGTAAAAAAAATTAATAAAAAAGTTTTTACTAAATCAGGACTAATGGTTGGTTTGGGAGAAAGTAAGGATGAATTAATTCAGGTGATGGACGACTTAAGGTCTGCTGATGTAGATTTTTTAACAATAGGACAATACTTACAACCCTCTGTAAAACACCACCCTCTTGAAAGATATTACCATCCAGATGAATTTAAGGATCTAGAAAATATTGCAAAATCTAAAGGTTTTTTATTAGTTTCATCTTCACCTTTAACAAGATCTTCTTATCATGCAGATGAAGATTTTGCTCAATTACAAAAAAATAAATTAGAAAAGTATAATGCCCAAAGCCTCAGTTAAGAGATTAATTGAATGCAATAAAGAACAATTAGTTGATCTTGTTCTAGATATTGAAAATTATCCAAAGTTTATACCTTATTGTTTAGATGCAAAAATTTATGAAAAAAAGGAAGAAAAGAATCTAATCTTAATAATTGCAGACCTTACAATAGGCAGGGGTCCATTTAAGGCAACCTACAAAAGTGATGTTAGATTTAATAAAGATACAGACACTATTCAAGTAACCAATATCGAAGGACCTCTCAAACATTTGGATAATAAATGGGTTTTTTTTGAAAAGGATAACTCTACTGAGATATCTTTTGATATCGATTTTGAGATTGAAAATAAATTTTTAAATATTGTAATGAGTAAATCTTTTCAGTATGGTTTGGATAAAATAGCTGACTCTTTTCAAAAAAGAGCTAACGATTTATTCAATAATAAATAAATCATTAAATAACCATATGTGCAGAAAGATATATCATGACTACAGACTTACAAAAAAGAACAATTGTAAAAACATTAACTTGGCGTGTTACAGCCAGTTTAACAACTTTTATTATTGCATGGGCTTTAACAGGTGACTTATTAATAGGAGCAACTATCGGAAGTATTGAAGCTATAGCTAAAATTTTTCTATATTATTTTCATGAAAGAGTTTGGAACAATATAAGTTGGGCTAAAAGTTAGATAATATTATCAATTATATTTAGTGCAGTGCTAACCGTAATTTTTTGTATAGATATTCTATTTTTATTTTTAAATAGATTTTTTTTAGTTATTATTTTGTTTCCTTTTTTAACACCAATATAAACTAAACCGACAGGCTTTAATTTTGTGCCACCATTAGGTCCAGCAATACCTGTAATTGATATAGATATATTTGCTTTACTAATTTTGCTTAAATTTTTAACCATTGATAAACAGCATTCCTCACTGACAGCACCATATCTTTTTATTATTTTATTAGGAACCTTAAGAATATCAACTTTTGCTTTATTTGAATAAGTGATTATACCTAAATTAAATACTTTAGATGACCCACTTATTGAAGTGATTGAACTTGATAAAAGTCCACCCGTGCAGGATTCGGCAAAAGAAATTTTTAGTTTTTTTTGTATTAATTTTTTTACAACTTTATTAGCTAAATTCTTCATTATAAAATGTAACTTTTAACAACCATAAAACAAACAAGTGTTAGCACCACGTATAGTCCTGCACATATATCATCCATTATTACACCAAAGCTATTTTTAAAGTTTTTATCAAAGAAGTTTACTGGAAAAGGTTTCATAATATCGAAATATCTAAATAATAAAAAAAATAATATATAATAAATAATAGCCTCACTACTTTCCTTAGCTGCTCCATGATAGACTTCATAAAGATAAATTGGTATTGATTGTCCAAGTAGTTCATCAATTACAATTTCTCCAGGGTCTTTATCTTTAGTATCTTTTGTGTGTGTTGAAACAGCATAAAAAGAATAAATAAATATTATTATTAATCCAATCAAAATTATATTCGAAGAAAGATTAATTGAATGAAATAAGTAAAAAAGAATAATAGTTGTAACAAGTGACCCAAAAGTTCCTGGTGCAAATTTAATTTTACCCACACCAAACATAGTTACAAAAAGTGAGTTAAAAGTTTTAATCATATTTTGCTACAGAAGTTATTACCTCACACGCTATAGCTTTTTCTTTACCTATTAAACCTAGTTTTTCAGTTGTTTTACCTTTAATATTTACTTGTGATGGTAAAATTTTACATATTTTCGCTATGCAGTTTACAATATCTTTTTTATATTTTTGAATTTTTGGTTTTTGAGTAATGATATTGATATCAATATTATTGATAGAAAAACCTTTGTTATTAATCAGTTCAATTATTTTTCTTAATAAAATTGTAGACCTAATATTTTTAAATCTTTTATTTTTATCTGAAAATTTTTCACCTATATCACCCAAGCCACATGCACCAAGTATTGAATCTATTACTGCATGTAAAACAGGATCACCATCTGAATGACCTAAGGTGCCTATAGATGATGGTATTTTAATTCCACCCAAATAAAGTTTTTTATTAGGTACTAATCTATGAATGTCAAAACCCAATCCATATTTAATTTGTTTATTAATTTTTATATCTGAATTTATTGTAATTTTATTGTTATTAATTTCACCTTTAATAATTTTTATTTTTATACCCGCTCGTACGAATAAATTTGCATCATCGGTAATTTCATCATCTCTGTTATTTTGAAGTGAATATAATTTTTTATAATTAAATGCTTGAGGTGTTTGAATTAAGTAAATGTTTTCTCTTTTCAAGTTTGTAACTGTATTTGAATTTTTTTGTTTTACAGAATCAGATGTCTGAATTGCCGGTATGACACAATCATTCAATTTGAGATCTTTGTGTAATCTATCTAAAAGTTTAAGAGAAAAGTTAGGCCTAGCAGCATCATGAATTAAAACATTTTTAATATTATAACTCTTAATACTTTGAAGAGCATTATAGGCTGATTCAGCTCGAGTTTTCCCCCCAATAACTATTTTGATGTTTTTAGTTTTTAGTTTTTTTATGTAAGACTTATGTTTTTTATTAATAACAAGAACAATTTTACTAAATTTACTATAATTTTCTGCTTTATCTAAAGAATGTAGAATTAAAGATTTGCCTTTGTATAGGTGATAAGGCTTTGGTATATTTGAATTAAATCTTTTACTTTCTCCTCCAGCCAGTATTATAAAGCAACTATTCATGATAAAAACATATAATTATTTATTTATCTCACAATGATCGATTTTATTAAAAAAAATATTTTTATTGGTTTAGTTTTTTTAATAACCTTAACACTAGCTTTTATAACTTTTTTAACCTTTATTGACAAAAGTTTTTTTATACTAACAGATCAAAATTTGCAGCATCTTTTAGGACTTAATATATTTCTTTTATCACTGTTTTTTTATATGATTTTTAAAGAAGTTAGCGCATCTTTGAAGATTGATGTTGATGTTAGGGGATCAAAGGCTAATAGAAAATATATTACATTTTTTGCGCTATTCACTTTAATACCATCGATATTAATATCATTATTTTCATTATTTATACTGTCATTTGCTCTAGAAAAATATTTAGATAAAAAAGTTACTTCCGCAGTTAACAACTCATATCAGATTGCTAAAAGTTATACGGAAGAAGTAAGAACCAAGACTCAATCTGAAATCATATTAATTGCCTATGATTTGAATAAAAGTATGAATTTTTTAAAAACAAATATTAATCAGTTTAAAAGTTTTCTAAATACTCAAAAATTGATAAGAGATATTGATGAAGTTCATATTATTGAATCTGATGGGGCACTTTATTTATCAACTTTAAAGGATTTATCATTATACATACCACCTCAAACCGAGGCTCTTGAAATGGTTTTAAATGATAAAAGACCACTTAAAATTATTAATGCATATAAAAATCAAACTGCATCAATTATAAAACTAGAAAGTTTTGATGGCAAGTATCTATATATAGTTAAATATTTAGATAAAAAAATCTCTCAGTATTTACGAGATTCGCAAGAAGCACTAAATTTTTATTATACAGTATTAAACAAACAAACAGGAATAAAGGTTTCATTCGTGTTTATTTATCTTGTTATAGTCTCTCTTTTACTATTTTTATCCATATCTATAGCAATAAGGTTTTCATCAAGATTTTTTAGATCAATTAATAATTTAATCATTGCATCGTCTAATATTGGTAAAGGTGATTTAAATACAAAAGTTCCTGAAATAAAAGCAGATAAAGACATGGAAATTCTTAATAAAAATTTTAATTTAATGACCGATCAATTAAGGGCACAACAAGAAAAATTGATTATAAATGAAAGACATGAGGCTTGGGAGAACTTAGCAAGAAAATTAGCACATGAAATTAAAAATCCACTCACACCAATTCAGTTAACAATCGATCGTTTAAAAAGTAAACATTCAGAAAAAATGGAAATTGAGCAAAAAGAAGATTTCACTAAAAGTCTAAGAATTATTGGAAAACAGATAAAACAGATTGAAAATTTAGTAAATGAATTTTCTGATTTCGCAAGAATGCCAAAACCTATATTTAAAGATAACAATTTATCATCATTAGTTGAAGATAATATCAATTTGATAGGTGAGCTAGACAAAAATATTTCAATTAATTTTAACACTAATAATGATAGACTAATTATTAATTCAGATAATGAGCAATTGAGTAGGGTATTCTTTAATATTATCAAAAACTCTATTGAGAGTATTCAGGAGAAAAGAATTAATAAGAAGGGTTTTAAGGGTAAAATTGACATTA
The DNA here is from genome assembly GCA_905612465.1 of uncultured Candidatus Pelagibacter sp. Classification (GTDB taxonomy): domain Bacteria; phylum Pseudomonadota; class Alphaproteobacteria; order Pelagibacterales; family Pelagibacteraceae; genus Pelagibacter. Next base: position 23,936 of record CAJQSC010000004.1, read on the forward strand.
TTTTAAACGAAAATGAATCTGATATAGATTTTACAATAATTGACAATGGTTTAGGTTTTGGATTATTAAATGAAAATATAAAAAATATTTTAAATCCCTACTTTACAACAAAGAAAAAAGGTACGGGCTTAGGTTTGGCAATAGTTAACAAAATAATAAATGATCATAACGGATCTATAAAATTCGAAAAAATTGAAGATGGTGCAAAAATTAAAATTAAGTTTATAAAATGAGTTCAGAAATATTAATTATTGATGATAATGTAGATATAAGAAACATTATTAATGATTTGATTAATGATGCTGGTTATAAGACTAGACTAGCAGCAAATTATAACCAAGCATTAAATGAAATTGATAAAAAACTTCCTGATGTGGCAATTATTGATGTTAAATTAGACAAGGGTGATAACGACGGGTTAGAACTTTTATCACACATTAAAACAAAAGATAAAAATATTCCTGTAATTATAATAACTGGTCATGCTAATATTGAAATGGCAATAAAAGCACTTAAGGCCGGTGCTTTTGAATTTATTGAAAAGCCATTTAATCAAGAAAGACTAATAAACTTTGTTAATCGTGCTGTAGAAAATATTAAATTAAAAAATAAAAACAAAGAATTTGAAAATAAACTATTTTATTCTTATGAATTAATAGGGGATACTGAAAATATTAAAAATATCAAAGATCAAATAAATAAGATTTCAATTTCTGAGAGTAGAATTTTTATAAATGGGCCGACAGGCTCTGGTAAGGAATTAATAGCAAGAAAAATTCATAAACAATCTCAAAGACAAAAAGGTCCTTTCACAGTTTTAAATGGTGCTTTATTAGATATAGAAAAATATGAATTAGAACTGTTTGGAGAAGAAAAAAATAATGGTTCAATTGCTTATGGTGCTTTAGAAAAATCAACTGGAGGTATCCTTTTAATTGACGAAATTTCAGAAATTCCTCTTGAAACACAATCTAAAATTTTACGTGTCTTAATAGATCAAAAATTTAAAAGAATTAATGGAAGTCATGATATCAATGTCGATGTTAGAATTATATGTACATCAAGTAAAAATATTAAAAATGAAATAGAAGATGGAAATTTTAGGGAGGATCTTTATCATAGACTAAATGTTTTTGAGATTAACATAGAACCTTTGAAAAATAGAGTTTCTGACATTCCACTATTAGTTGATTATTTTTCAGAAAAAGTTTCAACAAATTATAATTTAAAAAAGTTAAATATAGATACAAATAATAATTACTTACTTAACTATGATTGGCCAGGTAATGTAAGAGAACTTAGAAATTTGATTGAGAGAATTGCAATTCTTACCCCAGATTCTTCAGATAAAATTTCTAATATCATTAAAGAATCGCTAAAAACACCAGATATTTTCAATTCAGCATCAGAAAACTCATTATCTATACCATTAAAAGAGGCTAGAGAAAATTTTGAAAAGGAGTATTTAACTACTCAACTAAGAAAATTTAATGGCAATATATCAAGAACTGCAGATTTTATTGGAATGGAAAGATCTGCCTTACACAGAAAGTTAAAAGGACTAGGTATTAAGGAATTAGATTAAATGAATATAATTATTTGTGGAGCAGGTAGAGTTGGTTTTACTATAGCTAAAATTCTAAGTGAACAAGGTCATTCTATAACCGTAATTGATCAATCTAGTGAAGACATACAAAAAATTGATGAGTCTTTAGATGTAAAATCTATAGTTGGTAAAGCTACGTACCCTTCAATCTTAGAGAAAGCAAACGCATCTGATGCTGATATGATAATTGCAGTAACGCGAAATGATGAGATTAATATGCTTATATGTCAAATTGCTTTTTCTATTTTTAATGTCCAAAAAAAAATTGCTAGAATAAGATCTCAAGATTATTTAAATCCTAAATTTACAAAAGTTTATAATAAAGAAAATCTACCTATTGATGTAATTATTTCACCAGAAATTGAAATAGCTAAGTCTTTGCAAAGAAAATTAGAAGCACCAGGAGCCCTAGACAATGTTCAGTTTGCTAACAATAAAATTAGATTACTTGAAATTTTGATTAATGAAAATTGCTCCATAAAAGAAACTAAACTTAACGAACTTACAAAAAAATTTCCAAGATTAAATGCTAATATTATGGGTGTTATTAGAGAAGAAAAATTTTTTATTTTAAAAAAAAATGATATAATGCTTAAAGGTGATAAGGCTTATGTTATAATTGATGCAGCACAAATGAAGGACACATTAGTTGCTTTTGGGCATAATGAAAAAATTTCAAATAAGATTTTGATAATAGGTGGTGGAAATATTGGTTTTAATTTAGCTAAAAATCTTGAAGAAAGTTTTGATTCAATGAGAGTAAAAATCATTGAAAAAAATAAAGAAAGATCCGAACTTATTGCAAGCGAGCTCAATAACACAATCGTAATTAATGGTGATGCTCTAGATGAAGAAGTTTTAATGGAAGCAAATATTGATGAAGTACAAACAGTACTCGCTCTTACTAATGATGATGAAGATAATTTAATGGTAAGTATATTAGTTGAAAAATTTGCCAAAGATCAAAGTGATATAATAGAAAAAAGAACAATGGCTTTAATAAATAAACCTAATTATTCATTATTGCAGTCTTCTTTAAAAATTGATGACTTTATTGATCCAAGAATGAATACTGTATCAAGTATATTAAAACATATTCATAAAGGTACAATAGAAAACGCATATAGTATTTTAAATGGTGAATATGAAATTATTGAAGCAGAAATAATTGAAACTTCTGAGCTTATTAACAAAGAATTAAAAAATTCAAATTTACCAGATGAAATACGTGTTGGTGCCATCTTAAGAGACGAAGATGTTATTATTCCAAGGTCAGATTTTGTATTTAAAAAAGAAGATGTTGTTGTTTTACTGGCAAAAAAAGATTTTTTAAATATTGTTGAAAATATGTTTCGTATAAGTTCAATCTAATCAAATGCATTACATTAAACTCATTTATTTGAGTGTTTTTTGTGGAATAATTTCTATTTTATCTTTTTTTAATATTGTTTATTCATATTATTTAAATTTGTATCTTAATTTAAATACTTATGTGTATGCTTTTTTGGTGTCTCTTGTCTTAGCTTTGGTTTTTTATATATCTAAAAATAATGATAAAAATAAAATTACAATATACGAAAAGATACTAACAATACTTCTTGGTTATTTTCTATTGCCATTGATAATTGCAATACCTTTTTATTTTAGTATTTATAACTTAACTTTCATTAATTCTTATTTTGAAGCAATTTCTGGTTTTACATCAACAGGATTTACTATTTTTAACAACATAAATCATATTGATCAAAGCTTAATTTTATGGAGATCGGCATCTCAATGGGTTGGTGGTTTATATTTTTTATTTTCGATCATACTTTTAATTGATATTTTTGACCATAGTTTTAAAAAATCTTTAACCAATTTTATATCATTCAATAAAGCTGAAACTTTAAAACAGTCGTTAAAAATTTTTTTCTTATATTCAATAATTACGTTTGTAATCTTTATAATTTTAAATATTTTCGATATTAGGTTATTTAATTCTTTAAATATGGCAATGACTATTATTTCTTCTGGTGGCTTTTTACCTTCAAACAATTTATCTAATATTTTGATAAATAATTCTCAAACTATAATAACAGCTTTATTAATGTTAACCTCTTTTTTTAGTATTTTTTTAGTTTATAATTTAATTTTTACAAAAAACCACAACTTGAATTTTTTTAATGAAGATATTCATTTACTATTTTATCTTCTAATTTTATTATCTATTTTTTTTATTTTTCTTAACTTTGATAATAATTTCATTATAATACTTCTATCTTTAACAAGTAGTGTTTCCAATATAGGTTTTTCTTTTAATAATAGTTCAGCAAATTTGTCATTTATTTTTTTAATATTAGTAATGATTGGAGGGTCTTTTTTTTCTACAAGTTCAGGTATAAGGTTTTTAAAAGTTTATTCTCTATTGAAATATTCGATTAACGAAATATTATCATACAGTAGACCAAAAAATATTTTTATTAATAAACATTTATTTTCTAAAGAATTTTTTGAGTTAAATGAAATTCATAAGTATTTTTTGTCAGTATTAATTTTTATTATATCTTTGTTATTTTTAAGTTTTCTATTAACATTAAGTGGCATTGAGTTTGAAAATTCATTTAAATTATCTATTTTAACTTTGATGAATACAGTTAACTCATCTATGTATGGCTTAGCGGACTTTAACTTCTATGATTTACATTTTTTTACTAAATATTATCTAATTTTCTTTATGATTATTGGTCGTCTAGAGCTTTTAACTTTATTAATTATTTGTAAAAAATTTCTTTTTAAAAACTAAATTCGTACTATAAATGTAACTAATATTATTATTTGCACTCTTAGCTCAGCTGGATAGAGCATCTGTTTTCTAAACCGAGGGTCGGTGGTTCGAGTCCACCAGAGTGCACCAACACAAGATATAATAGATAATTACCAAACCATACAATATATAGTTAGAATAATTCTAATATAAGAAATTATTCTTTGAACAGGTTACGATATTAATAGATAGTTCATTCGATTCAAATTTATTTGAATTATTTGTTAACAAATAAATAAATAAAACAGAGGAATAAAATATGTTTAAATACGTAAAACAATTAACTTCTCTAGTTGCTATGGTTGCAGTTCTGTTTGCTTTTACAACTGAAACAATGGCCGCTAAGAAATCAAAAACTCTTAAAAACACTATGAAAAAAGGTTTTGTAAGATGTGGTGTATCTCAAGGTTTACCAGGATTTTCAAATGCTGATGCAGCTGGAAATTGGACTGGTGTTGACGTTGATGTATGTAGAGCAGTTGCTGCTGCAGTATTAGGTGATGCGAATAAAGTTAAGTTCACTCCTTTAAGTGCTAAAGAAAGATTTACAGCTCTTACTTCTGGTGAGATTGATATCTTATCAAGAAATACTACTTGGACACTTTCAAGAGATGCAGATCTAGGTGTAACTTTCGTTGGTGTAAACTTCTATGATGGTCAAGGTTTCATGGTAAGAAAAGACTCGGGAATTACTTCAACTAGTCAATTTAAAAATGGAATTTCAGCTTGTACTAACATTGGTACTACTACTGAATTAAACATGAGAGACTTCTTTAATTCAAAAGGAATTTCTTATGAGCCAGTTGCTTTTGAAAAAGCTGATGAAGTTGTTGCAGCTTATGACTCAGGCAGATGTGATACTTACACAACTGATAAATCTGGTCTAGCAGCACAAAGAACAAAAATGACTAACCCTGATGACCATTTAGTGTTACCAGAGACTATCTCTAAAGAGCCTCTAGGACCTGTTGTACGTCAAGGTGATGCAGTTTGGGAAGACATCGTAAGATGGTCTCTAAACGTAATGATCGAAGCTGAAGAATATGGTATTTCTTCTTCAAATGCAGATGCTATGAAAGTTTCAGAAAACCCAGCAGTTAAAAGATTAGTTGGTACTGAAGGTGAATTAGGATCGTATTTAGGTCTAGATCAAGACTGGAGCTTAAGAATCATCAAGCAAGTTGGAAACTATGGTGAAAGTTATAAGAGAAATATAGCTGACACTGGTATTTTACCTGACAGAGGTCCGAATAATATTTGGACTAAAGGCGGATTATTATACACTCCACCAGCTAGATAATTATTATCTTAAATAATTTAAAAAGGGCTAGATTTATCTAGCCCTTTTTTTTATAATATTCCTCAAATGAAATTAAAAAAAATTCTACCTCAAATCTTAACACTACTATTTATAATTTTAGTATTTGGTTTCTTTACCATGAATGCCCAAGAGAATATGGGTGCAAGAGGTTTGGAGTTTGGTTTTGGCTTTTTAAAAACCCAAGCTTCTTTTGATATACAGTTTTCTTTAATAGATTATGATGGCTCTCATACATACGCCAGAGCCTACTTAGTTGGCTTACTAAATACACTTCTTGTAGCTTTTATAGGAATTATTTTAGCAACACTACTAGGTGCTATCGTTGGTGTTGCGCGTTTATCACCAAACTATTTAATCAGAAAAACAGCTTCTTTCTACATAGAGTTTTTTAGAAATATTCCTCTATTATTACAAATTTTCTTTTGGTACTTTGCTGCGTTAAGAGCTCTACCAATGCTTGAAGATGCACCCATGCTACTAAACTCATCTTTTATGACAATTAAAGGACTTTACGCACCAGCTCCAATTTGGATAAACTTTGATGTTTTTTTTACAACAATAGTTATTGCAATGATTACAATTTTTTTCTTTGCTAGATATGCAAAAAAGAAACAAGAACAAGAAGGTAAACGATTGCCAGTATTAATGATTTCATTAATAATTTTTATAACATTACCTTTATTAACCTTTTTAATTGGAGGTGTTGATTTATCTTGGAGTTTTCCTGTAATTAGACAAATGTCTCAATCGTCTTACACGTTTGATGGTGGTTTAAAAATACCACCGGAATTAATTGCTCTTACGCTCGCACTTACACTTTACACAGCAACATTTATTGCTGAAAATGTTAGAGCTGGAATTCAAGGAATTGGTAAAGGACAAAAAGAGGCAGCAGCTTCAATTGGTTTAACCCCAAGTCAAGTTTTGAAATTAGTTATTATGCCTCAAGCATTAAGAATTATTATACCACCAACTACAAACCAATATTTAAACTTAACTAAAAATTCATCTCTTGCTGCAGCTATTGCTTACCCAGATTTAGTTTTGGTCTTTGCTGGAACTGCAATGATGCAAACGGGTAGAGCTATAGAGATTGTAGGTATTACAATGGCAACATATTTGACTATTAGTTTGGGTATTTCTTTATTAATGAACTGGTATAATAAAAGAATAGCAATACAGGAAAAATAATGAGCACAAGTAAGTTTAATATATTAGAGTCTAAACATCATAAAAATAGAAATATTTCTTTGATCTTAGGTGTCTTATTTTTTTCAGTTGGAATTATTGATTTTTATTTAAACAACTATTTTAATACAAATATTACTTCTTTTTTACCAAGGATAATTAATTTTTTTACACCTTTAATTTTTGGAGTTATTGGGCTTCATTTAATTAGAATAGAATTTTCAGGTATAAAGATTTTAGATAATCTCAATAAAAACATTAACACAAGTAACTTCAATGCTGTTTTAAGTGTATCTATAATTTTACTTATAATTTTTGGATTACCCCCTTTATTAAATTGGCTTATTCTTGATGCCAATTTTGCTGGTGACACCAAAGAAGCATGCACTGGTGGTGGGGCTTGTTGGGTTTATATCAAAGTTTGGTTTAATAGGTTTATGTACGGAATGTATCCAAATGCTGAGCAATGGAGAGTTAATGTTACATTTATTGCTGTACTTTTTTTTATGGCAGCAGGTTTTTTTGTTCCAACAAAACTTAAAAATTATCTTTCACTTTATTACACACTTATATTACCTATTATTTCTTTTATCTTAATCTATTATATAATTTCAGGAGGTTCTTTTGGATTGGTCTGGGTAGAAACAGGTGCTTGGGGAGGTTTATCTTTAACTTTCATGGTATCTTTCTTTTCTTTAATTTTTTGTTTCCCTTTGGGTATGATGTTGGCACTTGGAAGAAGATCTAATTTACCTATTGTTAAATATTCATCACTTTCTTTTATAGAGTTTTGGAGAGGTGTTCCTTTAATCACTGTACTTTTTATGTCAGCAGTAATGTTTCCTATGTTTTTACCAGATGGAACTTATGTTGATAAGTTAATTAGAGTTGTTGTAGCTATCACTTTATTTGAGGCTGCCTACACAGCAGAAGTTATAAGAGGAGGTCTACAAGCACTACCTAGAGGCCAGTATGATGCTGCTAAATCGCTCGGGATGGGTTATTGGAGAATGCATGTTTTTGTTATTCTTCCTCAAGCTTTAAAGTTAGTAATTCCAGGAATAGCAAATACGTTTCTAGCACTTATAAAAGATACACCATTAATTTTTGTTGTTGGTCTTCTAGAATTAGTTGGAATGTTAAATTTAGCTAAAACTAATCCAAAATGGTTAGGTTTTTCAATGGAAGGATATGTATTTGCAGGAATAATATTCTGGATTATTTGTTACAGTATGAGTAAATATAGTCAAAAATTAGAATTAAAATATAAAACAGATAGATAGGTTATGTCAGATTCAATAATTCAAGTTCAAAAAGTAAATAAATGGTTTGGTGACTTTCAAGTTTTAAAAGATATAGACCTTGAAGTTAAGGCAAAGGAAAAAATCGTAGTTTGTGGCCCTTCAGGGTCGGGTAAATCTACATTAATTAGATGTATTAATAGACTAGAAGAGCATCAAAAAGGAACTATTATAGTAGATGGAACTGAAATTTCAGAAGATACAAAAAATATAGAACAAGTTAGAGCTGAAGTTGGAATGGTTTTTCAACAATTTAATTTATTTCCACATTTGTCAATTTTGGACAACTGCACATTAGCCCCAATATGGGTTAAGAAAATGTCTAAAAAGGAGGCAGAAAAATTAGCCTTGGAGCACCTTGAGAGAGTACAAATTTTAGACCAAGCACAAAAATTTCCTGGACAACTTTCTGGGGGACAGCAACAAAGGGTAGCTATTGCTAGAGCTCTATGTATGGAGCCCAAAATAATGTTATTTGATGAACCAACATCTGCATTAGATCCAGAAATGATTAAAGAAGTGCTTGATGTTATGGTTAATTTAGCAAAACAAGGGATGACTATGATTGTTGTAACTCATGAAATGGGTTTTGCTAAAGAAGTTGCTGACCAAATGATTTTCATGGATGAAGGAATGATTGTAGAAAAGGCCACAACTAAAGACTTTTTTGCTAATCCAAAAAATGATCGTACTAAACTCTTTTTAAGTCAAATTTTATAGCTATTCATTATCTGTATATTACAATAAAAAAAATTGTAAAGTTTCCTTATAATATCTTGACACTAATTAAATACTTACAGCTAATTTATTAAAATAAAAAAATTTTTCTATTGCGATAACAGTTAAAAATTAGTTCAATGGGTTTTTTAAATTAACTTTAAGAGGGGTCTTAATGGAAAATAATTTTAACAAACACTTAGGTAATAAATTAAAGCTAAGAAGATTAGCTTTAGGTCTCACACAAACAAAAGTAGCAAAAGCAATAAATGTTACATTTCAACAAATCCAAAAATATGAAAAAGGAACTAATGGAGTTAGTTCAATAAGACTTCTTCAATTAGCAAATTATTTAAAAGTTCCAGTAAATTATTTTTTTGAAGATTTTTCAGAATATTTAATTAATGCTGATAGATCTATAGAAGGTCACATAAATATTAATTATAATTTTTTAGTTAAAATTTATACAGAACTTAATAATGATCAAAAACTTAAGTTTAGTAAAAATTTACAAGCATCACCTATTGGAATTTCAAAAGTAAGTTAATATAAAATTTAATTTAAGACCCTAATTTAGGCCTGAATTTTATAAAAATTATTCACAAAATATTTTAAAGACATAAACTTATATCTATTTACCAAATAATTTTTTTCAAAAAGATCATTAAAATTATAAGTAAAGTTATGGCTCCTCGGGTAGGACTCGAACCTACGACCAATTGATTAACAGTCAACTGCTCTACCAACTGAGCTACCGAGGAATATCAAAACCACAACTTACTTTTTTTTATGAGTAAAACAAGATTTTTTTTGGAGGCAACGCCCAGAATCGAACTGGGATACAAGGATTTGCAATCCTCTGCGTAACCATTCCGCCACGTTGCCATCACATCTCTTAATAAAGCAATTAGAGAACCTTTTATATATAAAATATTAATAATTAGTCTACCAAATAAGCTACTAAATTGATTATTGTTAATTGATATTATTAAATTATAAACTTATGAATACCTTATGAGTAACGATAAATACATACATTCTGATGTTGAAGATAAGATTTACTCTTATTGGGAAAAAAATAATTTATTTAAACCTACAACAAATAAAAAGAAATTTTCAGTAGTTATACCACCACCAAATGTAACTGGTAGTTTGCATATGGGGCATGCACTAAATAATTCAATTCAAGATCTTTTGGTGCGATATCACCGTATGAATAATTATGAAACATTATGGCAGCCAGGAACTGATCATGCAGGGATTGCCACACAGGCTTTAGTGGAAAAAAAATTAGTTGCAGATGGAATTGACAAAAATGAAATCGGTAGAGAAAAATTCATTGCAAAGGTCTGGGAATGGAAAGATCAATATGGTGACATTATAATCAATCAACTTAAAAAATTAGGTTGTTCGTGTGATTGGTCTAGAAACGCATTTACGATGGATGAAAACCTCTCTAAATCTGTATTAAAAGTTTTTGTTGAACTTCATAAAAAAAAATTAATTTATAAAGATAAGAAACTAGTTAATTGGGATACGGTTTTAAAAACAGCTATTTCTGACCTAGAGGTAGACCAGAGAGATGTTAACTCTTTAATGTATTATATAAAATACCCAATTGATGACTCTCATGAATTTATAACAATTGCAACTACAAGACCTGAAACAATGCTTGGGGACACAGCCATAGCTGTAAATCCAAAAGATAAAAGATTTAAAAGTTTTGTAGGTAAAAAGGTTACAGTGCCAATTGTTGGGAGAAAAATTAATATTATAGAAGATGATTATGCTGACCCCGAACAAGGTACAGGAGCCTTAAAGATAACACCAGCTCACGACTTTAATGATTATGATGTAGGCCAAAGAAACAATCTTGAAATAATAAATATTTTTACAGAAGCTGGCAAAATAAATCAAAATGCACCAAAAGATTATATTGGTCTTGATCGTTTTGAAGCTAGAAAGAAAATATTAAAAGAACTTAAGGCAAAAGAATTTTTTGTAAGAGAAGAGAATATTAAAAATAAAGTTCCCTATGGAGATAGATCAAACTCCGTTATTGAACCTTTTTTAACTGAGCAGTGGTTTGTTGATGCAAAAAAATTATCTACCAAAGCTAAAGAAGTTGTTAATTCAAAAAAAACTAATTTTTTCCCAGAAAATTGGTCTAAAACTTATTTTCAATGGATGAATAATATTGAGCCCTGGTGTATATCAAGACAATTATGGTGGGGACATCAAATACCTGCTTGGTACGGTCCAGATAAAGAAATATTTGTTGCTGTTAATGAAGAGGAGGCAAGAATTGCAGCAAAAAAACATTATAATAAAAATGTAGAATTAGTACGTGATCCTGATGTGTTGGATACATGGTTTTCATCTGGTCTATGGCCTTTTGCAACATTAGGCTGGCCTGATAATAAAGAATATGTTGAAAAATTTTACCCAACATCTGTTCTTGTAACGGGTTTTGACATTATATTTTTCTGGGTTGCTAGAATGATTATGTTTGGAATGGAATTCTTAGACAAAGAACCTTTTAAAGATATTTATGTTCATGCTCTTGTTAAAGATGAGAAGGGTCAAAAAATGTCAAAGTCAAAAGGTAACGTAATTAATCCCCTAGATTTAATTGAAAAATATAGTGCAGATGCTTTAAGATTTACCTTACTTTCAATGGCCTCACCCGGAACTGATGTAAAACTATCAGAAGATAGGGTTAAAGGTTATAGAAATTTTTTAAATAAACTATGGAATGCTAACAATTTTTTAATAACAAATAATTGTGATTTTAGTAAGATCGATAAGACACCAAAACTAACAATTAATATTAATAAATGGATTTATTCAGAATTACTATTAGCCAAAGATAAAATTGAAAAAAATTTAAAAGAATACCGGTTTGATGAGGCTGCTAAAAATGCATATCAATTTGCTTGGCATTCATATTGTGATTTATATATAGAATTATCAAAAACAATACTATTTTCAGAAGACGATAAAGCTAAAGATGAAGTTAGAGAGGTATCAGCCTATATATTTAAGCAAATATTGATATTATTACATCCATTTATACCATTTGTTACTGAAGAAATTTGGTTAAAAAACAAATTTGATAACTCTGGTAAAAATTTTTTAATGTTAGCGAATTGGCCAACTGGTAATTTAGAGAAGGATGCAAGTACAGATCAAGTAGAGAAAATTATTAGTATTATTTCTGAACTAAGGTCATTTAAAAATGAATTAAGTGTAAGCCCAGGCTCTTTTATTGATATTTCAATTGAAGGCATTGACAAAAATCAAAAGGTATTTTTTGTTGAAAATGAAATCATTTTAAAAAGATTAGGGCGTATTAATAATTTATTTGATAAAGATTTGGACAAACCTGCTCCATCATTAATGGTTTCAGGTGATTTATTTAAAGTGTATTTTGCCGAAGATGTTGATTTAAAGTTAATTAAAGAAAATTTAACAAGTAAACAAAACAAATATCAACAAGAAATGGATAAAATATCAAAAAGATTAGCTAATAAAGGTTTTGTAGATAGAGCACCAAAAGATATTGTTGATCAGGAAAAAAATAATTATAATAATTTAGAAAATGATATTAAAAAAATATCTGTAACAATAGAAAGTTTATAATGGGTAAATTTAATAAAAAAAAACTACCAAGCAGGCATACTTCATTAGGAGCAGATAGAGCTCCTCACAGATCATTTTATTATGCCATGGGAGAAACGGAAAAGGATGTAGCCAAACCCTTTGTGGGCGTTGTATCAACTTGGAATGAAGCTGCTCCCTGTAACATTGCTTTAATGAGACAAGCTCAATCAGTTAAAAAAGGTGTTAGAGCCTCCGGTGGAACACCAAGAGAATTTTGTACAATTACTGTAACAGACGGTATTGCGATGGGTCATGAGGGAATGAAATCTTCTTTAGTATCTCGTGAAATTATTGCTGACTCAACAGAACTTACTGTTCGTGGTCACTGTTATGATGCACTTGTTGGTATTGCTGGATGTGATAAGTCTTTACCCGCTTTGATGATGGCAATGGTCAGATTAAATGTTCCAAGTGTATTTATTTATGGTGGTTCAATTCTACCAGGTCAATACAAAGGCAAAGATGTAACAGTTGTTGATGTTTTTGAAGCTGTTGGAAAACACTCGGCAGGTAAAATGTCTGCAAAAGAATTAAGAAAATTAGAACTTGTAGCTTGCCCAAGTGCAGGTGCTTGTGGTGGACAATTTACAGCAAATACCATGGCCTGCGTTTCTGAAGCTATTGGCTTAGCACTACCTTATTCCGCAGGAACACCTGCTCCATACGAAGAAAGAGATAAGTATGCTTTATTAAGCGGAAAGACTGTAATGAATTTATTACAAAAAAATATTAGACCTAGAGATATTGTTACAAAAAAATCTTTAGAAAATGCTGCAACAATTGTTGCTGCTACTGGTGGTTCAACTAATGCTGCTTTACATTTACCTGCTCTAGCAAATGAAATTGGAATTAAATTTGATTTAATGGATGTTGCTAAAATATTTAAGAAAACACCTTATCTTGCCGATTTAAAACCAGGGGGAAAATATGTTGCAAAAGATATGTGGTTAGCTGGTGGCGTTCCGATGCTTTTAAAAACTCTTTATAATGGTGGATTTATTCACGGTGACTGTATGACGGTTACAGGAAAAACAATGAAACAAAATTTAAAAAATATTAAATTTAACTCTAATCAAAAAGTTTTAAGAGCTTATGACAATCCTCTATCACCAGATGGTGGAGTTGTTGGCCTTAAAGGTAATTTAGCACCAGATGGTGGTATTGTTAAAATTGCTGGATTAAAGAAACTTCAATTTACTGGTAAAGCAAGATGCTTTGATAATGAAGAGGCAGCAATGGCTGCGGTTCAAAATAAAAAATATAAAGAAGGTGATGTAATTATCATTCGTTACGAAGGTCCAGTAGGTGGTCCTGGTATGAGAGAGATGCTTTCAACAACTGGTGCCATTTATGGACAAGGTATGGGTGAGAAGGTTGCTCTAATTACTGATGGCAGGTTCTCTGGTGCTACACGTGGTTTTTGTGTGGGTCATGTGGGCCCTGAGGCGGCCCTAGGAGGCCCTTTAGCTTTATTACGTAATGGAGATATTATTGATATTGATGCTAAAAAAGGAACGATTAACGTTAGATTGACTAAATTACAATTAGCTGCAAGACGTAAAAAATGGAAACCAAAAAAATCAAGCTTTGGATCTGGAACTATTTGGAAATATGCTCAAACAGTAGGTCCTGCTTATTTAGGTGCACCAACACATCCTGGTAAAAGAAAAGAAGTAAAAGTTTACGCTGATATTTAATGAAAATTAGACCCGTTATTTTATGTGGCGGAGCTGGTACAAGACTTTGGGAACAATCCAAAAATAATTTAGCAAAACAATTTATTGATTTTGGTGGATGGAGTTTATTAGAAAAAACTTTAGAACGGGTTAAAAACCCAACTTTTGATTATCCAATTATCAGTACAAACGCTAAGTACTTAAAATTAGTAAAAAGTTACCTAAAAAAGTTTAAAGTTAAAAACTATAAAATAGTACTAGAGCCATCTAAAAGAAATACAGCACCAGCAATCCTAGCTTCAGCATTAATTAAAGATATTCCAAATGAACAACCCTTGATTTTTTTTGCAGCTGATCATTTGATAGAAAAAGCAAGTATTTTTAATAAAGCTATAAATAAAAATAAAGACAATTTAACTGATCAAAATATATTTATTTTTGGCATTAAACCAACGGCTCCTTCTAGCGAATATGGTTATTTTATAACAAAAAAAGTTAAAGGAAATATTAATAAAGTAACTAGATTTATTGAAAAACCAACTGAAGCTAAGGCTAAACAAGTGATTAAACAAAAAGGGTATTGGAACTCTGGAATGTTTTTTTTAAGAAAAGACTCAATAATAAATAACTTTAAAAAGTACCAACCAACAATATATAAAAATTGTGTTAATGCTGTTTCAAAAGCGAGACTTAAAGATAACACTTATTATTTAGATAAAACTTCTTTTGAGAAAGCTACTGCTAAATCATTTGATTATGCAATTTTAGAAAAAACTAAACAAATCAATGCAATTAAATTAGATATTCCTTGGTCAGATCTTGGTAGTTGGAAAGAGATCTTAAAAATGTATGACAAAAATAAGAATAAATATTATAAGAAAAAAAATGTTTATTATAGACCATGGGGTAGGTATGTTAATTTATTTGAAGGTAAAGGTTTCTTAATTAAAGAATTATTTGTTAAATCAAAAGGTGTATTAAGTTTACAAAAACATCACCATAGATCTGAACACTGGCTAGTTATTCAAGGAACCCCAAAAATTACACTTAACAAAGATAGTTTTTCTAAAAAACAAAACGATCATATTTTCATTCCATTAGAGGCAGTTCATAGAATTGAAAATCCCAACAAAAAACCAGTAAAAATTATTGAGGCTCAAGTTGGATCAATATTAAAAGAAAGTGATATTGTAAGGTTTCAAGATATATATGGCCGTATTAAATAAACCCAATACATTAAAATAACTAATAATTTAGAAAAATCCATTTGGAATAATAATGTAGTGAATTGCTAATACAATTGCTACAGACACAGTTAATCCCAAAGTCATTTTAAGAAAATCTTTACCAATAAGTGGGAAAACATATTTAAATTTGTAATCACTATTCATTGAGGCAATTGCTAATTCTCTTCCACATAATAGTCCTACAAACACCCAGGTTGTAGACATTGGTAAGTCATTAAGTTCTTTAAAGTAATATAGAACACCAGCATAAATAATATTTATTATTGTTGCTGATCTTGCATATCTTGTTCCAGTTTTCTCTAATACAACTTTTTGGATTTCTCCACCATGAATGTAGAAAATATAAAATAATAGAACTGTAAAATAACCTAAAACAATTAATAATAATGTTACATCTAATTGTCTTGGTAGATATACAGCTATATTAGCTACATCATGAGATAACCAAGCCCACCATAATAAACCCGAAGTAAACCATACTGAGTTACGCCAGAAACCAATCCATTTATCTTCAACTTCATCTAATTTTTCATTAATAAATTTTGAAATAATAATCCAGCAAATGTAAGCAGCTATTGCTGCAAGGCCATAACCCACAACGCTTTTCATAAGCATTTTTTCAAGTATTACAGTTGATGCAAAAGCAGACAAAACTAGAAATGTTGTAGAGACAGGTATTCCAAATCTTGTTAATACCAAAAGTATTCCTGGAGCCACAGCATGATACCATTGAATTTCCTGGTAAGGTATTTGAGTTAATCTTCCATATGAGATATCACCATCATTACTGTACCAGCCCCACGTAATAGCAAGGATCAGTACAAATGATGCTGCACTTGCAAGGGTATACCATTTAAACCATTTTTGTTTTGAGGCAATAAAAGTACCCAATGTTTGAATTGAGTCATTTGCTATTACACTATATCCAGCTAATGCAAATCCAATGATCGTATATAAAAGCGTAAGTTCCATTTTTTTTATTTTTTCTTAATCAATGATTCCTCGTCTTGACGATGATTTAATATGTGTATGAAATTATATCTACAATTAAATTTAATAAGATAATTTTTATTTAGCAGATTCAACGTTAATTATATTAATTAGTAACTTTGTCTAGTTGTAAAAAACTTAAATACAACTTGTAATATTAGTATTAACTTAAAATATAACTTTATAAATTCCTAATAAGAACAGTGGTATCTGTAGCCCAAAGTTAGTTAATATAGCTTTATCTTTTGATATAAAACCAGCTATTGTCCAACCAATAACACCCAGTCCATGAAAGTAGATATTGATAGGGTAGATGTTTAGATTTGTTAATAATATTCCTATTAATACAAGAGCTGTACTAATCCATTTTAAGTATTTTTTTATAAACATAGTCTCCTTTGTATGTAAGTTTTGTTATTAATTTATTACAATTATAGAGAAAACAAAAATCTTTATTACCAAAAGGTATTGACATAATAAAGTGTTATGTTATAACATCACATAATGAATAATAACGATATAGTTTTTGATTTAATTAAAAAATCCAAGAAGCATTTAACTGCTTATGAAATATTAGATAAATTTCAAAAATTTAAGAAGATACAACCGATGGCTGTTTACAGATCTTTAAAAAAACTAATAGAAGAAGATAAGATACATAAATCCAATCAAAATAAGACTTATGTATTGTGCAGTCATGAACATGTTAAGCATAATCCATCTATAGCTATTTGTAGAGATTGTGGAGACACAGAAGAGCTTAATTCAGAATTATTTGAAACAATATTTAAAAAAAACCCAATAAAAAAATATGACTTCAACAAGTTTCAACTTGAAGTCTCAACAATATGTAGGAGATGTAACTAATGGAACACGCACACGAATTACCAGAATTTCTTCATTTTTTAGAAGAACTTATAGAAGAATATGGAATATTAAGAGGTTTTATCTTTGGCTTTATACATACATTAATTCCATTAATTGGTTTTTATTCAGGTTGGAGTATCAACCGTTTTTTAAAATTGGTTTCTAACGGTGCAATTGCTGGAATTATTGGAATAGTTTTAGCTCATATTATAGCGGACTTTATAGCAGCCATGCTTGATCCTAACTTAAAAAGTGCAGCTTATGGAATTGTTCTTGGTGGATTCTTACCTTTATTAGCAGTACCTTTTTTAGAAAAGTATATAACTAAAAGTCAGTATCATAATGTGGTAGGTGATCACGAAGATTTAAAAAAGGATTTGAAAAGTAAACATAAATAATATTTAATAGTTTGTGTGAATACAGTTTCCTTAACTTTAAATGAAATATTAGAATTAGCTAAAAAAACATTATTAGCTAATGGTTGTGATGATGAAAATGCCAGTATTTTAGCAGACACAATCATGAGAGCCGAAAGAGATGGTTCCGTTTCTCATGGTTTGTTTAGATTGCCTGCTTATGTAGCTGGTTTAAAAAGCAAAAAAATTAACGGTAAAGCAAGACCTGAATTAGAAAATGTAGCCCCAAGTATTATTAAAGTATTAGGTAATAATGCCGTTGCACCAATGGTTTTAAGTTTAGGACTACCAGCGGTTATTGATTTAGCTAAAAAAAATGGTGTAGCAGTTCTTGCCATAAAAAACTCACATCACATGGCAGCACTTTGGCCTGAAACTGAAGCTATTGCAGAAGCTGGTCTTGTTGGTATCGCTTGTACATCTTACAAACCAGCCGTTGCTCCAGCGGGCGCTACAAAACCTTTGTATGGAACAAATCCAATTTCTTTTGCTTGGCCTAGACCTGGCAAAACTCCAGTTGTCTATGATATGGCGACTGCTTCAATGGCAATGGGCGAAGTTCAGATTGCAAAAAGAGAAGGACACAAAGTACCCCTTGGAACTGGCTTAACTAAAGATGGAAAAGAAACTACTGATCCTGGAGAAATCGCTGATGGTGGAGTTATACTTCCTTTTGGTGGATATAAAGGATCTAGTATAGCAATGATGGTTGAGCTATTAGCTGGAGCGTTAATTGGTGAAAATTTTAGTTTTGAGACTGCTGCTAAAGATAATAACGATGGTGGCCCACCTAGTGGTGGTGAATTTATTATAGCAATCTCACCTGAGAAAATTTCTGGTAAAGGCTGGGATAAGCACGCTGATGAATTTTTTAATAAAATGTCAGCTATGGAGGGAGTTAGACTTCCAGGTGAAAGAAGACATAAAAATAGATTAGATAAAGGTCCAAGAAATATTAACGAAGAGTTGGTAAATAAAATTAAATCTTTAAGCTAATTCAATTTCAATAGGTGTGTGATCAGAGGGTTTTTCTTTTCCTCTTGGGTCTTTATTAATTTTAATATCCTTAACTATATTTAATAATGAGTTGGATACTAAAAAATGATCTATTCTTAACCCATTATTTTTTTGCCAAGCACCCCTCATATAATCCCAATAAGTATAACCTTCTTTTTCACCGTGAATATGACGGTAAGCATCATGGAAACCTAGATTAATCATTTCTCTAAATTTTTTTCTTATCTCAAGTCTGTACAAAGCATCATCTTCAAATCCTTTAATATTATATGCATCTTCCTCTGAGGGAAGTATATTGAAATCACCAGCTAAAATTATATTTTCATTTTTTTTTGAAAGAGTTTTTAGTTGTTTAATTAAACTATCAAGCCACTCTTTCTTGTATGAATACTTTTCGGTATCAACAGGGTTACCATTTGGTGTGTAAATATTAATTATTTGTATATTTTTTTTCTTATGTTTTAATTCTGCTGAAATAATTCTAGATTGTTTTAATTTATCTTTAATTAAATCTAATCTGACATTTTCTAATTTATGTTTAGAAATTATAGCAACACCATTGTAACTTTTTTGACCAAAAACATGACTTTCATAATCTAGTGCTGAAAAATCATCATAAGGAAATGTTTCATCTTGAGTTTTAATTTCCTGCATCATAACGACATCTGGAGAAAATTTTAGCAAGTACTCTTTAATGTTTTCAATCCTAGCTCTAACAGAATTTACATTCCAGGATGTTATAATCATTATACTGAGAATGAAACGCCACAGCCACAAGAAGACTTGCTTTGTGGATTTGATATTTTGAATTGATCACCAATTAATTCAGTAACAAAATCGACCTCTGAACCCTTTAATAGATCAGCTGAAGTTTTATCGATAAGAATATTTTCATGTTTTAAATCGTCAGATGCTAATTCTTTGTCAAAAGTAAATTCATATTGAAATCCAGAACATCCTCCACCTTTAATGGCGATTCTAAAATATGACCCTGGATCCTTTTGGGACAGTAAATTATTAATCTGTTTAATGGCTTTATCTGTAAATTTAATTTCTTTAATCATATAACAACACTGATATTACTAATATAATATCAATTTATTGAATTTAAAGTATGAATAATTACTCAAATTTAGCCTTATCTAAAAGTAAAGGTCGTATTTTTAAAGAAGCTAATTCACTTTATAGAACGCCATTTCAAAGAGATAGAGATAGAATAATTCATAGTGCATCATTTAGAAGGCTAAAGCATAAGACTCAAGTTTTTGTTAATACAGAGGGTGACCACTACAGAACTAGAATTACACATTCAATTGAAGTTGCGCAAATTGCAAGATCTATTGCTAAGCACTTAGGTTTAAATGATGATCTAGCAGAAACCTTAAGTTTGGCTCATGACTTAGGACATACACCGTTTGGGCATGCGGGAGAAGATGCTCTGAACGATTGTATGTTTAACTTTGGCGGATTTGACCACAATCTTCAAACTTTAAGAATTATAATGTTTCTTGAGCATAAATATCTTAAGTTTAAGGGTCTTAACTTAACATTAGAAACTTTAGATGGGTTATTAAAACACAATGGTCCTATTAAAGATATTTCTACAGTTAAAAGGCTTATTGGATTAAAAAATTTTAATAACAAAATAAATTTTAATAACTCAGGATCGTTAGAAGCTCAAATATCAGCAATCTCGGATGATATTGCGTATAACAATCATGACATACAGGATGGAATTAGAGCAAAAATGTTTAATTTGAATGACTTGATTGAAATTAATTTTTTTAAGGATATTTATAAATCACATAAGAAAAACATAAAAAATAATAATAAAGATATTTTGATATATCAGATAATAAGAGATTCAATTGATTTAATGGTTAGGGATTTAATTAAAAATACTAAAAGTAATTTAAAAATTAATAAGATTAAATCTTTAACTGATGTGTATCAATTAAATGAGCCCATAGTATGTTTTTCTAGTAAATTTTTAAATATCGAAAAAGAAGTAAGATTTTTTTTAAGAAGTAAAATGTATAATAACAAAAAAGTATTATTGAAAAACAATCAGGGAAAAAAAATTGTTAATAAACTTTTTAATAAAATTAAGGGTAAACCTAAAAAATTCATAGCAACTGATCAATTGAAGAATGATCCAAATAGAGCAATTGCAGATTTTATTTCAGGTATGACAGATAGATATGCAATAAATTTACATAAAAATATTTAATGAACATTTTTGATCTCTACTTAGATAAAATAATAATTTTAATTAAGAAATTAAATAAAGAAGGCTCTCTTGAATTACCTGAATTGTTAAATGGAATTAATGTCGACATACCACCATCAAATTTTGACTGCGATATATCGACAAATGTAGCCATGGTATTATCAAAGGCTAACAAAAAATCTCCAATCGATATAGCAAAAATCTTGATTGATTTAATTAAAACTGAGGATGAGGATATTGAAACTATATCTGTGGCAAAACCTGGATTTATCAATATTAAATTTAAATTAATATATTGGAATAATTTTATTAAACATGTAAATAAAAATTATAAAAATTTTGGTGTAAATATTAAAGAAAAAAAACAAAAATATCTTATAGAGTTTGTCTCGGCAAATCCTACTGGGCCATTACATGTTGGGCATTGCAGAGGTGCAATTTTAGGTGACGTCATTTCAAATATACTAATTTTTAATAAACATGATGTTTCAAAAGAATATTATGTAAATGATTATGGTAACCAAATTATAAATTTTACAAAATCTGTTTTTCATAGAATTAGGGAAATTCTTAACAATGAAAAGTTTCCTAGTGACAATCCAGATCTTTATCCTGGAGATTATTTGGTAGACATCGCAAAAAGTATTATTGATAACAACAAAAATTTAAAATTTGATAAATTTGATGACGTATCTAAAGAATTAACATTATTATCTGTCGCAGAGTCTTTGAAATTAATTAAAACTAATTTGGCCATTTTAGGAATAGTTCACGATAAATTTACAAGTGAAACTCAAATTGTTTTAAATAAGGAAGTAGAAAAAGTAATTCAAAATTTAAAAGATAAGAACTTAGTATATGAAGGAAAAATTAAAGCACCCAAAGGAGAGGACGATGATAATTGGGTAGAAAGAGAGCAGCTTTTATTTAAATCAACTGATTTTGGAGATGATAAAGATAGAGCCTTACAAAAATCAGACAAGTCATGGACTTACTTTGCTAGCGATGTTGCCTATCATAATAATAAGTTAAACAGAGGCTACGATGCACTTATCAATATACTTGGAGCTGATCACGCGGGATATATAAAAAGAATTACCTCAGCTGTAGAAGCTCTTTCTAGTGGTAAGAAAAAATTGATTTGTAAAGTTAGTCAACTAGTTAAACTAATTAAAGATGGTAAACCATTCAAAATGTCAAAAAGAAAAGGTGACTACATTACTTTAGAAGATCTAATATCTGAAGTCGGTAAGGATGCAACACGATTTATCATGCTTAATAGAAGTAGTGATGTTGAGTTAGATTTTGATTTTGCAAAAGTTAAAGAAAAGTCAAAAGATAATCCACTTTATTATGTGCAGTATTGTTTTGCCAGAATATCATCAGTCTTCAGACATGCTGACTTGGATATTAATAAAGATTTAAATATTAGTGAATATAATTTTCAATATACAAGTGATGAAATTAAGATTTTAAAAAAAATCGCTGAATGGCCTAAGTGCATAGAGACGGCTAGCTTAAGGTTAGAACCACATAGAATTCCTGTTTATTTATATGAATTATCATCTGAATTTCATTCTTATTGGAATATGGGTAAAGACAATCCAAATAAAAGATTTATTAATGATCAAAAAAAAATACCTAATGATAAATTGGTTTTTTTAAAAGTTATATCTAACGTAATCCAAACTGGTATGAATATTGTTGGTGTTGATACACCAGAAAAAATGTAATGTTAAAAGAATTAAAATACCTTTTATATTTATTTGTTATTTTGTTGTTTTTTTTTCTATCATTAAAATACTATTTTTCCGATGACAATAAAAAAAATTCCTATAGATCTTATAAACAGATCGATAAAAAAATTGTTAATTATTCTCAAAATATGATTTTATTAAAAAGTGATACTATTGATATTGTTGAATATGTTGAAAAAACTATAGATAAAAATAAGAAAAATTATAATTTTTGGAATTTAATAAAAAATAATGAATAACAAAAGAAGTTTCATAACTGGGATTAAATCTACAACTTTATCTGTTAAAGAAAAAAAATTCCTTCAACAGTATAAACCATGGGGCATAATACTTTTTTCAAGAAATATAAAATCTTTAAACCAAGCAAAAAAATTAACCAATCAAATCAAAAAAATATTTAAAGATAATAATTATCCTATTTTGATTGATCAAGAGGGTGGACGAGTTAATAGATTAAAAAAAGTTTTCAATACAGAACCTTTAACAGGAGAATTTTTTGGTAAACTTTATTTAAAGGATAAGAAAAAGTTCTATGATTTTTATAAAATTTTTATAAAAAAGACATCTTTATTATTAAAATTGATTGGAGTAAATATTAACACTCTGCCTGTTCTTGATTTGAGATTAAAAGGTTCTAGCTCAATAATTGGTGACAGATCATTTTCAAAAGACCCAAAAACTGTCTCAAAAATAGGGGATATTTGTATTAATAACTTTCACTCAAATAACATAGGAACTGTTATTAAACATATTCCTGGTCATGGTTTAGCTAAAGTGGATAGTCACAAATTAACACCGAGGGTTAATAAAAATTTAAGATATTTGATAAAAAATGATTTTTCAACTTTTAAGAATAAGTCTAGTCTTTTTGCTATGACTGCTCATATTATTTACACAAATATAGACAAGTCAAATACAACGACACACTCGAAAAAAGTAATTCAATTAATTAGAAATAATATTAAATTTAAAAACATATTAATTTCAGATGACATATCTATGAAAAGTTTAAAAAGCTCAATAAAAATCAATACTTTGAGAGCTTTTGATGCAGGTTGTGATTTAGTTCTTCATTGCAATGGAAATATTAAGGAAATGTACGATGTTGCAATTAACTCACCCTTAATAAGCAAGTTTATAATTAAAAAAACATCACAATTTAATAAAATTATAAGTTAATATTTAATATGTCTAATACCGATTCTAATAATTTTAATGTTGATCTTGAAAACTATCAAGGCCCCCTAGATGTTCTTTTAGATTTAGCTAAAACACAAAAAGTGGATCTTGAAAATATTTCCATAACATTACTGGCAGATCAGTTTCATGATTATATTACAAATGAAAAAAACCTTAATTTAGAAACCGCATCTGAATATTTACTAATGGCTACTTGGTTAACTTATCTAAAATCTAAACTTTTATTACCAGGGAATCCAGAGGAAGAATTTAAATTATTGGAAGTTGCTCAACAATTAAAATTACAATTAAAAAAATTAGAATTAATTCGCCTTCTTTCAGACCAGATGTTAAAAAGAAAAAGATTGGGTAGAGAAATAC
Source organism: uncultured Candidatus Pelagibacter sp. (assembly GCA_905612465.1). Classification (GTDB taxonomy): domain Bacteria; phylum Pseudomonadota; class Alphaproteobacteria; order Pelagibacterales; family Pelagibacteraceae; genus Pelagibacter. The sequence goes on from CAJQSC010000004.1 coordinate 48,298, forward strand.
GCTTAAGAGGAATTAAAGGAAGTATACGATCAATTTATAGTACTGAATATAAATTAAACCTTTATGAATTGTTGAAAACATATTCGGGTATTATCATGACAAAAGACTACCAGAGAATGAATATACCCAGATTACCCGTTTTTACTACTGAGGATGGAATAAAACGTATTAAAGAATTTTTTGGTAAATTGATTGATTGGAAGAATATTAACGATTTAATCCCCAAAAATTTTAAAGATGGTATGAAATATAAAAAAACTGGTAAAGCTGGAATTTTTGCTGGATCTCTTGAACTTGTTAAAGAGGGAAATCTAACAATAAAACAAGAAAACTTATTTGATGAAATATATGTTAAGGAGATTGAGTGACCAAAATTAATAAAAATTTAAAAACTAATATTGTAACATTTCCAAAGAAATTAAGTGATGGAGAGAGGGAAGTTGAAGCTATTGTCTTTGCTGCACTAGAACCACTTGATATAGACACAATAGAGTCTAAAATTTCTAAAAAAATTGATGTTTTAAAAACTTTAGAAAAACTTCAAATTGAATATTCTACGAGGGGTATAAATTTAGTCTGCATTTCAAAAAGATGGTCATTCAGAACTTCTGAAAATTTATCAAACTTAATGTCACAAGAAAAAACTGTTGAAAAAAAACTATCTAGAGCAGCTATTGAAACGCTTGCTATTATTGTTTATCACCAACCTGTAACCAGAGCTGAAATTGAAGAAATCAGAGGTGTAGCCTTTGGTACTAATACACTTGATATATTAATGGAACTAAATTGGGTCAAACCACAAGGACGTAAAGATGTTCCAGGTAAACCAATTCAGTATGGAACTACAATTGATTTTTTAAGTCATTTTAGTCTTCAAAAATTATCAGACTTACCAACTGTTGATGAACTAGGTTCGGCTGGCTTAATCGATAGTGCTAATATCGATAATGCAATATTTGGTACTGGTAAATTTTATAAAGAAAAACAAGAAGAAAAAAAAGAAGACATCTATGAAAATATAGATGAAATGCTAGGTGGTACGCTTAGTCCTGAAGAAGAAAAATAAAAATGTTACTTTAAAGTTAAATCTAAAAGGAGTATAAAATTGTATGAGCATAGGAATTTGGCAAATAGCAATAGTTGTTATCTTAGTTGTCCTTTTATTTGGTAGAGGTAAAATCTCAAGTTTAATGGGTGATGTAGCTAAAGGTATTAAAAGTTTTAAAAAAGGTATGGCTACAGACATCACAGATGAGCCAGAGCCAAAAAATGTTTCTGAAAATAATCAAGACAGTAAAGACAAAGAATAATTTAAATGCCCACTATTGGCTGGTTTGAGATTTTGCTGGTTGTAGCTGTTGCAATTATCGTTATAGGTCCAAAAGATTTTCCCTTTATGTTAAAAAAAGTTGGATCCTGGATTGGAACGACCAAAAGATATATTATTAATATACAAAGCGAGGTAGCTGACCTTGATATTGGTTCTAACGAAATAGAAAAACCCTCAGAAGATGAAAAAGATAATGACAAAATCTGAAAATGAAGGCGGCTTTGTAAGTCATTTAACAGAACTTAGAAAAAGATTAATTCATTCGTTTATTTTTTTATTCATATTTTTTATTGGTTGTTATTTTTTTTCAGAACATCTTTATGGTTTTTTAGTCGAGCCTTTTGCTAAAGCGGTAAATGACAGTGGAACCGATAGAAGGTTAATTTTTACAGCTTTACAAGAAACATTTTTAACATACTTAAAAGTTTCTTTTTTTGCAGCATTCTTTGTTACTTGTCCTTTCATATTAGTGCAAATATGGAAATTTATTGCGCCAGGACTTTACAAACATGAAAAAATTGCAATCATTCCTTATCTAATATTAACACCTATATTATTTTTCTTAGGAGGAATGCTTGTTTATTATTTAATAATGCCACTCGCTATAAAATTTTTTCTTTCCTTTGAAAGTACAGGGGCTTCAACGGGCTTACCCATTCAATTAGAAGCAAAAGTGAGTGAATATCTTTCGCTTGTTATGAAATTAATTTTTGCATTTGGTATAAGCTTTCAGTTACCGGTTGTTCTTAGCTTATTAGCTAGAGTAGGTATGGTTGATGCTAAATTTCTTAGAGAAAAAAGAAAATATGTTGTTGTAATGATTTTTGCAGCTGCAGCACTATTAACACCACCTGATCCCATAACTCAAATTGGCTTAGCAATACCATTATTGATTTTATATGAATTATCTATATTTTCTGTAAACATTATCGAAAAGAAAAATAAAAAAAATGCATAATATAAAAGAAATTAGAAATGACATTGAAGCTTTTAAAAAAGCTTTAGATAAAAGATTCTTAGACATTGATGTTGATAAAATTTTATCATTAGATGAAAATAATAGAAAATACATCCAAGAAAGAGAAATACTTGAAAAAGAAAAAAAAGATATTTCAAAATCAAAAGATAAAACACTCTTTGAAAAATCCAAAAATATTTCTACTGAGATTGAAAAAATTAATAACTTACAAGCAGTTGTTAGGGTGCAATTAGAAACCATTTTATCATCAATTCCCAATATACCTTATTCAGATGTACCTATTGGTAAAGATGAAAACTCAAATATTGAAATTTTAAAATCTGGAATAATTCCTAACTTTACATTTGAACCTAAATCTCACTATGAATTAGGTGAGAACTTAGAAATGTTAGATTTTGATCTTGCAACGAAAACAACTGGATCTAGGTTTGTTTTTGTAAAAGATAAATTAGCTTTATTGGAAAGAGCATTATCTAATTTTATGTTAGATACTCACGTTAACATTAATGGCTATAAAGAAATTTCACCTCCATTAATAGCAACAGATTCAACTATGTTTGGAACTGGTCAATTACCAAAATTTGATAATGACCAATTTGAGCTTAAGCTAGAGGACTCAAGTGATAGAAAGTTTTTGATTCCAACAGCGGAAGTGATTTTAACAAATATTGTTAAAGATAAAATTGTTGAAAAAAAAAATCTACCCATGAGAATGGTTGCCTCAACCCCTTGTTTTAGAAAAGAAGCTGGAAGCTATGGTAAAGATACCAAAGGGATGATTAGACAACATCAATTTTATAAAGTTGAAATGGTGAGTATTGTTGAGGCTGAAAAGTGTTTACCAGAACTTGATAGAATGACTGATTGTGCAACTAAAATTTTAGATTTATTAAAACTTCCTTATAGAAAAATTGTTTTATGTACTGGTGATATGGGCTTTAGTGCTGAAAAAACTTTCGATATTGAGGTATGGCTACCATCTGAGAATAAATATAGAGAAATTTCTAGTTGTTCTTCTTGTGGATCATTTCAAGCTAGAAGAATGAAAGCCAGATATAAAAATGACAAAAAAGAAACAGTTCTTGTTGGAACACTAAATGGTAGTGGTTTAGCAGTTGGCAGAACTATGGTTGCTATTTTAGAAAATTATCAACAAGAAGATGGATCTATTATTGTTCCTGAGGTTTTAAAGCCATACATGAATAATATTCAGAAAATCAACAAGATTTAAAGTTGTTTTAATTTAATAGATGTTGTAAGTATTCACTTTAATCAAGGAGAATTATGGATCAAGGAATAGGCCAATTTATACCACTAATTTTAATTTTTGTTATTTTTTACTTTTTTTTAATAAGACCTCAACAAAAGAAAGTTAAAGAGCATAAAGCCATGGTAGAAAACTTATCCAGAGGGGACAAAGTTGTAACATCTGCTGGTATCATTGGAACGGTTGAAAGAATTATTGATAATGAAAAAGTTGAAGTGCAAATTGCTGACAACGTTAAAGTTGAAATTGTCAAATCTACAGGTATCCAAGGATTACTTAACCCACCAGTAACTGAAGTAAAAAAATAACATTAAACTAAAGTGTTATACTTTTCTAAATTAAGAATTACTTTAGTTTCTTTAGTATCACTTTTTTTTATCTATATTGCCTCGTCTAATTTTCAAGATCCAGATCGTAGTCTTATATCTAAAAGAATAAACTTAGGACTAGATTTACAGGGTGGCTCTTATTTATTGCTTGAAATTGATAATGGACCTGTTGAAATACAAAAATTACAAAACACTACAACGGTCATAAGAAATTTTCTAAAAGATAAAAAGATAAATTTTAATGATTTAAGAATACAAAATAAATCAATTGTATTTACTGTTTCTAAAAATAATGCTGCTTTAGTCGAAACTTTTTTCCTGGATAAAGAAAGTGAAATCAACCCTTATTACAACCAATATAAATCACATCAATTTGATCTAATTATAGATGGTAGTGAAATTATACTATCACTTTCTAAATATGGACTTATCGAAATTAAAACATCTTCACAAGATCAAGCTCTAGAAATAGTTAGAAGAAGAGTTGATGAAGTTGGGACTAATGAACCAAATATAATAAAAAGAGGTAATAATAGAATTCTTGTTGAGCTTCCTGGTTTAGATGATCCTATGAGGATAAAATCTCTACTAGGTAAGACTGCAAACTTGACATTTAGATTTGTCTCAAAAAATAATAATGACTCTTTTGGTACAGAAACACTTCAATTTGAGGACGGTATGAGTGAGGCATTGGTTAGTAAAAGAATAATTTTAAATGGTGAAAACTTACTTGATGCACAACCACAAATGAATAACCAGACTAATGAAACAGTAGTATCATTCACTCTTGATAGAGTAGGTGCTAAAAGGTTTGGTAAAGCAACTAGCACAGGTATTGGTAAGCAATTGGCAATTGTTCTGGATGGAAAAATTGTTAGTGCACCAGTAATTAGAGACACAATAGCCAGTGGAAACGGTCAAATTAGTGGTGGTTTTACATTTCAGTCAGCAACCGACTTAGCTTTATTGCTTAGATCCGGGGCTTTACCGGCACCATTAAATATAATTGAAGAAAGAACTGTAGGACCTGATCTTGGTCAGGATTCAATTAATGCTGGTGTTATTGCTTTATTGATTGGTTTTTTACTTGTAATTATTTTTATGTTTTTTAAATATAAAATATTTGGCTTGATTGCCAATATAACATTATTAGTTAACCTATTTTTCTTAGTTGGTATACTGACATTATTTGGAGCAACATTAACACTACCTGGAATTGCTGGTATTATATTGACGGTTGGAATGGCTGTAGATGCAAATGTTTTAATTTTTGAAAGAATTAAAGAAGAGTGCAAAAAAGAAAAAAATAATATTATAGCTTTTGATACTGGATACGTTAAATCAAAAACGGCTATTATAGACGCAAATATAACAACACTGATCGCAGCTATCATTTTATTTTTGATGGGATCTGGTCCCGTTAAAGGCTTTTCAGTAACTTTAGCTGTTGGAATTTTTACTACTTTATTTTCAGTATATTTTATTGCTAGAATGCTTACTGGCCTTTACGTTGTAAGGAATAAAGAGAAAGAAAATTTAATATAAATGATTAATTTTAATAAATTTTATAGATTATTTAACCTGATTTCACTTAGTCTAGTTATAATGTCTATTCTATTGCTGCTTTTTAAAGGACTTAATTATGGTGTAGACTTTAAAGGTGGAACTTTAATTGAGTTAAGAGCAAATGATAAAAGTATCAACGTTACATCTTTAAGACAATCTTTTAGACAAATGAATGTGGGAGATTTTAATGTTAAAAAATTTGGCAATGAAAATGACTTTTTAATTAAGATTGAAAAAAAAGATACCAGTGCTAATGCTATTGAGATTATTAAAAAAGAATTAACATCATCAGTAGGTGGTTCTTTTAACTTTAGAAGAGTAGAGAATGTAGGTCCAAAAGTAAGTGCAGAATTATTAAAATCTGGAGTTATCGCTATTGCATTGTCATTGGCCGCTATGTTGTTTTATATTTGGGTAAGATTTGAATGGCAATTCAGTTTAGGTGCAATTTTAGCTTTGTTTCATGACGTTATTATAACATTGGGTCTATTTTCATTATTTAGCTTAGAGATAAATCTTTCAATAGTGGCTGCTGTTTTAACGATAGTTGGTTATTCTATGAACGATACAGTTGTCATTTATGATAGAGTTAGAGAGAATCTTAGAAAATTTTCTGATATTAAGATCTTTGAACTTACAAATATCTCGATTAATGAGACTCTTTCAAGAACTATAATTACATCTGTTACAACTTTACTTGCACTGGTCTCAATTTATTTATTTGGTGGAGAAATATTAAAAGGTTTTTCATTAGCTATGATTATGGGCGTAGTATTTGGAACTTATTCTTCAATATATATCGCTAACCCAGTACTAGTAAAACTTAGAGTTTCACAAAAAACAATCCTAAAAGAAGATTCAGAGTAAAATTAATATAGATTTTGTGCGGCTACCATTGAAAGTAACATTGGCAAAGATAAAAGTGTATTTGTTCTTGAAAACAGCATAGCAGTTCTAGCTGATTTTGCCTTAATATCAGGTTCACATGCTACAATTCCTAAAGCCCTTTTTTGATTTGGCCAAATTATAAACCAAACATTAAAAGCCATATATAATCCAAGCCACATACCAATTCCAATGGCTGTACTTTTTCCACCACCACCTAAAGTCATAGCATCATGCAAATAACCATTTAAGTAAGCTAAAAATAATCCAGAAATTATTGTAAGTAGTGCTGCCCACCTAAAATAAAATAGTGCTGCAGGTGCGATCACCTTACCTATTGCTGGTTTTTGTTCATCTGGGATTTTTGGCATGTTTGGAATCTGAACAAAGTTGAAATACCAAAGTAAGCCAATCCACATGATTGCAACTGTCACATGAATTAATCTAGTTAACCAACTCCAAAAAATTGTATCAAAATCGAATCCACCATTCCCATAAAATAAACCTAAGAAAAGAATTATGGCTAATGCTAATGAGGCATGAATAGTTTTTGGAAGTGATGATAGTAAATTACCCATATATAGAATCACTTATACACTAATTATTTAAATCTTTAACTTTTTTTTAAATTTATCTTCCAACATAGGTTTTAAGAATTCACCAGTATAACTACCCTTTATCTTAATAATATCCTCAGGTTTCCCTTCTGCGATAATATTACCACCTTTGACCCCACCTTCAGGACCCATATCCACAATATAATCAGCTGTTTTGATAACATCTAGATTATGTTCAATAACAACTACGGTATTTCCTAATGCAACAAATGTATGTAAAATTTCTAGTAGTTTTTTTATATCATGCTGATGAAGACCAGTAGTAGGTTCATCTAGAATATACATTGTTCTGCCCGTTGATCTTTTAGATAATTCTTTGGCTAACTTAATACGTTGAGCTTCACCACCAGATAACGTTGTTGCCTGCTGTCCAATTTTTATATAGCCAAGGCCTACTTTTTTTAATGTTAATAGTTTTGTTTTAATATTTGAAATATTTTCAAAATATTCACATCCCTCATCTACAGACATATCTAATACATCGGCAATACTTTTGTCTTTGAATTTTATCTCAAGAGTTTCTCTATTATATCGAGTTCCTTTACATTCATCACATTGTATATAAACGTCAGGTAAGAAATGCATCTCATATGTAATTACACCATCCCCCTCACAAGCTTCACATCTTCCACCTTTAACGTTAAAAGAAAATCTGCCTGGCTTATATCCTCTTGTTTTTGACTCTGGTAGTGCCGTAAACCAATCTCTAATAGGGCCAAATGCTCCAGTATAAGTTGCTGGGTTTGATCTAGGTGTTCTTCCAATAGGAGACTGATCTATATCGATTATTTTATCTATAAGTTCAACACCCTTATAACTTTTAAATGCTTTAGGAACTTTTCTAGCTTTATTGTTTAAGGTTAAATTTAGCGCATGATATAACGTTTGTAATATTAATGTAGATTTACCACTACCAGAGACACCAGTTACGCAAGTAAAACTTCCTGTTGGAATTTTAAGATTAACGTTATTTAAATTATTTCCACTAGCACCATTAATTTCAACAAACCTACCATTTTTTGCAAGCCTTCTAGTTCTTGGAATTTCTATATACTTTTTATGAGATAAGTATTGGCCAGTGATACTGTTTTTATTTTTTAGTATTTCATCATAGGTACCTTGTGCAATTATTTCACCACCATTAGTTCCAGCTTCTGGACCCATATCTATTATGTGATCTGCATTTTCCATAGTTTCCGTATCATGCTCAACAACAATTACTGTATTGCCTAAATCTCTCAGTCTTTTTAATGCATTTATTAATTTAACATTATCTTTTTGATGCAATCCAATAGAAGGCTCATCAAGTACATACAGTACACCAGTTAATCCAGAACCAATTTGTGAGGCAAGCCTTATTCTTTGAGCCTCACCTCCAGAAAGGGTGCCTGACTCTCTCGATAGGGTTAAATATTCAAGCCCAACATTTAAAAGGAAGGTTAGTCTTTCATTAATTTCTTTTAAAATATGTTCTGCTATCTTAAATTGTCGTTTATCAAGATTTTGTTCTAAGCTTTTAAACCATTTAGCTGCATCTAAAATAGATTTTTTAGTTACCTCACTTATATTTTGATCATCAATTTTAACACATAAGGCTTCTTCTTTTAATCTATTGCCGTTACATCCTTCACAAGCAGAATCAGATTGGTATTCAGCTATCGCTTCTCTTTTCCAATCACTATCAGATTCAAGAAATCTTCTTTCAAGATTGTTTATTACACCTTCAAAAGTTTTTTTATGAGAATATTTTTCATAACCATCGTCATAAACAAACTTAATTTCTTCCTCATCTGATCCAAACAATATTACATCTTTAAATTTTTTTGGAAGTTTTTTCCATCTTTCATCTAAAGAAAATTCGTAATGTTTAGCAATAGAGGCTAAGGTTTGGGCATAATATAATGTTGTTGATTTAGCCCAGGGTTCTATAGCACCATCAGCAATACTTTTTTTCTCATCAGGAATTACAAGGTTTGGATCAACGTTTAACTTTATACCGATACCTTCACATTCTGCACACGCTCCGTAAGGACTATTAAAAGAAAAAAGTCTTGGCTCAATCTCTTCAATTGTAAAACCACTTTCTGGACACGCAAATTTAGTAGAATAAATTAATTTTTCAATTTTTCTAAATTTTTGTGGCAATGTTTCATCTTCATACTCAACAAATACCAACCCATTTGATAAATTTACAGCTGTCTCAATACTTTCAGCAAGTCTATTACCAAGATTAGAATTCAAGACAATTCTATCAACTAAAACAGATATATCATGTTTAAGTTTTTTATCTAAATTTGGTGCTTTATCTATTTCATATATGACTTCATCAATTTTAATTTTTCTAAAACCTCTTCTTTTGTAACTTAAAATATCCTTTCTATATTCTCCCTTACGACCTCTAACTACAGGAGCAAAAATATAAATAGTTGATTTTTTTGGTAATTTTTTTATTAAATCAACGATTTGGGTTATTGTTTGTGATGTTATTGGTTTTCCTGTGAATGGTGAGTAGGGTACACCTGCCCTTGCGTATAGTACTCTCATGTAGTCATAAATTTCCGTAACTGTTGCAACAGTTGACCTTGGATTTTTAGATGTATTTTTCTGTTCTATAGCTATAGCAGGACTTAATCCCTCGATAAGATCAACATTTGGTTTTTTCATCTTATCCAAAAATTGACGGGCATAAGCAGATAAGCTTTCAACGTATCTTCTTTGTCCTTCAGCATACACAGTGTCAAATGCTAAAGAGGATTTTCCGGAACCAGAAAGACCAGTAATTACAACAAACTGATCTTTAGGTATTTCTACTGAAACATTCTTTAAATTATGTTCTTTTGCACCCTTGATAACTATCTTTTTAATCATAATTTTAGTTGCTTTAAATTAATAAAATTAATATTCAATAAATATTGTGATATAAATTTAATTAAATAAATAAAGAATTATAAATATTATGGCTGGAAGTTTAAATAAAGTATTATTAATTGGGCGTTTAGGCGCAGACCCAGAAATTAAACAAATGGTAAATGGCAAAAGTGTTGCCAGATTAAGTTTGGCTACAAGCCAATCATGGAAAGATAAAACTACTGGTGAAAAAAAAGAAAAAACAGAATGGCACCGTATAGTTGTATTCAATGATGGTTTAGTTAACGTTGTTCAGCAATATTTAAAAAAAGGTGCTCAAATTTATGTTGAAGGACAAATAACTACTAGAAAATGGAAAGACGAACAATCTGGACAAGACAAATACTCAACAGAAATAGTAATTCAAGGATACAATTCTTCACTTACTATGTTAGGTGGTGGAAACACGGGTGGTGGTGGTATTCAAAATGATAACACTCAGACACCTGCTAGTAATATTGAAGACAGTCCTCAAGTTTCAAATGATATGGATGATGAAATTCCCTTTTAGTTTCTATGAAAGATACAGAAATTTCCAAAGATAAGAATATAAAACTCATTACGATGCATGATGAGATGAGTGCGTCTTACTTGTCATATGCGATGAGTGTAATTGTTAGTAGAGCGCTTCCAGACGTAAGAGATGGATTAAAACCTGTTCATAGAAGAATATTATTTGCTATGTATAAAGGTGGTTACGATTGGTCAAAACAATTTAGAAAGTCTGCAAGAATAGTCGGTGACGTTATTGGTAAGTATCACCCACATGGTGATCAATCTGTTTATGATGCACTTGTTAGAATGGTTCAGGATTTTTCAATGAGCTTACCGTTAGTTCAGGGTCAGGGTAACTTTGGATCTATAGATGGAGATCCTGCTGCAGCAATGAGGTATACCGAAACAAGATTAGCAAAAGTTTCTCAATACTTAATTGACGATATAGAAAAAAATACCGTTGTTTATAAAAGTAATTACGACGAAACTGAAAAGGAACCAACTGTTTTACCTGCTCAATATCCTAACTTATTAGTAAATGGTGCTGGCGGTATAGCCGTTGGAATGGCAACAAGTATTCCACCGCATAATTTAGGTGAAATTATAGATGGAACATTAGCTTTAATTGAAAATAAAGATCTTAAAATTAAAGAATTGATGAAACATATACCTGGTCCTGATTTTCCAACAGGTGGTATCATTATTGGAAAAGAGATTATTAAAGCAGGATATAATGTGGGTCGTGGTTCATTTAAGATTAGAGGTGAAATTAGTGTTGAGACACAAAAAAATGGAAGAGAGAGACTTGTTATAACTTCTGTACCATATCAAGTAAATAAATCAGTTTTGAATGAAAGAATTGCTCAATTAGTTAGAGAGAAAAAAATTGAAGGTATTAGAGATATAAGAGATGAGTCAAATAGAGAAGGTATTAGAGTTGCTATTGATTTAAAAAGTGGAATCGAACCTGAAACTATCAAAAGACAACTTTATAAAAATACATCTATAGAGAGTTCATTTGGTTTTAATACACTTGCAATCGTCGATGGAAAACCAAAAATTTGTAATTTAAAAGAATTTTTAACTAATTTTTTATCCTTCCGTGAAGATGTGGTGATTAAAAAAACTAAATTTGATTTAAAGAAAGCAGAGGATAGAGCTCATATATTAATTGGTCTGTCAGTATCAGTGGAAAATTTAGATAAAATTATAAAAATTATTAGATCATCAAAAACTCCAGATGATGCAAAAAAGTCTTTATTATCAACTAAGTGGAAAATTAATAAATCTTTAAAATTAATTTCATTAGTTGAGGACAAGAAGGGAAAAAATTTATACTCACTATCTGATCCACAAGTTATAGCAATTTTAGAACTTAGACTTCAAAAGTTAACTGCATTAGGGATTAATGAAATTGAAGTTGAAATAAAAAAATTAGCTGACTTAATCAGGGGTTTTAAGAAAATTATTAACTCAAAAAAAGAACTTTTAAATGTTATTAGTGAAGAGTTAAAAAATATAAAAGAAAAATTTGCAGTACCAAGAAGAACTAAAATTATTGACGCAATATTAAATTACGATATTGAAGAAACTATTCAAAAAGAATCAGTGATTATTACTGTAACTTTTCAAGGTTATATAAAAAGAGGAGCCTTAAGCAATTTAAAACAACAAAAAAGAGGTGGTAAAGGTAAATCTGGTATCACTACAAGAGATGAAGATTCTGTCGTACAAACACTATCAGTAAATACACATACTGCTGTTCTTTTTTTTTCAACAGAAGGTCTTGTTTATAAGATTAAAGCATGGAAAATTCCTGAAGGATCGTCTACTTCAAAAGGTAAATCTTTATTTAATATTTTACCACTAAAAAGTCATCAATCGATCAGTTCTATTATGCCTTTTCCTGAAGATGAGAGTAGTTGGAAAAATTTACAGATAGTATTTGCTACAGCAAAAGGAAAAGTTAGAAAAAATAGTCTTGAGGATTTTTCATCAATTAATTCAGCTGGAAAAATTGCAATGAAACTAGACCCTAATGACAAAATTGTTGGAGTTGAAATTTGTAAAGATGACCAAGATATAATGCTAAGTACTAAAAATGGAAAATGTATCAGATTTGAATCAAAAAAACTTAGAGTATTTAAAGGAAGGTCATCAAAAGGCATTAAGGGTATAGATCTGGCTCCTAATGATGAAATAGTTTCACTGTCTATTGTAAATCATGAAAAAGGGGGGAGAAATGATAAAGATAAAAAAAATGATTCAACTAAAAAAGAAAGATTTATATTATCTATTACTGAAAATGGTTATGGAAAGAAAACCTCCCATTACGATTATCGTGTAACTAATAGAGGGGGCAAAGGTATTATTGGTATAATTAATTCTCCTAGAAATGGAAGTATTTGCTCATCATTTCCAGTATTTGAAGTTGATGAGGTGATGATATCTACTAATAAAGGCAGAGTGATCAGGGTTGCTGTTAAAGAAATTAGAACTGCAGGAAGAAATACCCAAGGTGTTAGAATTATTAAATTATCCGGTGATGAAAAAGTGGTTTCAGCAATAAAAATTGATGATAACTTGGCTTAATGAAAAAAGTTGCTGTATATCCAGGCACATTTGATCCAATTACCTTTGGTCATATTGATGTTATTAAAAAAGCTTTGAAACTATTTGATAAAGTTATCATTGCTGCATCTGAAGGTGCTAATAAAAATTATCTCTTTAATTCCACTGAAAGAATTGAAATAATCAAAAAAGCGCTTTTTCATGACCTAAGACTGGATAAAAAAAAAATTGAAATTATTTCCTTCACATCTTTAACAACCGATTTATGTAAAAAATATAAATCAAATATAATTCTAAGAGGCTTAAGAGCTGTATCTGACTTTGAATATGAGTTTCAATTAGCTGGAATGAATAGAAAGTTGAGTAATAATATAGAAACAATTTTTTTAATGTCAGATGTTGAAAACCAAATTATTTCATCCAGATTTGTAAAAGAAATAGTTAGATTAGGTGGTGATATTAAAAAATTTACTACAAAAAACACAATTAAGTCATTAAAAGAAAAATATGAATAAATTTATAGTAAAATTATTAATTTTATTTTTTATACTAACCAACAATACAATAGCAGGGGGAAATATTATGATTTTAAAACTTAAGGATGGAGACGTAAAGATTGAACTATTTGAAGATGTAGCACCAAATCATGTTAAAAGAATTAAACAACTTGCCTTAGAAGGTAAATATGATGGTGTTGTTTTTCATAGAGTAATTGATGGCTTTATGGCACAAACTGGTGATGTTAAATTTGGTAACTCCTCTAATGATAAATTTAACTTAAGAAGTGCTGGTATGGGAGGATCTGATTTACCCGATCTTAAGGAAGAATTTAGTGATTTACCACATGAAAGAGGAACTTTATCTATGGCAAGATCACAAGATCCAAACAGTGCTAATAGTCAATTTTTTATTTGTCTTAAAGAGTCATCGTTTCTAGATAGACAATATACTGTTTTTGGTAAAGTTATTGATGGTATGGAGTTAGTTGATAAAATTAAAAAAGGTGATTCAAATAACAATGGATCAGTTACTGACCCAGATAAAATTATCAGTTTTAAATAATATTAACATACGTCAATGGCGTTAAAAAAATTTAAATTTAATGTTATTAAAAAAGATAAATTTGCAAGAGCTGGGTTAATTGAGACTCACAGAGGTGATATTCAAACGCCAGCTTTTATGCCTGTTGGAACGCAGGCCACTGTTAAAGCGTGTCTAATTGATGATGTTATTAAAACTGGGTCTGAAATAATATTATCAAATACATATCACTTAATGATTAGACCTGGAGTTGATAGAATTATTTCAGCAGGTGGTCTTCATAAGTTTATGAATTGTAAACTCCCAATACTCACAGATTCAGGTGGTTTTCAAGTTATGTCTCTCTCAAAATTAAATAAAGTTGATAGAGAAAAAGGTGCAATTTTCAATTCCCATGTGGATGGTAAAAAATTCATACTAAGTCCAGAAGAAAGTATAAGAATTCAAAAAGGTTTAGATTCAGATATAGTAATGATTATGGACGAGTGTCCAAAAAAAACTACAGACTATAATCTTATTAATAAATCGATGGAACTATCTATATATTGGGCAGAAAGATCCAAAGCTGCTTTTGGATCAAATCCTCACAAAGGATTATTTGGAATAGTGCAGGGTGGTTTATTTAAAGACTTAAGAATTAAATCCCTTAATGCTCTAACAAAAATTGATTTTAATGGATATGCTATAGGTGGATTAGCTGTTGGTGAATCTCAAGATGAAATGTTTAATACATTAGATGATATTAAGGAAGCAATGCCAGAGGATAAACCAAGGTATTTAATGGGTGTTGGTACACCAACAGATATTTTAGGATCAGTTAAACGAGGCGTAGACATGTTTGACTGTGTAATGCCAACTAGGTCTGGAAGAACAGGTTTAGCTTTTACTTGGAATGGCCGTTTAAACATTAAAAACAATAAATTTAAAAATGATAACACGCCACTTGATAACAATTGTTCAAATCTTAGCTTAAATAAGTATTCAAAAAACTACCTAAATCATCTTTTTAATACAAATGAAATATTAGGATCAACTCTGCTAACTCTTCATAATATCAATTTTTATCAAGAATTAATGTCTGCAATTAGAGAAAATATTAAAAACGGATCATTTGACAAATTTCATGATGAATACATTAGTAAGTTGTAATTTAAATATTTGCAATTGTCCAAGTTATGGAATAAATAATTGTTTTTTGGTAATAAAATTTATTTATTTTTAGATATTTTTTTATTGTTTAAATTTTTAAGTGTAAAGAAATTTAAAAATTTTAAAGAAGACTTCACCAAAAGTTTTTTTTTAAAATTAAATAAAAAAAACATTTATCTAAACTTATTAATTTTTATGTGGGCCCTTAGCTCAGTTGGTAGAGCAATTCCCTTTTAAGGAATGGGTCGATGGTTCGAGTCCATCAGGGCTCACCATTAAAAATTCTTGAAAATTTAACTTAATACTATCGGTGGATAATCTAAAATAACACTATTTTCCCACTCTTTTAAGTCTTTAATTCTTTTAGATGAAGATGGATGAGTGCTCATAAATTGTGGAGGTTCTTTTCCTTTATTGGCTTCTTTCATTCGTTCCCACAATTTCTTTGTTTCTCTAACATCATAACCTGATAGTGATGCAAAAATCATTCCCAAATAATCCGCTTCACTTTCTTGTGTTCTGGAAAAAGGATTCATAATTCCTATTTGAGAAAGTAGACCAACGGTATTCATTCCTGTTGCTCTATTTATTTGAGCTAATTTTCCACCAGAGAAAATATCTAAAAGTGATGTACCAGTTTGTAAAAGTGCACCTCTACTAGCTCTTTCAACTGAATGTTTAGCAACTGCATGAGCAATCTCATGCCCCATTACTGAAGCCAAACCATCAATATTTTTGGTTACATCTAATATTCCTGTATAGATAGCAATTTTACCTCCTGGCATACACCAAGCATTTTTAATTTTTTTATTATCTATTAATATGTATTCCCAACTAAAATTAACAGTTGGATCATTTAAACCAGCTCTATAAAAATATTCAGAAATTGATTCTTCCATTTTTTTTCCAATATCTTTAATTTCGTTAAGTGACTTTATATCATCACTCATTTTTTCTTTTTCTTTTACTTTTTCATAGATTTGTGCTGCTTGTGCATTTAACTTCGACTCAGGTATTATTTTCAATTGTCTTCTGTCCGTAATAGGAGCTTTAGAGCATCCATTAATTATCACACCACCAAAGCAACAGCTGGAATAATTTAAAAATTTTCTTCTATTCATTTTAATAAATTGTTGATATTTATATAACTATAAACTTATATGAATTTAAACAATAAAATTTTAGCAGTACTTTTTATTATAGCTGTTTCGTTTGTTATTTATTCTAGTTATTATTAAACTATTTATGTCCATTAAGAAGAAAAAATCAATTGCTTTAAAACTAAGAAACTACTTTTTTACAGGTGTCATTGTTCTAATTCCAATAGGTTTTACACTTTATTTGAGTAAATTTTTGATTAATTTTTCAACAAAATTAGTTCCTTCAGGATTAAATCCAAACACTTATCTTCCTTACGCTATTCCAGGAATTGAAATAATTTTAACAATTGTTTTTATTACAGTTGTTGGAGGACTCTCTTTATCTTTCTTGGGTAAAAAATTTTTACAAATAATTGATGATCTATTTAAAAGAATACCTATATTGAGAACTATTTATTCAGCTATAGGTCAAATGACTGAATCATTTAGAAATCAAGAAGGTAACAAAAAAAGTGTAGTTTTACTAGAATATCCAAGAAAAGGTTCTTGGGCTGTAGGGTTTGCCACTAAAGAAAATACTGGTGAAATTAAATTAAAAACAAATTTAAATCTTGTAAATGTTTTTGTACCAACAACACCAAACCCAACCAGTGGTTTTTTGCTTATGATACCAAAAGAAGATTTGATTTATTTGGACATGACTTTCGAAGAAGCCTCTAAATTTATAGTTTCTGCTGGTACATCATCTCCAGCAAGTTAAACCATGTCGTTAATTATATCTGCTTGATCATACAGTTTTAGTAATGCTTTATATTTATCAATATTAATGTTTTCTAATTCTATCTTTTTAATTTGTTTTTCGGCCATCAAGAATAAATCTTCATTTTGAATAGGGTCGGCTAATCTAAAGTTTTTAACACCACTCTGTTTAAAACCAAGTAAATCACCAAAACCTCTCAACTTCATATCCTCTTCAGAAATTTCAAATCCATCATTTGAATTCTTTAAAATATTAATTCTTTTTTTAGCATTAACACTTAAATTAGACTTAAACATTAGTATGCAGCTAGCCTGTTTGGTGCCACGTCCAACTCTCCCCCTTAATTGATGTAACTGTGACAAACCAAACTTATTAGCATTTTCTATTATAATTACATTGGCGTTAGGAAAGTCTATCCCAACTTCTATAATTGTTGTTGAAACTAAAATTGAATACTCATTATTTAAGAATTTATTTAATATTTCCTCTTTTTCTTCAATATCAACTTTACCATGCAGCAGACCAACATTATTTGGGAAAATTTTGTTAAGAAACTTGTATTTGCTAACTGAAGATTGGTGGTCTAATTTTTTCGACTCTTCAATTAATGGGCATACCCAAAATACTTGGTTTCCATCTTTTATTTCTTTTTTTACAAAATTAATAACATCATCTATTTTGCTTTCTAGTTTACTGTATGTTTTGACTTCTTTTCTATTGCTTGGTTTTTCCCTAATAATAGAAACATCCATATCGCCATAAAATGACATTGTTAAAGTTCTTGGTATTGGTGTTGCTGACATTAATAGAACATCACAATTATCTCCACCCTTGTCAGATAAAAGCTTTCTTTGTCTTACACCAAATTTATGCTGTTCATCAATTATAATATAACCAAGGTTTGCAAAAATTATCTTTTTTTGAAAAATTGCATGAGTACCAAAAACCATATGAATTTTATTATTCTTTAATTCTTTCACAATACTCTTTTTTTCAACATATTTACTTTTGCTTGAAAGCATTTCAATATTGATATTTTTGGGAAACAATTTTTTTGCTAGCTCGTAATGCTGTCTAGCTAATATTTCTGTAGGAGCCATTATCGCTACTTGAAAACCAGAACTAATAACACTTAAAGAGGAAATTAATGCAACTATGGTTTTTCCACTTCCTACGTCACCCTGCAACAGTCTAAACATTTTACTTTTAGAATTTAGATCTTTATTAATATCTTCTAATGATTTCTTTTGATCACCAGTAAGATTAAAATTTAATTTATTAATAATATTATTATGAGCTCTTTCAGTAAATTTCTTAGAAGTTTTTTTAATTTTCTTAATTTTTTTTCTAATTTCTGAATTAACTAAAAATGACGCTAATATCTCATCATAAGCGAGTCTTTTATAAAAATCTGATTTATAATTCTCGATATTTTTGGGATCATGTAATTTAACTATAGCTTCATTCCAACTTTCGTTATTAAAGATTTTTAATATTTCTTTGTCATGCCACTCTGTTAATGTAGGTAAATTTTTTAAAATTTGATTAATGATTTTATTATACGTTTTTTCTGTAATTCCTTCTGTTAAAGAGTATTTATTATCTATAGTTTCTATCAATGTACTATCTTGTGAAATATAAGTTGGGTTGGTTATTTGATAACGCCCTTTATAATTACCAATCTTACCACTAATTGTTACTTCTTCATTTATAGGTAGAATCTTTCGTACATAACCTTCATGGCTATTAAAAAATATACAATCAATTTTTCCAGTATCATCAAGACAGTTAACTTTATTTGGTAAATTTCTAACTCGTGGAAATTGATACTTTAATGGAATTATTCTAATAGTTTGAATTGTACCGATTTGAAGGTCACAAATTTTACTTACCAAGGTTCTATCAGTGTACGATTTGGGTAATCTCCACAATAAGTCAAAAATATTATTAACTTTTTTTTTTTTCAAAATTTCCATGGTTTTTTTTCCGACACCATCTAATTTAGTTAAATCTGCTAATAAATAATCGTAATTATTTTTAATTTTCATGTTAGATACAATATATAAAAAATTATGACTATTAATATAAAGGATTTAAAAAATAAAATAATCTATCGAGCAAATTATCGAGGTACAAAAGAAATGGACAAATTATTAGGCTCATTTGTTAAAATATATATAGATCAATTAATAGAAGATGATTTACCTCTTCTTTGTGATTTATTGGATTATGATGATGAAAATCTTTACAAGTTTAATCAGGGCCTGCATTTAACAATTGAAATTAAGTCTAATAAAGTTACTGAGTTATTTAAAAATTATAAGTATGTGAGTGTTTAGTGGCGGAGAGACTGAGATTCGAACTCAGGAAAGAGTTGCCCCTTTGCCGGTTTTCAAGACCGGTGCATTCAACCGCTCTGCCATCTCTCCGTTAGCAATGTTTTATAAACAAATTTTATTAATTCAACAATAAAATAGACAATACCCTCAATTAATGGATTATGACTGAAATCTTTTGATTTAATGAAAAATAATGACTTCAATAAAGGAATAACATTAACAGCACTAGGTTCGTTTTGGTGGGGTGTAATAGGGGTTATTTATTTTGAGTATATTTCTTTTGTAGGTCACATAGAGGTAGTTTTACACCGATGTATTTGGACAGCTTTTTTTTTACTTTTAACAACATCTTACTTTTCAAAATGGCAAATTTTTTTTCAGACTATAAAAAATTATAAAATATTAATTACTCTTTTTTTTTCAGGGTTACTTATCTTTATAAATTGGGCTGTTTGGATATATGCTGTTGCCAACAATCAAATTATTGATGCGAGTTTTGGATATTTTATTATGCCCATTTTAAGTGTTTTATTGGGAAATATTTTTTTTAAAGAACTTTTAAATACAAAAAGAAAAATTTCTATAATTTTAGTTTTAATTTCAATATCTTTTTTACTTTTTGTAAGTTTTAA
Source organism: uncultured Candidatus Pelagibacter sp. (assembly GCA_905612465.1). Taxonomy (GTDB): domain Bacteria; phylum Pseudomonadota; class Alphaproteobacteria; order Pelagibacterales; family Pelagibacteraceae; genus Pelagibacter. The sequence goes on from CAJQSC010000004.1 coordinate 68,265, forward strand.
GTCAATACCCTGGGTTGGTCTTGTAGTTGCCTTAAGCTGGGGTTTTTACAATTTATTAAGAAAAAAAATAAATGTAGATACTGATATTGGTCTCTTAATTGAAAGTCTTTTTATTTTGCCATTTGCTTTAGTTGCTTTTTATCTAATATTTAAAGAAGGACTAAATGATTTTACCTTTTCAAATCCCTCTTTAATGCTGCTACTATTATTAGCTGGCCCAATGACGGTAATTCCATTATTTTTATATGTTAGGGGTGTTGAACTATGTGGGCTAGGTCCAACTGGTATGATTTTCTATATAACTCCCACTTTTCAATTTATATTAGGTTATTTTTATTATAATGAGCCTTTTTCAATCACAAAGTTAGTAAGTTTCATTTTAATCTGGATTGCTGTATTTATTTATTTAAAAGATTTATATGAAAATAATTAGATATTTTATAATCATATTTTTATTCTTTATTAGTAATTCTCTATCTGAAAATAGTGACTCATTTAAAGAATGGTTAAATAATTTTAGATTATACGCATTAAAAAATAATATTTCTGAGTCAACTTTCGATACAGTAATGTCAGATGTTATTTTTTTACCTAAGGTGATAAAGTATGATCGTTTTCAACCTGAATTTTACGAAGATACAAAAACCTATATATCTAAAAGAACCTCTAATCTAAAAGTAAAACAGGGAATTAAACTTTACAGATTAAATACTAATTTTATAAATTCTATAGATGATAAATATTCAGTAGAAAAAAGTTTATTACTATCGTTGATGGGTATAGAGACAAACTTTGGAACTTATGTAGGTAAAATGGACATTATATCTTCATTATCAACACTAAGTTTCGACGAAAGAAGATCAGAATTTTTTACAAAGGAGCTTATTACATTGCTTCAACTCGTTGAGGCTAAAAAAATTAATCATAGAATTTTATATGGATCGTGGGCCGGTGCTTTTGGATATTTTCAATTTATGCCATCAACAATAAAAGGATATGCTATTGATTATGATAAAAATGATATTATCGAATTAAAATCAATTAAAGACTCTTTTGCATCTGCTGCTAACTATATTAATAAAATTGGTTGGAAAAAAAATCAGCCGTGCTTCATAAAGGTAAATTTAACTAAAAATGTGCCTAAAAAATTACTAAATACTTCTGCAAAAAAAATACATAATAAAAATAAATTTGAGATTTTAAAAAAATACATAAAAAATAAAGATAATTATTTGGTAGATGGTGACTTAGTTGGTGCAATTATCACTCCAGACAAAGATATCATTCCAGATGCAGAAAATTTAGAACCAGCTTATATAGTTTTTGAAAATTATGAAAAAATTCTTCAATGGAATAGATCTTTAAGATTTGGTTTGGCGGTATGCACATTAAAAAGTAAATTTGAAAATGCCTTATAAGAATATCTTATTATTAATTGTTTTTTTAATTGTATCTAATTGTACAACGGGAAATCTAGTTAATAATAAACCAGTTAAAACTTTGAATAAAGGTTTTACTAATAAAGGTTTTGCATTAATTTATAGCGAAAATCTTTATAAACAAAAAATAGTTTCTAAAAAAATTAGTGAACGTAGTTTAATAATATTTCAAAAAAAATTAAAAACAGATACTTTGGTAAAAATTACTAATATACTTAATAATAAATCTATAATTGGAACGGTGGGAAAAAAAGCTAAGTACCCATTGTTTAATAACTCCGTACTATCCATAAGAATAGCTGATGAATTAGATTTGGATATCGATCAACCATATGTTGAAATTCTAGAAATACTTGAAAATTCAATTTTTGTAGCCCAAAAAGCTAAAACTTATGATGAAGAAAAAAAAGTTGCTGTTAAAGCGCCTGTAGATGGGATCAGTATTAACGATTTAAATGTAGTAAAAAAGGATGACAAAAAAAATTTTGATGAAAAATTTTCTTACTCTATAAAAATTGCTGATTTTTACTTTAATGATACTGCCTTAATATTGTTGAGCAGAATCAAAACTGAAAGTTTAATTGAAAATGCTAAAATTAAAAAAATATCTGATAAAAAATATAGGGTATATCTTGGTCCTTTTAACGACATTAATTCTCTACAAAAATCATATAATGATATAAGCATACTTGAATTTGAAAACATTGAAATTATAAGAAATGATTAAATTAAAAATTTTTACAATATTAACAGCATGCCTAATAGTTTTTAATGCAAACGCTGCTTTTGAAATAAAAGCAAGAACTGCTATTTTACAAGATTTCCTATCTGGTGAGATATTGTATGAAAAAGAATCTGATAAATCTATATACCCTGCATCGATGACAAAAATTATGACTGCAATAATTGCTTTTGATTTAATTAGAAGTGGAGACTTAAATTTAAATGAAAAATTTTTAATTTCAGAAAATGCTTGGAGATTATCTTCCGCTGGTTATTCCTCTATGTTTATAATGGTTGGAGATGAAGTAAGTGTTGAAAACTTACTTAAAGGTATAATTATTGCATCAGGTAATGACGCTTGTGTTGCTTTAGCTGAGGGTATAGCTGGTACTGAAGATGAGTTTGCTATTATGATGACGTCAAAAGCTAAAGAAATAGGTATGGAAAATACAAATTTTGCTAACTCATCTGGGATAAATAATACTAAAAATGTATCAACTGTGAGAGATATTATGCTTATGTCTAATTATCTTATTAAAGAATTTCCCGAAGAATATAAATACTTTTCTGAAAAAGAGTTTACCTGGGACAGAACTGGTGGAGATCCAATTAGTCAAGGTAATAGAAATCCCCTATTATATAAAAATCTAGGAGCAGATGGTATCAAAACTGGTTATTTGGCTGTTGAAAAATATTCGTTAGCTTCATCAGTTTATAGAAATGGAAGGCGCTTAATAGCCGTTGCAAGTGGTTTTAATACTAAAAATGATAGATCAAAAGAGAGCACAAAACTTTTAACATGGGGACTAACAAATTTTGATTTAATTGAAATTGCAAGATCAAATACAAAAATCGAAAATATGAATGTTTGGCTGGGTAAAAAAGATACTGTAGGAACTTATGTAAAGAATGACATTTATAAAACCATCCCTAAAGCACGCAAAAAATTTTTAAAAGTATCCATGATCTATAATGGACCAATTCAAGCTCCTATAAAAAAAGGTGATGTATTGGGTAAATTAAAAATTACCTACAAGAATGAACTAATTGATGAATATGATTTATTTGCTATTGAAGATGTTAAAAAATTAAATTTGTTTTCAAGGTTAATGAAATCTATTAATTTTTTAATTTGGGGCGATGTCTAAAAAGCTAATTATAGTATTTGAGGGTATTGAGGGAACAGGTAAATCTCACCACATCAATAACGTTGCTAAATATTTAAAAAAGAATAAAAAAAAATTTATACAAATTAGAGAACCTGGTGGAAGTAAGAATTCAGAAATAATTAGAAAACTTATTCTAAATAATAAATCTTCATTTAACCAGTATACAGACTTATTGTTATATCTATCAGCTAGAAGTGAAAATATTGAATTAATAAAAGAAAATATTGGAAAAAAAATTATACTAATTGACAGATTCACAGATTCTACAATCGCATACCAGCATTATGGTATGGGTATAAACCTACAATTCATTAACAATATTAATAATTATTTATTGAAAAATATAGATATAGATTTCACTTTTTTGAACACAGTTGACCAAAGAAACATGAAATTGAGATTAATGAAAAGAAAGGATTTAAATAGATATGATAAATTCAATAATATTTTTTATGACAAGGTACAAAAAGGCTTTATAAAAATACTTAAAAAAAATCCAAAAAAATACATGCAGATTGATTCAAACCTTAGTATTGACCATAATGAAAAAATTATATTAAATAAAATCAATGATCTAATTTAAATATGGAATTAAAACCCTTCGAAAATACAAAATTATATGGAATGAAGCATATATTTAATGAAATCACTAAACTTTATAATGAAAATAAAATGCCTACCAAAA
>CAJQSC010000005.1 GCA_905612465.1 uncultured Candidatus Pelagibacter sp.
TATAACAACACCAATTTACTACCCATCTGCAAAACCTCATATGGGTCATGCATATTCAAGTATAATTGCTGATTTTTTTGCTCGTTTTAAACGTATAGATGGTTTCGATGTCCATTTTCTAACAGGTACAGATGAACATGGCTTAAAAATACAACGAGCAGCTGAAAATAAGAATGTAGAGCCTCTTGATTTCTGTAATCAAATAAGTGAAACTTTCAGAGAACTTTCTAAAACGCTGAACTTATCTAATACCGATTTTATTAGAACAACTGAAGAGAGACATAAAAAAACAGTCCAATATTTATGGGCAGAACTTGAAAAAAATGATGATATTTATCTATCAAAATACTCGGGCTGGTACTCCATTTCTGATGAAGCTTATTATAATGAAGATGAAATAATTGATAAAGATGGAAAAAAAATTGCTGAATCTTCAGGTTCCCTAGTTGAATGGATTGAGGAAGAGTCTTATTTCTTTAGGCTATCTAAATGGCAAGATAAACTCTTAGATTATTATGAAAAAAATTCAGATTTCATTTCACCTAAATCAAGAAAAAATGAAGTTATTAGTTTTGTTAAAGGTGGTTTAAAAGACCTATCTATTAGCCGTAAAGCTTTTTCATGGGGTATTAAAGTTCCAGGTAACTCAGATCATGTAATATATGTATGGTTGGATGCTCTTACTAACTATATTAGTGCACTTAACTATCCAGACACCAATGATTTGTTATTTAAAAAATTTTGGCCAGCATCTGTTCATTTGATTGGTAAAGATATACTAAGGTTTCATGCTATTTATTGGCCTGCTTTCTTAATGGCAGCTAAAATCCCATTACCAAAGAAGGTTTATGGTCATGGTTGGATTTTATCTGGTGATGAAAAAATGTCTAAATCAAAAGGAAACATTCTAGATCCTATAGATATAATTAATACATATGGACTTGATCCATTACGATACTATTTAATCAAAGAAGTATCATTTGGTAATGATGGAAATATATCACAAGATAGACTGGAAGATTGCATTAATAGTGATCTAGCAAATAATTATGGAAATTTGTGTCAAAGAGTTACTGCATTTGCTGAAAAGAATTGTTCTTCTAAAGTTCCTAAAATTAAAAGTTTTAATAATGAGGACCTTGTCATGTTAAATAAGTTTACTGATAATATAGATAAAATCAGACATGAAATTGATAATCAAAATATAAATTTTTATATAAATTTTATTGTTAATGCTTTATTTGAGGCTAATAAATATTTTAATGATCAAGAACCGTGGAAAAAAAAAGATGATCAAGATAGATTAAATACCATTGTTTACACTGCATTAGAAATTATTAGAAAAATTTCATTTATGCTTTACCCGATAATTCCAGACTCTATCGATAAAGCTCTAAAAATATTTGATCTTAGTGCCAATGATATAAATTTTGAGTCTATTGCAACTCATGATCATTTGAAAGTAGGTAATAATATTAATAAAATAGATATTTTATTTAAAAAGATTGAAAAAAAAAATGATTGATTCTCACTGTCATTTAGATCATGAACCTTTATACGATGATTTATCTGATGTTATAAGTAGATCAAAAAATATTGGGATTACAAAAATTTTAACAATATGCACAACATTTGATAGTTTTGAAAATATCAAAACTATAGTTAAAAAAGATCAAATGATTTATGGTACATATGGAATTCACCCACATGAAACATCAAAAAACCAGGTTGATAAACAGACAATAATTAAATCTGTAAATGAAAATGCTAAAATAATTGGCATTGGTGAAACTGGTCTTGATTTTTTCTACAATTATAGTGATAAGGAAAGACAAATAAGTAGCTTTAAAGCACATATAGAGGCCTCTATAGAGCTAAACAGACCTATTATTATTCATTCTAGAGATGCAGAAAAAGAGACGTTTGAGATACTTAGTTCATACAAAAACCAAAATTTAAAGATCTTAATGCACTGTTTTACAGGTTCTTTAGAATTTTCAAAAAAATTAAATACTCTAGATGCTTTTTTTTCAGCCAGTGGAATAATTAC
>CAJQSC010000006.1 GCA_905612465.1 uncultured Candidatus Pelagibacter sp.
AATTCGTAACTATGAACAAAATACATGTGTGAATTATTTTCTATATTATTAAAAATCTTACTATCTTTAATAATATTAATTTCATTCCAACCAATATGAGGGAGTTTGAATTTATTATTTTGATTGTCAATCTTTGATACTTTTCCTGAAATCCAACCAAGACCTTTTGTTTCAGTTTCTTCATAACCAATATCTGCAAACATCTGTAAACCAACACAAATTCCGAGAAGAGGTTTTTTGTTAGTGACTGCAAACTCATTGAGTGAATCTACTAAACCATTTATGCTATTTAATGAATCAATACAGTTTTTGAACGATCCCTGCCCTGGCAAAACTAGCTTATCACTTAATTTAATCTTATTTAAATCTGAGGTTACTTCGATATTAACTTTGTCATTAGCAACTTCCTTAAAGGAATTTATTATAGAACTGATATTTCCTGAATTATAGTCAACAATCGTGACATTCATCTAATTTATAAAGAGCCTTTAGTTGATGGGATACTCTTCTTGTTTCTAGGGTCTATTTCTAAAGCTGTTCTTAATGACCTTGCTAGAGCTTTAAAACAAGATTCAATTATGTGATGACTATTGTCTCCATAAATATTTTCCATATGCAGAGTTATTCCTGCTGATTGAGAAAATGCTTGAAACCATTCTTTAAAAAGTTCTGTGTCCATCTCTCCAAGTCTTTCCACTTTTAATTTAACTTTCCATATTAAATAAGGTCTGTTTGAAACATCTATTGCAACTCTTGTTAATGTTTCATCCATAGGAATCATTGCATGAGCATACCTTCTAATTCCTGCAAAATTTTTTAAAGCTTTCTTTAAAGCCTCTCCTATTGCTATTCCAGTATCTTCTGTTGTGTGATGGAGATCTATATGAGTGTCGCCTTTTGCTTTAACTTTTAAATCAATAAGTGAATGCTTTGATAACTGTTCGAGCATATGGTCTAAAAAACCTATTCCAGTATCAATTTTATATTGACCTTTGCCATCAATATTAACTTCAACACTGATACTCGTTTCTTTAGTTTTTCTAGAAACTTTTCCTATTCTGCTCATAATATTTAACATGTATATAGAGATTAATTGACTATATCAATATTTGTAATCTACTACTTGAAGAATGAAAATTAATATCCATTTATAATCTATGACTACAATAGTGCTAATTAGAAAAAACAATGAAGTGGTGGTTGCAGGAGATGGCCAAGTTAGCATGGGTAATACAGTTATAAAAAGCACTGCTGCAAAAGTTAGAAAAATTGAAAAAAGAAATGTAATTGCTGGGTTTGCTGGGTCTACTGCGGATGCTTTAACTCTTTTCGAAAGACTTGAGGCAAAGCTTGAAAAACATGCAGGAAACCTTCCTAGAGCAGCTGTTGAGCTGGCAAAGGATTGGCGAACTGATAAATATTTAAGAAGACTAGAAGCTTTAATGGCTATTGGTGATAAAGAAAATAGTTTTATAATTTCTGGTACTGGTGATGTCTTGGAGCCTGAAGGTAATGCAATTGGTATAGGTTCTGGTGGAAATTATGCCCTGGCAGCTGCCAAAGTTTTATTAGATACAGATTTAAGTGCAGAGGAGGTAGCAAGAAAAGCTATTAAGGTTGCGTCTGAAATTTGTGTATTCACTAATAATAATATTAAAATTGAAAAAATTTAATGGAAGATTCAAACGTTACACCTTTTCCAAAAGAAAAGAATGAAATTAGAGATAAATCCTTGGTTAGTTCTTTATCTCCCAGAGAAATAGTCTCTGAACTAGACAGGTATGTGGTTGGACAAAATAAAGCTAAAAAAGCAGTTGCTATTGCTTTAAGAAATAGATGGAGAAGGCAGGCTTTAAAAGGTGAAATGAAAGATGAAGTTTTACCTAAAAATATTTTAATGATCGGACCAACAGGAGTTGGTAAAACAGAAATTTCTAGAAGGCTATCTAAATTAGCGGAGGCCCCTTTTGTAAAAGTCGAAGCAACAAGATTTACAGAAGTTGGGTATGTTGGAAGAGATGTTGAACAAATAATCAGAGACTTACTTGAGATTGCAATTGCAATGGAAAAAGTAAAGAAAAGAAAAGAAGTTCATACAAAGGCCCAAAAATTAGCAGAAGAAAAAGTGTTAGATGCAGTGGTTGGAAATAAAGCAAGTCTTGCCACAAGAGAAAGTTTTAGAAAAAGATTAAGGGATGGTGACTTGGATAATAATGAAATTGAAATAGCTGTAAATGACAGTGGTTCTCAATCTTCTTTTGAAATTCCTGGAATGCCTGGAGCTAACATTGGAATGATAAATATTGGTGAAATACTTGGAAAATCTGTTGGAAATAAACAAAAAAAAAAGAAAATGACCGTCAAAGAGTCTCATGAAATTTTAATTAACGATGAGGCTGACAAGTTAATAGAAGAAGATAAAATCATAAAATCAGCAAAAGATTCAACAGAAAATAATGGAATAGTTTTTTTAGACGAAATAGATAAAATTTCAGGAAGAACAGATAGATCTGGTGGAGATGTTTCTAGAGAAGGGGTTCAAAGAGATCTACTTCCTTTAATTGAGGGAACAACTGTGAGTACAAAATATGGTACAATTAAAACTGATCATATTTTATTTATTGCATCGGGGGCATTCCAGCTTGCAAAACCATCTGACTTGCTGCCCGAACTACAAGGTAGGCTTCCGATAAGAGTTGAGCTTGAAGCTTTAACTAGCGATGACTTTAAAAGAATTCTTAAAGAGCCAGATTTTAGTTTAATCAAGCAATATGTGGCTCTTTTAAAAACTGAAAATGTAGAGCTAGAGTTTTCAGAAGATGGAATAGATGCAATTGCTAATATGGCATCAGAAGTTAATGCTACTGTAGAAAATATTGGTGCCAGAAGACTACATACTATTATCGAAAGAATTTTAGATGATATTAGTTTTACTGCAACTGATAGAGCTGGTGAAAAAATTATAATTAATTCTGAATATGTAAAACAAAATCTAGATGAACTTGTTAAGGATACAGATTTATCTAAATTTATTCTTTAAGAGACTATAAATACTCAAGTTCTTTCATATCTTTTTCAAAAGCTTTTTCTATTTTTTTTATTGTTTCAAAATCTAGTGATTTTTTCCAGTCGTTTTTTGGGCCTAAATTAAAAAATGCTATTTTTTTTCCTGTTTCTTTATTAATTCGGGCTTCTGAAAACCCTTTTTCTTTTTCTAAATTTTTCATGTTTTCAAAACTAGTTGATTCAATAACATTTTTTAATTTAGTCTCATCAATTTCAAACTTAATATTTTTAAGTTTATAAATAAATTTCAAAATTTTTTTTAGGGTGTCTTCTTTATTAAAAATTAAATCTTCATATTTAATTAGTAAATATTTATCATTAGATTTAAATGATTTCCAACTATTAAAATTACCATTCCATGTACCTGTGTAAGTTTTAATTATTTCCTCTCTATTCTTGCTCCTTAGGTTTCCACCAATATGTGTTGAATGAATCAAGTGATCTATAGCTTTGGTTATCGAAATATTTAAAAAATTTGCTAGTGAGGAAACAATATTTCTAGGGTCTCTCACAATATAAATTGCTCCTAGAGAGTTATTTAAATCAGTAAAACCATTGCCTTCAATATTAAAAAGATAACTATGAGTTTTAAAAAATTGAACATCGTTTTTTTTATTAACAAATTCTTGAGCTTTAATGTAATTTTTAATCAATCCTTTTTCATTTTTTAAGTCTAAACCTAGAGACTCAAATAATTCTGCTTTGGGAAACTGTTTTATATTTTTTAATAAATCAAAGTTATAAATACCTTCTTTGGAAAAAAAATATGCTGCCAGCATAGATCTAACTAGTGTGTTCCCACTTTTAGGATATGATGCTAACCAAACAAACATAAAAAAATATTATTTATCTAGATATACAGTTTTTTTTTTTTAAATCACTTAATTTTAAATTTATTTTTAAGAAAAATATAAAAAGCTCCACTTCCACCATCTTCAATCCTAGCATCTGTAATTTCAATAATAATCTTTGTTAGACTTTTATTATTTTCAATGAATTCAGGAACTGAATATTTTAGTATACTCAAATCTTTTGAAAGGTAGGGGTTTTCGACATTTTTAGACCTAAGGCCTTTACCTGTAATCACTATTATTTTAGTGACATTTTCATCAAAACATTTCTGGATAAACTGCTCTATAGTCTTGTTCGCTTCTTCAATCGTATAACCATGAAGATCTATTTTTTTTATTTTTTCATGTCTTATATTAATTTTGTTAATAAAATCTTTATTGGGGATTTTTTCTTTATTTTTTATAAAATTTTCCCAGGCTTGCTGGTTTTTATCAGGCATTTTTTTAATTTTTTTATCAATTAAAAGTTTTTTTTTATCAACACCTTTATAGGAATTATTATTATTTTTTAAGAAATTTTCCCAATCTTCTTTATCTTTATCTGAAATTTTCTTAATCAATTATGTAATAGTATCAACTAATAACCAGTTAGGGTTTGCAGATCTTATATCTTTTGCAAAAACCCACGTATCATAGACTGTCTTAATTTTTTCACTATCTCCCGAAATTATTTTTTTATCTTTATCTTTTATGCAGGTTATAATTTCACTGACAAAATCTACTGTAACTTCTAGGTTTTCTTCTATTATTTTGTGGGTTTTGATCACAGCTGACTTAATCCCTATAAAAGTTATTTCAGCAAAATGACCTTTGCCCTCTCTATCTAGAAGAGCTTCTTTAAATTGATCATGAATTTTTTTGCTCAAAAGCGGTTTGCTAGCTATTAACTTATTATCACTATCACTAAAATCAGTAATAATTGTTTCATATGCAATTTCCGCACCTTTTAGAAAATCTTTTTGTGCCTCTTCATCAAAATTTTTATTAATTGGGTTTAGACTTACCTTTGTTTTTTGAAATTCTTTTTCAAATTGTGTTGGTATTTTTCCTTCAAAACCAGTTTTTTTACCAAGTATTCCTCGCAGCCTAAGAAAAATGAAACCTGCAATCATTGCTAAAAGAATAATATCTGTATACTCAAAACTCATATACTAATAATATTTACTATGTTGATTAATTACAACTAGCAATTTAGAATAAGGACAAATGAACACATTTTTATTACTATTTATTGGTATCCCTGTTATTGAAATTTATTTATTTATTAAAATGGGTTCTCAAATTGGTGCTTTTAATACTATTTTACTTATTTTTATTACTGCCTTTTTTGGTGTTATTTATGCACGATACGAAGGTTTTAATACTTTAAAGGCTGGTATGTCCCAAATAGTTAAAAATGAGCTTCCTGTTTATGAGATTATTTCTGGTGCAGCTTTAGCTTTTGCGGCATTACTTTTAATTTTACCAGGTTTTGCAACTGACTTTTTGGGCTTATTAATTATTTTTCCCCCAACTAGAAAATTGCTTTTTAAAAAGGTTTCAACTAAATCAAAGACAAATAATAAAAAACAAGATTTTATTAACGGTGAGTTTGAGGATATAGAGGATGAAAATGACAGAAAACTTTAAAATAATTGGCAGCTTTATAAAAGACATGTCAAGTGAAACTCCTGACTCTCAAACGTTTATATTTGTTAGAGATAAAATTTCTAAATATCAATTAAAAATTGACATAAATTCGAAGGCAGTAAAAAAAGGAATCATTGAGGTCAATGTGGTTTTAAAGTTTGCAGACCAACCAGAAGTTTTAAAAAAATCTCATTTTGAAATAACATACACAACCATTGTTAAGGTTGATGAAAAAATTTCTGATAAAAAAGAATTAGAAAAAATTATTCTTTGTGATGTTCCAAACAAGATTTATCCAGATTTAGAGAGGATATTTCTAAATTTATTAACTGATTCTGGTTACCCTGGTATAAAATTTGAAAAAAAGATTAATTTCATAGAGTTATACAAACAAAAATCTAACTAAAAAAAATTTTTCTTTAAACTATTTTTTAAATATTCTTTGTGAAGTTTAAGTTCTTCCTCGGTTGGCTTTATTACTTTCTTATAGTATTGGTTTGATTTATTTGAGTTAATAATTATTTTTTCATTATCTTCATTTTTAAAATTTAAAGTGGGCTCTTTTTGATCTAAAAGATTAATATAAACTTTAGCCAACAAATCGCAGTCAACAAGTGCAGTGTGCTGAGTTCGCTCTGAGTTATCTACTCTGTATCTTTTGCACAAGGCATCAAGGCTTATTGGTGAGCCAGGAAATTTATCTCTAGCTAGTGCAAGGGTGTCGATGGTATTTTCTTTGTTCAATTTTTGCTTACCCAGTAATGCTAATTCGTTATTTAAGTGAGATAAGTCAAACTCAGCATTGTGAATTACTAATTTTTTATTTTCTATAAAATTTAAAAACTCATCCACTATGTCTGAAAATTTTTTTTGGGTAGATAAAAATTCGTCTGTATAACCATGAACTTCAAGTGCTTTTTCAGAAACTTTTCTTTCAGGGTTAAGATAACAGTGGAATTTGTTTTGAGTAGGAATTAAATCATTTAGCTCAATACATCCAATTTCTACAATCCTATGACCATCTCTAACTGATAGACCTGTGGTTTCTGTATCCAGTATAACTTCTTTCATTTTATAAAATTTTTTTTAGTATTTTTTTTAGTATTTTTTTTACATTCATCTTTGCAGACTTATTATTAAAGTTATTTCTAATAATAAAGTCAGATTTTTTTTTTTTATAGCTTAAAGATAACTGTATTCTTTTAAATTTATTTAATAAATCTAAATTAAAATTATCTCTTTTTTTTAATCTCTTTATGACTTCTATTTTTTTAGATTGAACAAAAATTATAATATCACCTTTTTGATTCAGTCTATTTTCTAATAAAAGAGGAATGTCTAAAATGACTATTTCTTTTTTTATATTTTTTTTTAAAAAAAAACTTATTTTTTTCCTTATTTCAGGATGAATAATCTTTGTAATCTTTTTTAGGTTTGCTCCATTTTCAACTATTGCTTTTATAATTTCTTTTTTTTGAATTGGGAATGACAAAAAGTACTTTGGTAGTATCTTTTTAAGATTTTTGAAACATTGTCTGTTCGTCCTATAAATTTTAGCCACTTCCAGGTCTGCGTTAAAAATTGGGTAATCAAAAAGTTTTGCTATATGGCTTTTTCCTGATCCTATATCCCCTACAATCGCTATTCTGATCATATGTTTAATAAATTAAGCGTTTCACTGTCTACTACTGGTAAAATATTGTGCCAGGTGAAAAAAGCTTTTTTGAGCTTGATAAACAAACATCATTTTACCATTTTCAGTTTGTGCCCCAAATTGTTTTGCTTTTCTTAAAAAGTTTGTTTCTTTAGGGTTATAAATAACATCATAAAAAAATTTATTCTTACTAATGTTTCTATAATCAATATTTATTTCATCTTTATCGTTCAAACCAATGCTTGTTGCATTAATGATTATATCAAAATTTGGAGTTTTGCCCCATTCTATTATTTTTATTTCAGGGAAAAGTTTTTTCATCTCTAAGGCTTTTAAATCTGTGCGATTGCTCAAATAAATTTTTGATATTTGCATTTTCTTTAGAGCAATAATAATCGAAGGAACGACACCACCAGCACCAAGTATAAATGCTTCTTTATTTTTTATAATTTGATTTGTTGTTTCTAAGCCAGTTTTAAATCCATCAATATCCGTATTGTCTCCAATAATTTTATCTTTATCCTTGTAAATTGTGTTTACTGATTCTGAGATTCTTGCTTCGTTACTTAGGATATCTAAAAATGGAATTACTACTTTTTTGAATGGGACTGTTATATTTAATCCATGGATTTTTTCTTCTCTGATATCTAAAATTATTTTTTGTACTTCATTTTGTTCTAAAAGCTTTTTGTCATAAGTAGCTCTTAAATTATTTTTTTTTATCCAATAGCTATGTAGTTTCGGTGACAAGGAATGTTCTATAGGATTTCCTATAACTAAAAATTTTTTATTCATTCCAATCTATTTAGGTATTCTTTTATTTGTTTGACAGGCAGACCCATTATTGTGTCTTCATCACCTTCAATTTTAGAAAATAAACTCCTACCCTCTCCTTCAATTTGGTAAACATTATAAGCATAAAGCACTGTATCTGAAATTTTTTTTAAATAGGCTTCAAGTTCTGGTAGGCTCATATTTTTCATCGTTAATGAGGCTTTATCTGTATAATTCCATATCATAGAACCATCTCTAGATATGCAAACAGAACTAACCAATTGATGAGTTTTTCCATTTAGTTTTTGAAGTATTTGAAGAGCTTCAATTCTATCGTTGGGCTTCGATATTATCTCTCCCTCTAAATCTATTACACTGTCTGCACCTATGACTATTTCGTTAATAAATTTCTGACTAATTTTATTCGCTTTTAATTCAGCTAAATTTTTTGAAATAATTGTTGGTGTTGCTTTCTCTTTTAATAGACTTTCTTTAACACTATCCTCATCCACATTAGATGGTTCAACCCTGCATATAATTTTATTATTCTCTAAAATTTTTTTTCTTACCCCACTTTTTGAAGCAAGTATTATTTCATTAACCATTATTTTTATATATTTCGTGTATTTTAATTATTGATGCTGCTGTTTCTTCAACAGATTTCCGAGTGACATCAATTGTCGGCCATCTATATTTGATAAATGTTTTTTTAGCATCACTTATTTCCTTTTCAATTTTTTTTATATTAGTGTAGTTGGTATTTTCTGTTTCTTTTAGCGTGCTCATCCTATTTTTTCTAATATCAACGAGCCTCTCTGGCTCTGTTGTCAGGCCAACAACACAAGATAGCTTTGGGTTCTTTTTTAATTCTTCTGGAATGGACAGCTCATTTACTAAAGGAATATTTAGAGTTTTAAAACCTCTGTTTGCTAAATAAATAGATGTTGGTGTTTTACTTGTTCTGCTTACTCCTAACAAAATTAAATCTGCTTTACTAATATCTTCAACTAAATTTCCATCATCATGAGCCATAGTAAATTGAATAGCTTCAATTCTTTCATAATATTCTTCGTTCAGTGCGTGTTGTCCACTTGGGACATGTGATGCTTTTTGATTTAAGAGTTTAGAAAAATTCATTATCAAGTTTCCTAAAACGCTAAAGCAAGGAATTTTCTTTTCATCCCCCTTGTTTGCTAAAAATTTCGCGAGTGAAGTATCGACAATTGTGTATAAAATTATTGAATTATCTTTTTCTTTGGCTTCTTCCATTATTTTAAGGACTTGATTTTCTGTTCGTGTAAAAAAATAAGATTTAACATCATATTCAATATTTTTAAATTGAGCCTTAATTGCTAAAAACACCCTATCCAAAGTCTCTCCAGTGGAGTCAGAAATTAGGTATATTTGATATGTATTACTCATGTATTAAAAGTTGATAATTAAGTATTATTTTTACCATTTTTTAAAATAATGATGTTTTTTATTTTTCACTGTAAAACCTCGTTTTTATTAACATTAATAAACATGTGAAGTATTAATATACATTTTATCTAATAAAATTAAATAAAGGCCTAATTTATAAAATTTAATTCACTTCTATAGATTATTAATTGTTAATAAATCATGTATAAAATGTGTAAAACAATTAATTACCAATATTCACATACTATATAACTAATACTATAATTAAATATTTACTTATTATTATGACACCCATCCAAGAAACCATAATAAACAAAAAAACAACTAACTCTCCAATATGGTTAATGAGACAAGCAGGAAGGTATCTTCCAGAGTTTAGAGAGATTAGAAAATTAAATCCAAACTTTATTAATTTATGTTTAAATGAAAATTTATCTTCAGAAATTACCCTTCAACCTTTAAAAAGATTTGAACTAGATGCTGCAATAATTTTTTCAGATATTTTAATGTTACCGTATGGGTTAAATCAAAAAGTAGAATTCAAAAAAGATTTTGGCCCACAGCTTGGCTCTTTAGATTTAAACGATATGTCCAAAGTTGATGAAATTGATTTTATAGAAAAATTATACCCAGTTTATAAATCAATTAAAAAAGTAAGTGAAAACAGTTTAGTTAAAAATAAAAATGTAATAGGGTTTGTTGGGGCACCGTGGACGTTATTAGTTTACATGATTAATAAACATTCACCAAAAAAAAAGTTACTAAAAGATTTTTTTAAAGATGAGTTTTTAATAAACAGGATTTTAATAATTCTAGAAAAGTTTTTGAAACTACACATTGATCAGCAAATAAAAAGTGGTGCGACAGTGATTCAAATTTTTGATAGCTGGGCCGGATTGTTAGAAGAAAAAGATTTACCAAACTATGTTTATATTCCAACACTAAATTTAGTTGATTACGTAAAATCATTAAACGTACCAGTGATCTGTTTTCCAAGAGGAGTAAAAAACTATAAAAATTATTGTGATATTGTTAAACCTAATGCTGTCAATATCGACTATGATGTAAATCCCGTTTCTATATGTAAAGAGATTAATATACCCGTTCAAGGAGGACTTGATCCAAAAGTATTATTAACGGATAAAGAAAATTTAAAAAAAGAAACAAAAAGATATTTAGATGTATTCAAAGATCATCCATACATCTTTAATTTGGGGCATGGCGTATTGCCTCAAACAGATCCTAACATGGTAGATTATTTGGTGAAGATGGTAAAAGATTATTAAATTGAAAACTAAAACAATATTTATAAAAACTTATTTATAATGACACAACAGTACTCACACCCAAAAAGAAAAACAAAAGTTGTATTTGTTCAACTTGGATCACCTTCTGAGCCAACAACTAAAGCTCTAAGGAAATATCTTCGTGCATTTTTAGGAGACCCAAGAGTTGTTGATATAAATCCATGGCTTTGGAAAATAATTTTAAATTTTTTTGTGTTACCCTTCAGACCGCAAAAATCTGCAAAACTTTACGCAAGAATCTGGGATGGAGAAAGTTTTCCACTGATAACCAACACAAGAGATTTTACAAAAAATGTAAGTGAGGAATTAAAAAAAATTGATCCAGAAGGTTATGTCGAAGTAAACCATGCTTTTCTTTTATCACCTCCATATGTAAATGAAGTTTATGATGATTGGGAGGATGATTTAAAAAAAGGTATTGGTGCTACAAAATTATTAGTTATACCAATGTTTCCTCAGTACTCTGAGGCTACGATAGCTTCAGGCATAGATGCATTGGCAAAAGAGTTATCGAAGAGAGTAAAAATACCAACCTTCGAAGTCATCACAAACTTTCACAGAACTCATGCCTTTATTGATAATTCTGTAAATCAAGTTGACTCAAAATTAAATGAATTAATAAATCAAGGAAAGAAAATTGACAGCTTAGTAATAACCTTTCATGGAATGCAAAAAAGGCGAGTTGTCAGTAAAGGTGATGACTACTATAGACATTGCTTCGAAACTTTTAATCTTATTACTAATGGTCTAAAAAATATTAAGCCAGAACAGTGTATGATGAGCTTTCAAAGTCGCTTCGGTTCTGAGGAATGGATAACACCCTACACAGAAGATGTAATTAAAAAATTAATTTCTGAAGGTAAGAAAGAAATTGTAATATATTCTCCAAGTTTTGTTGCAGACTGTCTCGAAACCACCGATGAATTAGGTCATGAACTAGTAAATGATGCAAAAGAATGGGGTGGTAATGTCCATCCAGTAGAATGTCTTAATACCAACAAAGACTGGTGTAAAGATTTTGCAAAATACACTTTCATACAAGCAGAGGGTTCAGCACAAGATAAAGAGGATATAGAATACCAAGTTGAAAAAAAATATTATCAGAAAATGCCACAACAAATAATGAATAAGAAATAATATCAATTAAAATGTCTGGTTCTTTAATAATTTACTCAAGTACAGATGGTCAAACAAAAATTATTTGTGAAAAAATAAAAAACTTTTCAAAAAATAGTGAATCTATAAAATTAATCTCTCTAGAAGAAGCAAGTGATTTTGATCTTCAGCTTTATGAAGATATTATAATTGGAGCAAGCATCAGATATGGAAAGCATAATAAAAATTTATATAAATTTATTTCTTCAAACAAAGAAACACTTGAAAAAAAAAGAAGCGCTTTCTTTTCGGTAAATGTTGTTGCAAGAAAACCAGAAAAAAATACTCCAGAAACAAATCCTTATATGAAAAAATTTTTAAAAATTTCAAATTGGAAACCTGATAAGTTAGGTGTGTTTGCGGGCAAAGTTAATTATCCAAATTATGGTTTTTTTGATAAATATATTATTCGACTTATAATGTTTATGACTAAAGGCCCAACAGACACCTCAAAGTCCTTTGAGTTTACCGACTGGTCTAAAGTAGAAGATTTTGCTAGAGAGCTAAGTTTAAGTCCTTAAATACTATATAAAATGCTATATTTTATTAAGTTTTAAAGAGCACTGAGATCTATGCTTGTAATAATTTAAAGAGTATATATATTTATCTTATCTTACAAAAATTTTAACCCCCCCTACTCATGAATATACAAGAACTTAAATTAAAATCATCTGAACAATTAATCACACAAGCAGAAGAGCTTGGAATTGAAAATGCTAGCACACTTAGAAAGCAAGAAATTTTATTTGCTATATTAAAAAAAGTTGCAGAAAAAGAAGAGATAACAGGAGCTGGAGTTTTGCAATTATTACAAGACGGATTTGGTTTTTTAAGAGCAATGGAGTCAAATTATTTAGCCGGACCAGATGATATTTATGTTAGCCCAAGTCAGATTAGAAAATTTGGTTTAAGAACAGGAGACACAGTTGAAGGACCTGTAAGAGCGCCCAAAGAAGGAGAAAGATATTTTGCATTATTGCAAGTAGAAAAAATAAATTTTGAAGAACCAGAAAAAGCTCGTCACAAAATTGCGTTTGATAATTTAACTCCACTCTACCCGGATAAACAAATGGTGATGGAAGTTGAGACAACTAAAATTGAAAAAAAACCAGATTTAACTCCAAGATTAATTGACCTTGTAAGCCCAATTGGAAAAGGTCAAAGATCGATAATTATTTCACCTCCTAAAGCCGGTAAGACAATGATTTTACAAAGCATCGCAAACTCAATTGCTAAAAATTATCCAGAAAGTTACTTGATGGTTTTATTAATTGACGAGAGACCAGAAGAAGTAACTGATATGAAGAGAACAGTTAAAGGGGAAGTTATCAGTTCCACATTTGATGAGCCTGCTTCAAGACATGTTGCCGTTGCTGAAATGGTAATCGAAAAAGCTAAAAGATTAACAGAACACAAAAAAGATGTGGTGATCTTATTAGACTCAATTACAAGATTAGGCAGAGCTTACAATGCTGTAATTCCAAGTTCTGGAAAAGTTCTAACAGGTGGTGTTGATGCAAATGCACTACAAAGACCAAAAAGATTTTTTGGTGCTGCAAGAAATATTGAAGAAGGTGGATCTTTAACGATTATCTCAACTGCTCTGATTGATACTGGATCAAGAATGGATGAAGTTATCTTTGAAGAATTTAAAGGAACTGGAAACAGTGAAACTGTTCTTGATAGAAAGATCGCAGAGAGAAGAATTTATCCAGCAATCGATATAACTAAATCAGGAACAAGAAGAGAAGAACTACTTTTTGATAAAGATGATCTTTCAAAAATGAATGTGTTAAGAAGAATTATCAGTCCTATGGGAACCATGGACGCAATTGAATTTATTAATTCAAAACTTAAAGAAACAAAAAGTAATGCAGATTTCTTCAACTCGATGAATAAGCCAGCCTAATATTGATCCCTCACTATTAATTTAAAGTTTTACAGAACCGCAAAATAAAAGTTATAATCTTTGCATGACAATTTATGCTCTATCCACAGGTCCAGGAATTTCTGGGGTAGCAATTATTAGAGTATCAGGAGAAGACACAAAAAAAGTAATCCAATTATTAACCAACACAACAGTTCCAGAGCCAAGAGTTGCGACACTAAGAAAAATCAATAAAATCAACACTTCTGAGCTTATAGACGAAGGTATAATACTATGGTTTCCTGGCCCTGAGAGCTACACAGGTGAGGATATGGCCGAATTCCATATACATGGAAGTAGAGCAGTAATTGATGCTCTACACATCTCTATTTCAGAAGTAGAGAATTGTCGATTAGCAGAGCCAGGTGAGTTTACAAAGTTAGCATTTCAAAATGGAAAAATAAATTTACTTAAAGCAGAGAGTATTGCAGATTTAATTTCGGCAGA
>CAJQSC010000007.1 GCA_905612465.1 uncultured Candidatus Pelagibacter sp.
TTCATCTTTACTTCCATGAATCATAGTAACATTTATTTGTGATCTAATTTTTTTATTTAAAATTTTATTTTTCCTTCCATCTTTTATTAACTGATGGGTAATTGGATATTCATAATTACCATGCCTTAAGTTAATAATTCCTTTTTTTATTGTCTCATTCTTCATTTTTTTAGTGAATTTTTTCCACATCAAATTTTCTAAAAATTCTGGTGCAGAACCTATTCCTAGAAAACCTTTTATTTGTTTTTTAAAATTTTTAAATTGATTAAGTGATAGCCACGCACCCATACTTGAACCCACTAAAATAAAGTTATTTTTTTTAACTACCTTTTTGATTAAAACTTCAACATCTTTAGACCATTTACTGATATTTCCATTAGTAAATTTTCCTGATGATTTTCCGTGGCCAGAGTATTCAAGAGCAAGAAAGCCTAACTTATTTCTTTTTGCATAATTAAAGATAGCTGTGGGCTTATCTCCTTCAATATCAGACCTAAAACCATGTAGAAAAACTATATAAAGTTTGCTTTGAAAATTATTACTTAAATATCTTATTTTCTTATTATTTGAGATTTTTAGGTACTTAAATTTACTCATAAAAGTTTATTAGAATTGTTTCTTAATATATAGTTTTATAAATGTCTTCAAAATTAAAAGTTTTACAGGTAATTCCAAAGCTTGGATATGGAGGAGCAGAAAC
This sequence comes from uncultured Candidatus Pelagibacter sp., assembly GCA_905612465.1. GTDB lineage: Bacteria > Pseudomonadota > Alphaproteobacteria > Pelagibacterales > Pelagibacteraceae > Pelagibacter. The sequence goes on from CAJQSC010000007.1 coordinate 701, forward strand.
AGGCTGTTATGACCTTGCTCACTATTTGCCAGAAAATAATTGCTCTTCTTATATTGTTGCAAGTGGAGGAGAGTTATTAAAATTTATTGATCAAAAGAAAGTAAAATTTATTAAGCTTCCAGTTCATAGCAAGAATCCGATCTTAATGTTTTTTAATTCAATAGCTTTAATTTTTATCATTTTATTTCATAATATTTCCATTGTTCATGCACGGAGTCGAGCTCCAGCCTGGTCCTGTTTACTTGCAACAAAAATTACAAGAAGAAAATTTGTCACAACTTTTCATGGTACTTATAATTTTAAAAACCCAATTAAAAAATTATATAATTCTGTAATGGTTAGATCTAATTTGATAATTGCTGGCTCAAATTTTATTTTTTCACATATCAAAGATAACTATTCAAAATATTTAGATTTAAAAAAAAAGTTTTTAGTAATTTTTAGAGGCATTAATGTTGATTATTTTGATCCATCAACAACATTAGAAACTGAAGAAGATGATCTTCGTTTAAGTTGGGGAGTGCCTATAGATAAAAAATTAATTCTAATGCCTGGTCGGTTGACTTCATGGAAAGGCCAAGAAATATTTATTGAAGCATTAAATCTTGTTAATAAAGAATTAGGTCATCAATCTTTTTATGCTGTTATTTTGGGAAGCGATCAAGGTAGAGATATTTATACAAAAAAAATAAAAAGGTTAGCTGAGCAGTATAGATTAACATCTCAGTTGAAATTTGTAGAACATTGTAAAAATATGCCTTTAGCTTACAAGCTTTCTGATTTAGTTATTTCAGCCTCAATAAAGCCAGAGGCTTTTGGAAGGGTATCAATTGAGGCTCAATCAATGGAAAAACCAATAATAGCAAGTGATATTGGAGGATCTAACGAAACAATAGTAAATAATGGGACAGGGTTTTTGTTTAAGTCAGGCAATCCAGAGTCTTTAAGTAAAAAAATAGTAGAAGTCTTAAATCTAGATCAATCTAGATTGAAATCAATGGGCATTGAAGGTAGAAAAAATATAATTAAAAAATTTAATGTTGAAAAAATGTGTTTTTCTACATATTCAGAGTACAAAAAACTATTAAATTAAATGCCATTAATTACATTACCAGATGGGAACAGTATTGAATTTCCAAACAAAGTAACAGGCTTAGAAGTTGCAGAGAAGATTAGTAAATCTTTATCAAAACAAGCCACAGTTATTAGTGTTGATGAAGAACTTAAAGACTTGAGCTACGTTATAGATAAAGACTGTGCTATTAAAATTTTTACCTCTAAGGATATAGAAGGTTTAGAAACTATTCGTCATGATACTGCGCATATAACAGCAATGGCGGTACAAGAACTTTTTCCAGAAACTCAAGTAACTATCGGCCCAATTATAGAGAATGGATTTTACTATGATTTTTCAAGAAAAGAACCTTTCACCGAAGAAGACTTAAATAAAATTGAAAACAAGATGAAGGAAATTGTTGATAGAGACGTTCCAACTACAAGAGAGGTTTGGAGTAGAGAAAAAGCAATAGCCCATTTTAAAGATAAGGGAGAAATATATAAAGCTGAAATTATAGAAAGTATTCCTCAGGGAGAGGATGTTTCTATATATTTTCATGGAGATTGGCATGACCTATGCAAAGGACCACACTTATCCTCAACAGGAAAAATCGGTAAATATTTTAAATTAACAAAAGTATCAGGAGCTTATTGGAGAGGTGACTCTAATAATGAAATGTTACAGAGAATTTACGGTACAAGTTGGGCTTCACAAAAAGATTTAGACGCATATTTAAAGAGAATTGAAGAAGCTGAAAAAAGAGACCATAGGAAACTTGGAAAAGAAATGGATTTATTTCATTTCAGAGAAGAAAGTCCAGGATCAGTTTTTTGGCATCAAAAAGGTTGGAAGCTTTTTCAAAAACTAGTTACTTATATTAGGAATAGACAAGAAGAAGGAGGCTATAAAGAGGTAAATACCCCAGAAATTTTAGATAGAGCTCTTTGGGAAAAATCAGGACACTGGGGAAAGTATGGTGAGCATATGTATACATCGGAAACTCCAGATAAAAAAATATTTGCAATCAAACCAATGAATTGCCCAGGACATATTCAGGTTTTTAATCAAGGTTTAAAAAGTTATCGTGATCTTCCTTTAAGAATTTCAGAGTTTGGTAAGGTCCATAGGTATGAACCTTCTGGAGCCTTACATGGTCTTTTAAGAGTTAGAGCCTTTACACAAGATGATGCTCATATTTTTTGTACAGAGGAACAAATTACAGAAGAATGTATTATTGTAACAAATTTGATTTTAGATATTTATAAAGATCTTGGTTTTGAAAATGTAATTTTAAAATATGCAGACAGACCAGAAGTAAGAGTTGGTGAAGACGAAGTTTGGGATAAAGCAGAAAAAGCTTTATTAGATGCAGTTAAAGCATCTAAACTCGAATATACAGTTAACAAAGGTGAAGGAGCATTTTATGGTCCAAAAATTGAATTTGTTTTAAGAGATGCTATTGGTAGAGATTGGCAGTGTGGAACTTTGCAAGTAGATCTAAATTTACCAGGTAGATTAGATGCGTCTTTTGTAGATAAAGATGGAACTAAAAAAATTCCAGTAATGCTTCACAGAGCGTTATCTGGATCTTTAGAAAGGTTCATGGGTATTCTCATTGAAAATTATGCTGGCAAATTTCCATTTTGGTTGGCACCTTTACAGGTAGTTGTAATTCCTATTTCAGAAGAGTTTGATGAATATGCAAAAGATGTTAATAAAAAAATTAATAACACAGGAATTAGTTCAGAAGTAGATTTGAAAAATCATAATTTAAATTATAAAATTAGAGAACATTCTTTATCTAAAATACCACTTTTGTTAATTTGTGGTAAAAAAGAAGTTGACAGTAACTCAGTAACGATTAGAAGATTAGATACTAACAAACAAGAAAATATGGAATTAAAATTATTTTTAAAAAAATTCTCAGCTTTAAATAAAGCACCCTCAAACTAAGTGGCAGATTTTAAAGGAAATTACTTTCAAAGAAGAACTAAAGATAGAGGACCTAAGTCTAACAATAGGATTACTGCCCCAGAAGTTCAGGTTATTGGAAGTGATGGCGATAATATAGGAATATTAAATACTAATGAAGCCATATCAATGGCTAAAGAGCAAGGTTTAGATTTAATTGAGATAGCTCCAAATGCAAAACCACCTGTATGTAAAATTATTGATATGGGTAAATTTAAGTATGATGCTCAAAAAAAAGCAAATGTTGCAAAAAAGAAACAAAAAATTGTCTTATTAAAAGAAATAAAAATGAGACCAGTTACAGAAACCCATGATTATGATTTTAAAGTTAAAAATGCTAAAAAATTCATTGGAAAAGGCGATAAAGTAAAATTTACCATTAGGTTTAAGGGCAGAGAATTGCAACATTCTCACTTAGGTAGAGAGTTAATGAATAAAATAAAAGTCGATATGCAAGATGTTGGCAAAGTAGAGTTACACCCAAAGTTTGATGGGAAGCAAATGATCATGGTTATTCAGCCTTTATAAGGCTTAATAGAGGTTGTAAATCCATTCCAATATTTGTATAAGTCCGCAGAATTATGCCAAAATTAAAAACTAAAAGTTCAGCAAAAAAAAGATTTAAGATTTCAGCTACAGGCAAAGTCATGATGGCTCAAGCTGGAAAAAGACACGGTATGATTAAAAGAACAAATTCACAAATTAGAAAATTAAGAGGCACGACTGCTATGTCAAAACAAGATGGCAAAATAGTTAAATCATACATGCCTTACAGTTTAAGAGGATAAAATGGCAAGAGTAAAAAGAGGTGTAACAAGTCACGCCAAACATAAAAAAGTTTTAAAAGCTGTCAAAGGACAATGGGGCAGAAGAAAAAATACTATTAGAGTTGCAAAGCAAGCTATGGAAAAAGCTATGCAATATGCCTATAGAGATCGTAGAACTAAAAAAAGAGAATTTAAATCTTTATGGATACAGAGAATCAACGCAGGTGTTAGATCTGAAGGACTAACTTATTCAAAATTTATTAATGGTTTAACAAAGTGTGGAATTAAGCTGGATAGAAAAATACTAGCTGAAATAGCATACGATAGCCCAGAAGCCTTTAAAACGATCGTTCAAAAAGCTCAATCGGCACTAAATTAATCTTCACTATTGTTTTTCTTCAGTGAAGAAATAATCTCTCTGTATGTCTGATATTAAAAAAATAAAAGATGAATTTCTTTTAAAATTAAAAGAAAATTTAGACTTAAATCAAGTCAATCAAATCAAAACAGATCTATTTGGTAAAAATGGATTGATTAGTTCTCAGTTTAAGCAACTTGCAAAAATAGCAGAAGAAGAGAGAAAGAAATTTGCATCAGACTTAAATTCAGTAAAAGATGAACTTCAAAATTTGATTACTACAAAAATAAATAATATTGAAATCAAAGAAATTAATACAAAATTAGAAAAAGAAAAAATAGACATAACTCTACCTGAGAGACCTTTTACTCAAGGAAAGATTCACCCAGTATCACAAGTTATTGATGAAATTTCTTCAATCTTTTCAGAAATTGGATTTAGTGTTGAAGAAGGTCCAGATATTGAAAATGAATATAACAATTTTACAGCATTAAATACACCTGACAATCACCCAGCAAGAGATATGCATGACACATTTTATCTTGATGAAAAAAAAGAGCTATTATTAAGAACACACACCTCTCCAGTTCAAATTAGAACTATGCTTAATGATAAGCCACCTTTTAAAATAATTGCACCAGGTAGAACATATCGATCAGATAGTGATCAAACTCATACACCTATGTTTCACCAAGTTGAAGGATTACATATTGATAAAGGTATAAACATGGGTCACTTAAAGGGCTGTTTAAATTATTTTATTAAAGAGTTTTTTGAAGTTGATAAAATTAAAATGAGGTTTAGACCAAGTCACTTTCCATTTACCGAACCGTCAGCTGAGGTTGATATTGGTTATGAAATTAAAGATGGAAAAATAATAATTGGTGAAGGAGATAAGTGGCTTGAAGTTTTAGGCTGTGGCATGGTTCATCCAAATGTATTAAAAAATGTAAAAGTCAACCCAGATAAATTCCAAGGATATGCATTTGGTATAGGAATAGATAGATTGGCAATGCTTAAATATGGCATAAATGATTTAAGAGCATTTTTTGATTGTGATTATAGATGGTTAAATCACTTTGGTTTTGATCCAATAGATGTGCCGACAAATTACAGAGGCCTAAGTAGATGAAAATCACAACGAATTGGTTAAAAGAACATCTAGATACTAAGCTTAATGAAAATCAAATTATTGATAAACTTACAGACGTTGGACTGGAAGTAGAAGGTGTTGAGAGTCAATCTGGAGAGTTAGATGATTTTATAATTGCCAAAATTTTAAAAGCAGAAAAACACCCTGATGCTGACAGACTTAAAGTTTGTGATGTAGACATTGGAAAAGGTGACCCTGTTAAAGTTGTTTGTGGTGCACCAAATGCAAAAGAAGGATTGTTGACAATTTATGCTCCTCCTGGCGCTGTAGTACCAAAAAACCAAATGAAATTAGTGGTAAGCAAAATAAGAGGTGTTACTTCATATGGAATGCTTTGTTCCGAGTCTGAACTAAATCTATCAAATGAAAGTGATGGCATTACAGAACTTTCATTAGAAAAGTATAATAAAAAGATAGGTGAAAATTATTTTTCAAAAAAAAGTGTAAACGTAATTGATATTTCCATTACACCAAATAGAGCGGATTGTTTAGGCGTAAGAGGAATAGCAAGAGATCTAGCAGCAGCAGGCGCAGGAACATTAAAAAATGAAAAAGAAAAAAAATTAGTTAAAAAAAATAAACAAACTGTTAGTATAAAAATTGAAAATGAAAAAGATCAGGCATGCACATCATTTGGTAGTTGCTTAATTACAGGTGTAAAAAATATAGAAAGCCCAGAATGGTTAAAAGAAAAAATAATTTCTCTAGGTCAAAAGCCTATCTCAGCAATAGTTGATATTACAAATTATGTAATGTTTGATTTAAATAGACCACTTCACGCATACGATGTTGATAAAATAGATAAAGGAATAGTTGTAAGAAACTCTAAAAAAGATGAAAAATTTGAGGCATTAGACAATAAAGAATATAAATTAGATGATGCGATGTGTGTCATATCAGATGCAACAGGTGTATTGGGTCTTGGCGGCATAATAGGGGGCACAAGAACTGGAACGACATTAAGTACAAAAAATGTATTAATTGAGTCTGCTCATTTTAATCCACGATCAATTAGAAAATCTTCCAAAAAACTTAATATAGATACTGATGCAAAATTTAGATTTGAAAGAGGTATTGACCCATTATCAATTGAGCAGGGACTTGAAAGGGCTGCTAACTTAATACAAGAAATATGTGGTGGTATAGTTAGTGAATTTGATATTCAAAAAATTGGGGATGTTAAAAAAAAATCATTAAAATTTAATCCTTTTTTATTTGAAAAAATTACTGGGTTTAATATTGATAAAAAAGAAATGATCACAATCCTAAATAATTTAGGATTTGAAACAAAAGAAGATAAAGAGCTACTCGATGTCATTATACCATCTTGGAGACCTGATATTTTCCAAGAAGTTGATGTGGTAGAAGAGCTTGTAAGAATTAAAGGTTATGATCAAATTAACATGATTGAACCTGAAAAAGTTAGAAAAAAACCAACATTAAATTTAAAACAAAAGTTATTTCATTTTTTACAAAGATCTATAGCTTCCAAGGGTTATCTAGAGGCTATTACATGGTCTTTTACTGATAGTAAAATTAATCAACTATTTATTGAAGACAATAAAGAAATTAAAATAATTAATCCCATAAGTTCTGATTTGGATGTATTGAGAAGTTCAATCTTTTCTAATTTAATTATTCATTTGAATAAGAACTTAGGAAGAGGATTTAAAGATTTATCAGTATTTGAAATAGGTCCAACTTTTTTTGGATCACAACCAGGAGAGCAACAGACAGTAGTTAGTGGGTTAAGATCAGGAAAATTAGCTAGGCAAAGTTGGTTGGAAAAAGAAAGAATTGTTGACGTATTTGATGTTAAAAGTGATGTCATTAAAAGTTTAGCTGAGGCAGGCTACAATAAAGACAAACTATACATTGATGATGAAACACCAAGCTATTATCATCCAGGAAAATCAGGAAGAATATTTTTAAACAAAGGTAAGGAAAAAGTAGTAGCTTTCTTTGGTGATATTCACCCAAGTATATTAAAAAAACTAGATATTAAGGCTGAAGCATTAGTGGGCTTTGAAATATTTTTAGATAATTTAAAACAACCAAAAAAATCATTAAAAGATCAAAAAACCCAATATAAATATTCAGATTTTCAAAAATCAGAAAGAGATTTTGCTTTTGTTTTAGATAAAAATTTTAAAGTTCAGGAATTAGTAGAGACCATCTCCAACGTAGATAAAGAATTAATAAAATCTGTCAAAGTATTTGATGTTTATGAAGGAGCCAATATTCCTGATGGTAAAAAATCAATTGCATTAAATGTAACTATTCAATCTTTAGAGAAAACATTAACAGAAGAAGATTTGAATAAAATTAATCAACTTATTATTTTAGCTGTTGAATTAAAAACTGGTGCAAAGATTAGATCATAATCATGACAAAAATTGATCATATTAGAAACTTTGCAATCATTGCGCATATTGATCATGGCAAATCAACTATAGCAGATAGAATAATTCATACATGTGGTGGCCTTACAGAAAGAGAGATGAAGGCACAAGTTTTAGATTCTATGGATATTGAAAGAGAAAGAGGGATTACTATTAAAGCCCAAACTGTTAAACTTAATTATAAAGCAAAAGATGGCAAAGAGTACATTCTCAACATTATTGACACTCCAGGACACGTAGATTTTAGCTATGAAGTTAGTAGATCTCTATATGCATGTGAAGGATCTATTTTAATTGTTGATAGCACTCAAGGAGTAGAGGCACAAACATTGGCAAATGTTTATCAAGCTTTAGATACAAAGCATGAGATAGTCCCTGTTTTAAATAAAGTTGACTTACCAGCATCAGATTTAGAAAAAACAAAACAAGAAATAGAGGATGTTATAGGTATTGATACTGAAAATGCCATACCTTGCTCAGGAAAAACAGGTGAAGGTATAGAGGATATTCTAGAACAAATTATTGTATCACTACCAGCTCCAGAAGGAGAAAAAGATGCAGATTTAAAATGTTTATTAGTTGATAGTTGGTATGACACTTATCTAGGTGTGGTTATTTTAGTTAGAGTTATTGATGGAAAAATTGTTAAGAATATGAAGATAAAAATGATGTCCACAAAGCAGGAATATATTATTGAAAAAGTTGGAGTATTTACACCTAAAGCAACTGATGTTAATGAATTAAACGCTGGAGAAATTGGCTTTATAACAACAGGAATAAAAATTTTATCAGAAACAAAAGTTGGAGACACCATTTGTGATGCAAGTAAACCACTTCAGGAGGCACTTCCAGGATTTAAACCAAGTAAACCAGTTGTATTCTGTGGATTATTTCCTGTAGATAGCTCTGAATATCAAAAATTAAAAGATGGTTTAGGTAAACTGCAATTAAATGATGCTAGTTTTTCATACGAAGCAGAATCGTCTTCTGCTTTAGGATTGGGATTTAGATGTGGATTTCTAGGCTTACTACATTTAGAAATTATAACAGAAAGATTAGAGAGAGAATTTGATATAAATTTACTAACGACAACACCCGGTGTTGTTTATAAAGTTCACATGAACAAAGGTGAGGTTATAGAATTACAAAATCCTTCAAGTTTACCAGAGCCTACTTTTATTAAATATATTGAAGAACCATGGATCAAAGCAACAATTATTACTCCAGATCAATACTTAGGAGCGATCATAAAAGTTTGTCAGGATAAAAGGGGTGTACAAACTGACTTAAGTTACTCTGGAAATAGAGCGGTTTTAAACTACGAAATTCCTCTGAACGAAGTTGTTTTTGATTTTAATGATAGACTTAAATCGATGACGAGTGGTTATGCTAGTTTTGATTATGAAATTATTGGTCATAGAGAAGGGGATTTAGTGAAACTTGGAATACTTGTTAATGCTGAGCCAGTAGACGCACTTTCAATGATGGTACATAAAGATTTTGCACAAACAGTTGGAAGAGAAGTTTGTGAAAAATTAAGAGATTTAATTCCACGGCACAACTTTATGATTCCAATACAGGCTGCAATTGGTGGAAAGATTATAGCAAGGGAAACTATTAAGGGTTTTAAAAAAGATGTTTTAACAAAAATTCACGGTGGTGGTGCCAGAGACAGAAAAAGAAAACTATTAGATAAGCAGAAAAAAGGAAAAGCTAGAGGTAAACAATTTGGAAAAGTTGAAATACCACAAGAAGCATTTATAGGAGTGCTTAAAATTAATAAAGACCAGTAGCTGGAGAGATGGCTGAGCGGTTTAAAGCGCACGCTTGGAAAGTGTGTGTACTGTTAAAGGTACCCAGGGTTCGAATCCCTGTCTCTCCGCCAAAAAATTAAAAAACCATTTAAAAAAGCGGCCTATTCATGCATTTTTTGTGGATTAATCTAATTAATTTCCCTCTTTTTTTTATAAAAATGTTATAATTATTTAATTTTCCAATACAAAAATATGAAAAACAACTCAACATATCAAGCAGACTCCATCAAAGTTTTAAAAGGTCTTGAAGCTGTTAGAAAAAGACCAGGAATGTATATTGGTGATACCGATGATGGAACGGGCTTGCATCATATGGTCTACGAGGTTGTTGATAACTCAATAGATGAAGCATTAGCAGGACACTGTAAAAATATAGATGTTAAAATAAACTCCGATGGAACCATTACAGTTAGAGATGATGGTAGAGGAATACCTGTTGATATGCATAAAGGTGAAAAAATGTCTGCAGCAGAAGTTATTATGACTCAACTTCATGCTGGGGGAAAATTTGATCACGACTCATACAAAGTATCAGGTGGTTTACACGGCGTAGGGGTTTCAGTTGTAAATGCATTATCAGAAAAATTAAAATTAGAAATAGATAGAGATGGAAAAACTTATTTTATGGAATTTAAAGACGGGGCTTCAAAAGCACCTCTTAAAGTTATAGGAAAATCAAAAGAAACTGGAACACAAATAACATTTTTACCATCAAAAGAAATATTCTCTTCAATAAAATTTACTCCAAATATAATTATTAAAAGAATGCGTGAACTTGCATTTTTGAACAAGGGAATAAAGATAACAGTTAATGATTTAAATCAAAAAAAAGAAAAAATAATTGTATTTAAATTTGATGGAGGAGTTTTAGAATTTGTTGATTTTTTAGATGAAAAAAGAGAAAAACTTGTAAATAAAACAGGTAATGATTTATTTAAGAAGCCAATTTATATTGAAGGGAAAAAAGAAAATATAGAAATTGAATGCTCTTTAAAGTGGAATGCAAGTTATGGAGAGGACATTTATCCATATACAAATAACATTTATCAAAAAGATGGCGGTACCCATTTATTAGGATTTAGGAGTGCCCTTACTAGAGTAATTAATAAATATGCTACAGAGCATAATTTATTAAAAAAAAATAAATTAACTATTTCAGGAGATGATATTAAAGAAGGCCTTACATGTGTAATTTCAGCAAAGATACCTGATCCTAAATTTTCTTCTCAAACAAAAGATAAACTTGTTTCATCAGAAGTTAGAATGATTGTGGAAAGTATTGTTAGTGAAAAACTTTCAATATGGTTTGATCAAAACCCAACATTATCAAAGATTATTTTAGCTAAAGTAATGCAGGCAGCTCTAGCAAGAGATGTTGCTAGAAAAGCTAGAGAAAATGTGAGAAGAAAAGGTGCTTTAGAACTAAGTGGTTTGCCTGGAAAATTAGCTGATTGTCAAATAGGAAAACAAGAAGGAACAGAATTATTTATAGTTGAAGGAGATTCAGCTGGTGGCTCTGCAAAACAAGGTAGAAACAGATCAAATCAAGCCGTCTTACCATTAAGAGGAAAAATTCTTAATACTTATGTCGAGGAAGTTGCTCTTAAAAAAAATAGTAATAGAGATGGTAGTGAACATAGAACAAAATCATTAGCTAAAATGATGTCCTCTAATGAAGTTGTTACTTTAATTAATGCGCTTGGCCTAGATCCAAAAGATGAAGAAATAGATTTAAAAGACTTAAGGTATGGAAAAATTATTATCATGACAGATGCCGATGTTGATGGCTCTCATATACGAGCATTATTATTAACATTCTTTAATAACAAGCCATTCAACAAGCTAATTGAAAATGGCCATGTGTATCTTGCTCAACCACCATTATTCAAAATCAATAAAGGCACCAAAGGAATCTACATAAAAGATGAAAATGAACTGGAAAATTATATTTTAAAAAATAATAAAGAATTACAAAAAGTTAAAAAAGGAACTAAAGAATTTACTAAAGCTTATGAAGAAGAAAAATCTAGAATGAGCATTCAAAGATTCAAGGGATTAGGAGAAATGAATCCAGAAGAATTATGGAGTACGACTCTAGATCCTGAAACAAGAAATTTATTACAGGTTCAGTATTCAAAAGATTTAAAAAAAGACCAGCATCTTATTCATACCTTGATGGGTAATGATGTTGCTTTAAGAAAAGATTTTATTGTTTCAAATGCAATTAATGTTCAAAATTTAGATATTTAATAATGAAGTTTTTCGAAACTTCAAAATATTTTTCACTAAAAAAATCTACCTACATCAATTTAAGATGGATTGCTATTATTGGTCAATTTATAACTATAAACTCAATTTATTTTATTTTTAATTTTACATTTGAGATAATTTTAGGAAATTTAATAATTTTAATTGGAATACTTAGTAATCTCTATTTAATTCATATTAATAAAAACACGCAGTTATCTGATAAAATAGCCTTCTTCTTTTTATTAATTGATATTTTACAGCTAAGTTGTTTAATTTATTTAACAGGGGGAATTGCAAATCCTTTCTCAATTTTTTTGATAATACCAACTATTTTTTCATCATCAAACTTAGGTCTTAAGAGTAATTTATCACTAGCCAGTATTACTATTTTAATAATTATTTTTCTTACTTTTTTTAATCATCCACTGCCATACCCAGTTAATGAACATTTTCATGTTGATAGTTATTACTATTATTCAATACCCATTTCATTAATTATTGCTTTAATTTTTTTAAATTATTTTGCTTTAATTTTTGGCAAAGAATCTAGGATTAGAAAAGAAGCTTTAAATAAAATGGAAGAAATTATGTCAAAAGAACATGAGCTTTTGTCATTAGGTGGTCAAGCAGCAGCGGCTGCTCACTCTTTAGGTACTCCATTTTCTACAATAAAAATTATATCTGCAGATTTATTAAAACAATTCAAAAATAATGTCGAAGTTAAAAAAGATATTGATCTTTTAGTAAGTCAAATTGAAAGATGTAGTGAAATATTAAAAAAATTAACACTAAATCCTACCATTGAAGATGATTTTATTGATACAGACTTAACTATAGTTGACTATGTCAATGAAATTATAAAGTCTTTTAAAGAAACAAGTAAAAAAGAATTTATCATAAGTTTTGATCAATACTCCAATCCATTCAATATTACTAAATCTATTGAGATTGTTTATGGATTAAGAAACTTTATTGGCAATGCTAATAAATTTTCAAAAAGTAAAGTTTTTATAAATATCAAAAGTGATTCTGATATTACAGAAATTTTAATTGAAGATGATGGTGAAGGATACCCCAATGATGTACTAAGAAAAATTGGTGAGCCTTACATTAAGTCTTATAAATCTTCTATAAAATCTAAATCAGGACTAGGTCTTGGTATTTTTATTGGTAAAACTTTGCTCGAAAAAAATTATGCTAGTATTTTATGTAGGAATTCAAAAACTAGAGGTGGTGCAGAAGTTAACATTAAATGGAAAAATAAAGATCTTTTAAACCTTTAGTGTAATTTATTTTTATTCTCAAAAAGTCCACTTAATTGGGAAATCATTACATCCCCAAGTTCATGGATATCTGTTATTTTAATAGCCTTATCGTAGTATCTAGAAACATCATGACCAATACCGATAGCTAAAATTTCAACATCACTTTTGGTTTCTATAAATTTAACCATTTTTTTCAAATGCTTTTCTAGAAAGTCACCTGAATTAACTGATAGAGTAGAATCATCTACTGGTGCACCATCTGAAATGACCATTAGAATTTTTCTTTCTTCTTTTCTTTTTTTAATTCTGTTGTACGCCCAAGATATAGCTTCCCCATCTATATTTTCTTTTAAGAGACCTTCTTTAAGCATTAAACCTATATTATTTTTAGCTTGCCTCCAGTGAGTGTCAGCTCCCTTATATATAATGTGTCTTAAGTCATTAAGCCTTCCAGGATTCTTTGGTTTGTCAGTTTTTGCCCAAGCCTCTCTACTTTTTCCACCTTTCCAATTTTTGGTAGTAAAACCCAATACTTCAACCTTCACTGAACATCTTTCTAAAGTTCTAGATAATATATCCGCACAAAGTGCAGCGATTGTTATGGGGCGTCCACGCATTGATCCTGAGTTATCAATTAGTAAAGTTACTATAGTATCTTTAAAATCAAGATCTTTTTCTTTCATAAAAGATAGTGAATTATAGGGGTCCATAATAATCCTAGTTAGTTTAGAACTATCTAATAAACCCTCTTCTAGGTCAAATTCCCAAGCTCTATTTTGTTTTGCAAGCAGCTGTCTCTGTAATTTATTTGCAAGTTTTGTTATTAGATCTTGAAAACCAGTGAGTTGCTGATCTAAATTTTTTCTTAATTTCTGAATTTCTTTTATATCCTCTAATATTTCTGCTTTTGCAATTTCATCAAATTCTGTTGTAAAAACTTTATACTCTTGATCCACACTGTTTAAATTAGCTTTTTGTATTATATTTTCAGTATTATCTTTAAGAGATTCCGAATCTTCTAGTTGTTCATCCATTTGATGGTCGCTAAGATCAAAACCTGCATCTAGGCTTGTCTGAGTTTCATCTTGCTTACTCTCATCTTCTTTGCTATCTGACTGATTATCATCATTATTTTCTGATTTATTATCTTGTTCACTATCTTGCTCATCGTCTTCGTTTTTTTCATCTTTATCTGAATTAAAAACATTCATACTTTCAAAAATTTCTGAAAATTTTAACCCATAGCTATCCTGATCCTCTAAATTTTCATTTAAAAAATCTAAATGTTTATCAATAGAAGATGTAAAATCTTTTTCCCAAAAACTTAACATTTTCGAAGATACGGCGTTAAGCTCCAAGTTAAAAAATTTTTTTAACATATAAAATTCAAAAGCCTCTGTTACAGAAACATCACTCTTATTTTTTAATTGATCTTTACGAACTGAAGCTATTTTTTTAGCATAATTTTCGCTTAAATTTTTTCCAACACCCTTAAGCATTTTTCCACCTAAAACCTCATATCTAATTTTTTCAGCAATATTGTATAGAGATTTACAAGAAGGGTTATTGGGTAAGTTTTTATTAAATATTTTTTTATTTGAAAATTTCTTTTTAAGTGCACCTGAATCTGTTTCTGCCCTCAATCTGGTAAAATCATCTTTATTTGATAAATTTGTTACATCAAAAAAATCTATTTGTTTTGAGCGTAAATCGTTATCAATTTTTTTGGTATCAATCTTATAATCTTCAGAAATTACTTTTGCAGTAGAAATTAGAGCTTGCTTAAATTGTTCTTTAAAATTATCCTCTTTATTACTCATTTAGATCTGAATATTTATCATCGACTCTGGTAATTCGTCACCAAAACATCTTTGATAATATTCAGCAATAGTATTCTTTTCAATATCATCACATTTATTTAAGAATGTAACTCTAAACGCATAACCAGTGTCTTTAAAGATTTCTGTATTTTCAGCCCAATGCAATACAGTTCGAGGACTCATGACTGTTGAAATGTCTCCTGCTATAAAACCTTTTCTGGTTAAAGAAGCCACCTTAATCATATTAGCTACTTTTTCTTTACCTTTGGGGTTATTTAAATTTTTATTCTTTGCTAAAACAATCTCCATTTCTCTATCAAGGCTCAGGTAATTTAGAGACGTAACAATATTCCATCTATCCATCTGTCCCTGGTTTATTTGTTGTGTGCCATGATATAGTCCTGTCGTGTCACCTAATCCAATAGTATTAGAAGTTGCAAATAGTCGAAAAAATTTATTTTGCTTTATAACTTTATTTTTATCTAAAAGAGTAAAATTTCCCTCAGCTTCTAGTACTCTTTGGATAACAAACATTACATCTGGTCTTCCAGCATCATATTCATCAAATACAAGAGCAACAGGGTTTTGAATAGACCAAGGTAGAATACCTTCTTTAAATTCTGTAATCTGTTTACCATCTTTTACAACGATTGCATCTTTACCAATAAGATCAATCCTACTTACATGACTGTCTAGGTTTACCCTAATACACGGCCAATTTAATCTTGCAGCAATTTGTTCGATGTGTGTTGATTTACCAGTGCCATGATATCCCTGAACTAAAACTCTTTTATTAAAAGCAAATCCAGACAAGATTGCAAGCGTAGTATCTCTATCAAATTTATAATTTTTATCTATCTCAGGCACGTACTCATTTTTTTTAGAGAAGGCATCCACTTCCATGTCTGAATCAATTCCAAAACTTTGTTTTAAAGATATCTTAATGTCTGGCCGTATATTTAAATTAGGTGTCAATTTTTTCCTTATAAGTGTTTTTTAGCTGCGTATAAGCCAAAGTAATTAATTTGAGTTTTTCTTCGTATTCTTTATTTCCCAAATTAATATCAGGGTGAAATTTTTTGACAAGAGTTTTGAATTTATCTTGTATTTGCTGCCATTTTAAACCGACTGAAACACCTAGAATGCTAAAAGCCTTAATATCATTAGCATTAAACTTGAATTGATTCATATGATTATATTCACCTCTAAGTTTAGTCTTATCAAATTCATCTTTTAAAGTGTTGTTCCAAAGAATTTTAAAAAAATTATCAGAGGAGCTAAAGCTTTGAGTAGGTTTGTGCCAAGTCATATCAGACTTTAAAAAATCAAATACCTGCTCATCATCCATTCCTTTAAAATAATTCCAATTTTTATTAAATTCTTTAACATGAGGTAAACAAAGTAGCCTGTAGCTCCTACTATTATCTTTTTCAATTGGAGCCTTATATTCACCAATTTCAGTACAATTATTCCAATCACAAATATTTTTCATGCTATACAGTAATAAATTATTATTTATGAATATAAACGAATTAATTAAAATTGTTGAAAATAAACTTCAAAAAGAAATTATTATACAAGGTTTAAAGGTAGATGATAAAAGTTTTTTACATAAAAATCATAAAGGAAACCAAGAAGGAAAATTTCATTTAAAATTAAGCATTAAATCTGAAGAACTAATAAAATTAAATAAAATAGAGTCAACTAAAAAGGTTTACAATATTTTAGATTATGAATTAAAAAACTATATACATTCAATTCAAATATTACTCAGTTAATTCTTTTTTAAGAAAAAGATTAATTTTTTTTTCATTAAAGTGCAGTTTATAAACTGGAGAACCAATTTTTTTTAGTAAAATTAAATTAATTTTTTTTGTATTGTTTTTTTTATCTTTTTTCATAAATGATAAAATTGTATTTAAGTTTTTTATAGAAAAGAATTTATTTATATTTCTTGGAAGATTTAGGTCATTCAAATGATTTTCAATTAATTTAAATTCTTTAATATTTAAAATTTTGTTTAATAAACTGAATTTTGCAGCTGTTTTAACTCCAAGTATAACAGCTTCACCATGGTTTAATTTTTTTGAATATCCTAGTGTTGCCTCATATGCATGAGCAAATGTATGACCTAAGTTTAATATTTTTCTTATACCAAGTTCTTTTTCGTCAGTTTCAACAAGTTTCTTTTTAATTAGGCAACTTGTATAAATTGCTTTTTCAATAAAAGGACTTTTTAAGTTTAAAATTTTAGAACCATTTTTATTCAAGAATGTAAAAAATTTTTTATTATTAATTAGTGCATGTTTTAAAACCTCACCATATCCACATATAATTTCCCTCTTGGGTAAAGAACTTAAAAAATTAATATCTGAAACAACTAAACTTGGTTGGTAAAATGAACCTATTAAATTTTTACCATGTGGAGTATTTACACCAGTTTTACCTCCAATTGAAGAATCTACCTGTGATAGCAAGGTACTCGGTAAATTAATAAATTTTAATCCTCTTTTATATATACTTGCTGCAAAACCAGAAACATCTCCTGTTATTCCACCACCTAAAGAGATTAAGCAGTCATTTCTATTAAAATTTTTATTTAACAGTAGAGATATAATTTTATAAACACTTTTTAGATTTTTATTTTTTTCACTAGCATTAAAATAGTGAATTATCACAGAGTTTTTTGGTAAAGAATTAAATACTTTATTAATTAATTTTTTTGGTACTTTTTTATCCGCAACTATAAGGCATTGATTAAAATTAATAGAAGACTCAATTAAGAATTCGTTTAATTTACCTAAAATATTATTTCCAATAAAGATAGGATATTTTTGATTTTTAGTATTTACTTGTAATTTAATTAAGCTCATAAATTTTTATTATTTTTTTTACTATTTGAATTTTTGTAAGATCGTTGCAGTTTATTTTAAATTGTGCTTTAGAGTATATTTTGGTCCTTTTCTTAATAATTGCTAGTATTTCCTTATCTGTTGATTTTAGGGCCAATGGTCTCTTCTTACTGTTCTTAATTCTTTTAAGTAAAACTGATTCGTTACAATCAAGCCAAAAAGAAAAATGATTAGTCAGAATCTCTCTTCTAATCTTATCATTTATAAAGCCACCACCTCCCAATGAAATAATATTTTTTTTATTTTTTAAAGATTTAAGTGTAATTTTTTCTTCTAGAGCTCTAAAATAACCTTCTCCATTATTCATAAATATTTTTGACACTGACATTCCAGCATACTCCTCGATTAAATAATCAATATCAATAAAAGGAATATTAAGTTTTTTTGAAACTAAATTACCTATAGAGGATTTTCCTGACCCCATCATTCCCAAAAAAACGATGTTTTTATTTGAATTCATAAACTTTCTTTATTGAAAAAACACAAATATGTCTTAATTTGAAATTAATAAAACATTATATGCAATTTTCAAAAAATACAAGTAGCAGTAGTACCAAAGGACTATTGGTTAAAATATTTTTTATTTTAATTATTGTTGGTGCAATAACACTTTTGGGTAAAATTGAATTTCCATCACCAAATAAAAATATTGAAAAAATTATTTTAAATGAAAAACTTAAAATTGTTAAATAAAACATACTTATTAATTATCTTATTTTCTTTATTTTTTGGATTTAATGCACAAGCACAAGAACCTGTTGATATTTGGAATATAAAAGAAAAAAATACAATAGAAGAATCTTCTGTAATAGAAAATAGTGAAGCTGAAAAAATACTACAAAATAGTATTTATGAAATGCAATCCCAAAAAGATGTAGAGTTAGGTATAGAAGAGGACCAAACATTAGCTTCAAATAAAATTGTAGGATTATACGACCCCGCAGAAAATGGACTAGATATTAATATGTGGTCTAAATCAAACGGTGATCAAATTTTGAATATATTTAAAAGAATTAATAAAATGAATCTTTCAAAAGATGCTTCTGAAATTTTAGATATTTTACTTTTAACCAATGCTCACTATCCTACAACAAATATTTCTAAAGATCAGTTTTTAGAGTTAAAATCAAATTGGCTTATCAAAAACTCCAATCTCCAATTAATTAAAAAATATTTATTAAAAAATCAAATGATTAATGAACATCCAAAACTTACTAGAATGTTAGTGGATGACTATCTTTCAAATTCAGAAATTAAAAAAGCATGTGAAATATTCTTTAAAACTCAAGATCCAATTCAGGATAATTATTTATCTAAATTTAATATTTATTGTTTAATTAATAATGATAAAAAAGAAGAAGCGCAATTGTTGTTAGATTTAAAGAAAGAGATAGGTTTTGAAGAAAAATTTTATGAAAAGAAAATAATTTTTTTAATGGGATATACCAACCAACCAAATATAGAAATATCAGAAAATACAATTTTAGATTTTCATTTATCACATAGGACTAATCCCCAATTTAAATTTGAGCCTAAAAATTCTACCTCCAAACAAATTTGGAAATATTTATCAACATCAAATTTATTAGATGATATTAAAGATATAAAACTCACAGATGCAGATAAAATTAATAGTATTGAAAAAGCTACACATGAGAAACATTATGCAGAAAAAGAACTATTTGAGCTTTATAAAAGATTTCAATTTAACATTAACCAACTGTTAAATATCAAAGAATCCACAAAAGTATTATCAGCTATTGAGTCAAGGGCGTTAATTTTTCAAGGAATTTTAATTACTACTGAGGTGGAATATAAACTTCTACTAATAAATGCTTTAAAGAATTCATTTAAAAGTGAAGGTAATGAAAATGCATTTGATGTGGAGTTGAGAGCATTCCTAAAAGAAATTGATAAAAATGAAGTTCCTTCAAATTTTACTTCATTTTATGATAATTATATAGATGAAGATAAAGCTAAATTAACCAACATTAAAATTAACAATAAAGTGTTGCATCAGTCAAAATTGATTAATTATTTTAAAAGCGATGGGTCATCGAAAAATATAACAAAAGACTTGAATGATTCATTGAAAAAGGTCAAAAAAAATAAAAAATATTTTTTGTCGAAGAAAGATATCATTTTAGTTGAGGCTCTTAAATCAGATGGCATTCAGGTTGCAGAGAAATTTAAGGATTTATATGAAATAAAGAACTCAGAAATACCAGCTGATATTCAGATTTTCATTAATAGTGGTGATATGGCAGCGGCTATGCTTAGAATCGTTGAGGTTATTGGTCAAGATGAGTTAAAAGATATAGATGATGACACGTTATACTTTATAATTAATACACTTAATCAACTTAATACCGATCCACTAAGAAATAAAATTCTTCTTAAAGTTCTTCCTTTAAAAGTTTAAAATTTATAATAAAATAATCACTAATTATGTCAGTTAAAACAATCTTAATAGAACCAAATAAGTTATTACGTCAAGTATCAAAGAGTGTTGATAAAGTTGGTGATGAAGAGAGGGCGCTAATGGATGATATGCTTGATACGATGTATGATGCCCCAGGAATTGGTCTTGCAGCTATTCAGATTGGAGTTCCTAAAAGAATTATAGTTATAGATATTAGTAGAGACGAAAATGAAAAAAAACCAATGTATTTTGTTAATCCTTTGATTAAAAATAAGAATGAAGAAAAAATAAAATACGAAGAAGGATGTTTATCGGTACCAGACCAGTTTGCAGAAATAGAAAGACCTAATGCATGTGAAATTGAATATTTAGATTATAACGGAAAAAAACAAATATTAAAAGCAGATGGATTATTAGCAACTTGCATTCAACATGAAATGGATCATCTAGAAGGAATTTTATTTATTGACTATTTATCAAAATTAAAAAAATCAATAATTATAAAAAAACTTTCTAAAATTAAAGTTAATAGAGAAATTTTTTAAAAATGTTAAAAAAAATTGTCTTTATGGGAACACCCATCTTTGCTGTGCCAATATTAAAATCTTTATATCAAAATGGATATTCTGTAACAGTGGTATATACACAACCACCTCAAAAATCACAGAGAGGACAAAAGATTAATAAGTCCCCAGTTCAGGGAATTTCTGAAACCTTAAAAATAGATTACAGAACTCCGAGTTCATTAAAAGATAATAAGGAAGAATATAATTATTTAAAAGAATTAGAGGCAGATATAGCAATTGTAGTTGCTTATGGACAAATCATTCCAAAAGAATATTTAAGTTTAGTTAAAAAAGGCTTTATAAATATACATGCATCACTACTTCCAAAATGGAGAGGTGCAGCACCCATCCAAAGATCAATTATGAATTTAGAAAAAGAAATAGGTATTAGTATTATGAAAATAGGTGAAAAATTAGATACAGGACCTGTTTGTAATTCTTATAAAATAAAAATTATGGCTGATGATAATTCAGAAACAATAGCTGAAAAGCTTTCTGCATTAGCGGCAGAAAAAATATTAGATAATATTGATGAGATATTAGAAGATAAAATAAAGTTTAAAGAGCAGAATCATAACGAAGCAAGTTATGCAGATAAAATTGAAAAAAAAGAAGGTCAAATAAAATGGGATGAAACAGCAGAAAATATTATTGGTAAAATAAATGGATTGTATCCAAGCCCTGGTGCTTTTTTTACATACAATGGTGAAAGATACAAAATTTTAAAGGCAAGCTTATCAACTGGTAGTGGTGAAGTTGGAGAGGTGTTAGATAACTATTTAGAGATTAGTTGTG
Organism: uncultured Candidatus Pelagibacter sp.; assembly: GCA_905612465.1. GTDB lineage: Bacteria > Pseudomonadota > Alphaproteobacteria > Pelagibacterales > Pelagibacteraceae > Pelagibacter. The sequence continues at coordinate 22,253 of CAJQSC010000007.1, forward strand.
GAAATAACAAATCAATAAAAGTTATAGAAATTCAAAGACAAGGGAAAAGACAACAAAACATAGGTGAATTTATGCTTGGATCACAGATTAAAAAAGGTTCAAACTTGAGTAATGCATAGATATCAAATTTTAATTGAATATGTTGGAACCAATTTTATTGGTTGGCAAATTCAATCGAAGGGAAAATCAATTCAAAAATTAATTCAAACGAAACTATCTAAACTTTTAAAAGAAAAAATATTACTGATTGGATCTGGCAGAACTGATACTGGGGTTCATGCTATTGAGCAATCAGCACATTTTGATTGCAAAAAAGAAATTCAAAACCTTGGTAAATTTATAAAATCAATAAATCACTTTGTAAATAATATGCATATTTCAATCATAAATATTAAAAAAAAAAATATAAATTTTCATGCAAGATTTTCAGCAAAAAAAAGGATTTATAAATATGTAATTTTTAATCGATTAACTAAACCCTCTATAGAAAAAGGAAGAGGATGGCACATAATTAAAAAACTAGATGTTATGTTAATGAAAAAAGGTGCAAAAAAACTTTTGGGTACTAAAGATTTTTCTACATTTAGATCATCAAGTTGTAGTGCTAAAAGTCCAATTAGAACTATGAAATCAATTAAAATAAAATCAATTAAAGGAAGAATTGAAATTCAATTTCAATCCCAATCTTTTTTGCAACAACAAGTTAGATCAATGGTTGGATGTTTAAAATATTTAGCTGAAAAAAAATGGGATTTAAAAAAGTTTGACTTAGTTTTTAGATCAAAAAAAAGAATACTTTGCGCACCACCTGCACCAGCAGAAGGATTATTTTTAGAAAAAGTTATCTATTAGAGTTTTGTTGACCAATACTGAATTTTTTATTAATCCTCCATCTTGATTCAGCACGAACGATGTAGCCACAACAGTTTTTAGAACGGCACTTACATGGAAATTGTTTATAATCTTCATCATAACCAAAACCATAATCTGCAGTTATCTCTTCACCTTTTTTAATATCTTTTATAGCAATAACCCACAATTTTAAGCCTGTTCCATTATAATCACAGTTATTAGAACAAGAATGATTTATTAAACGTGCGGGGTTCCATGAAACGTCTCCATCCATGTCATATTTTTTGTTTAAGTTAAATAAGTAGATAGGTTTTGCATTATCAAATCTTTCAGTCTCTTCTGTTTGTTTTTTAGTAATAATTTTACCAATATAATCGATAATTCTAGTACCCTCTTTAATATCTTTTGAAGCATAAAGGCCACGACCCTTTTGATCGATGTCAGATTTTTGAATTTTATAAAGTTTCATTGGGAGTTCTTTAATATCTATTGAGAAATTATCAATCAAATTCTATTAAAGCTTTTACATGCATCTCTGTGCTTTCTTGTAGTGCCATGAGATCGTAACCACCCTCTAGGATAGAAACTATTTTTCCATCACAATATAACTTAGATAATTCTAAAGTTCTTTTAGTGATTTCATAAAAGTCTTTACTCTCTAGTTGAAATTGGGCTAGTGGATCATCCTTATGAGCATCAAAACCAGCAGAAAGTAATATAAATTCAGGCTTAAATTCAGTTATTTTCTTGAGTACATATTCATACGCATTCAAATATTCTTCAGAAGTTGTGCCAGCTGGTAGTGGGATATTAAATATATTGTTATGTTTGCCTTTTTCTTGTTCTGTGCCAGACCCAGGGTAGAAGGGGTATTGATGAGTTGAGATATACAAAACTTTTTTATCATCATAGAAAATATCTTGTGTTCCATTTCCATGATGAACATCAAAATCAACGATTGCGATTTTATTAAGTTTATATTTATCTATGAGGTAATTAGCTCCAACAGCTACATTGTTATAAATACAAAAACCCATAGCTTTATTTCTTTCTGCATGATGTCCTGGTGGTCTCACAGCACAAAAAGCATTTTTAAATTCTTTATTTTGAACACTATCAATAGCTGTAATGATTGATCCTACAGCGTCTGAAGTAGCCTCCTTACTTCCTGGAGAGACAATTGTATCACCATCTAAAAAAGATAATCCTTTCTTTGGAAAAGATTCTTCTACAAAATTTATATAATTAGGGTTGTGAGTTATTTCTAAAAGAGATCTATCAAATTTTGAGGGTTTTTTCCAAATCAAATTCTTATTATCTAACTTTTTAAAATTATCAATAATTGCTGTAACCCTATCAATTTTTTCTGGATGTCCATCGCCTGTATTATGATTTTGATAAGTATCGGAGGTTATTAACCCAGTTTTCATTTAAAATAATTTTCTAAAATACTAGAATATATTTTTGTTAACTTTTTTAAATCTGAAATAGATACTGCCTCATCTACTTTATGCATTGTTTTACCTACTAGGCCAAATTCTAAACATGGAGCAATTTTTCTAATAAATCTTGCATCTGAAGTCCCACCTGTTGTAGATAGTTGAGGTTTAATTTTTGTAATTTTTTTTATAACATTTTGAATCATATAAGTGGTTTTATTAGGTTTAGTTAAAAAAGATTCACCTGATACACGATACTCTATTTTAAAATTACACTTATTTTTATTTGTAATATTTTTAAAAATTTTATTTAATCTATTTTTTAAGCTAGAAGAGGAGTGTTTATTGTTAAACCTTATGTTAAATGTCGCATTTGCAATACTTGGGATTACATTATCAGCGGTATTATTGATATTAATTTTGGTTACTTCTAAATTTGTTGGCTGAAAATTTTTTGTTCCTTTGTCAAATTTTATTTCTTTTATTTCATTTAATATTTTAACTATTGTAGTTGAAGGATTGTTAGCACGATGAGGGTACGCAACGTGGCCCTGAGTACCAATTATAGTTAACTCTGCATTAATACTTCCTCTTCTACCAATCTTAATCATTTCACCAAGCTTATTAGGATTAGTAGGTTCTCCAACCAAACAAAAATCTATTTTTTCTTTTTTCTTTTTTAGGTAATCAACTACTTTTTTAGTACCATTAATCGCAACACCCTCTTCATCACCGGTAATTAATAAACTGATAGAACCTTTAAATTTTTTATTACTTGATATAAAGTTATTTACTGCAACAACCCAACTTGCTATTGCACTTTTCATATCATTTGCACCTCTTCCAATTAGGTGGTTTTTTTTAATAGAAGGACTAAATGGTTTTACAGTCCAATCTTTTAAATTTCCTGGAGGTACCACATCTAAGTGGCCTGCAAACATAAAGTTTGGTTGTGAATTACCCAGTCGTGCATATAGATTTTTAACAGGTTTAGATTTTTTATCTTTAAAATCTAAAATTTTACATTTAAATCCAATAGCTGTTAGCTTATTTGCTAAGAATTTCATTACACCAGCATCAACAGGTGTAATGCTTGGAAATCTTATTAGCTCCTTTGCTAATGTAATTTCATTATAAGTTGGCATTTAGTCTCTCAGCAGATCGTTAATAGAAGTTTTAGATCTAGTTTTTTCATCAACTTGTTTAATTATCACTGCACAATACAAAGCAGGGCCCTTACTATCTTTACTTGGCAAGCTACCTGGAACTATTACTGAGTAAGGTGGAATTTTTCCGTAGATTACTTCTCCAGTTTCCCTGTAAACAATTTTTGTAGATTGACCAATAAATACACCCATAGATAAAACCGACCCTTCACCTACGATTACTCCTTCAACTATTTCAGAACGAGCTCCTACAAAACAATTATCTTCAACAATCGTTGGGTTAGCTTGCATTGGCTCTAATACTCCACCAATTCCTGCACCACCAGATATGTGGCAATTCCTTCCTATTTGAGCACAAGACCCAACAGAAGCCCAGGTATCGACCATAGTTCCTTCATCCACATAAGCTCCAATATTTACAAATGAAGGCATCAAGACAACATTTTTCCCAATGAAAGATCCGTGTCTAACCACTCCATTAGGTACCATTCTAAACCCAGCTTTTTTATGCTCTTCTCTCCCCCAACCTGCAGTTTTTCCTCTAACTTTATCCCACCATGTAGCGTAGGGACCCGCAAGAGTTTGCATTTCGTTAGTTTTAAAACTTAAAAGGATTGCTTTTTTAATCCACTGATGAACTATCCACTCGTTATCTTTTTTTTCAGCAACTCTTAAAACACCTTTATCAACAAGTTCAATTGTTTTTTTAATTGCATCTAATATTGATTGGTCAGATTGACCATTAATCGAATCTTTATTGTCCCAAGCTGTATTGATAATATTTTCAAATTCTTTCATAGTATTAATTTATAGTTTGTGGGTTAGTTATATCATGCTTTTAATATATTAATTTCTTGAAGAAAAGAAGGCAAGCTCTTAATTTTATAATCAATATATGCTTTATCAGCATCTTTCTTTGCAAATGTCTCATCATTT
>CAJQSC010000008.1 GCA_905612465.1 uncultured Candidatus Pelagibacter sp.
TAAACAAGAATTATCATCAATGAAAAGTCCGTAGCCACTATTAGTTTTCTCATTCCATTTTGTTAAAATTCCTTGTTTTCCTTTATCTGGTGTTGTTGGAAATATATAAGCTTGTAAGGTAAAACTTTTAACATTTAGACGATCATCTTGAGGAATAATCACATAAGAGCCACCATGAACTTTTTGATTTCTACCTTGATAGGATTTGTTACAAACTGCTCCTATTTCTTCTTCTTTATATCCAGGTCCTTCTGGATTTGTGTCTCCATGAATTAATCTTACTATCTGAACATCGTAATTTTCTTTTTTTTCTGAATTAACATAAAATTTAATTTTTTCACCTGGAAAGGCTTGGTACTTGTCACTATATCCTGTAATTCTTAACATATTAAACCCTTCTCTAAATATTAATTATTCTGCGTACTTATCTAAAAGTGCTACAATTCTTTTCAAGAAAATTGCATGCTCACAAGCTTCTTCTGATGAAAAAGATTCTTCTAGAATCTCAACTGGTTGTCCTCTAACTCCACTAGCAATTCCAATTCTGTAATCTTCATGAGGTCTTTTGCATACAGTAAGTAATTTACCAGCCATTGGTTGTCTTCTTAATTTATCTAAAACTCTTATTAAATCCTTACTATGCTCTACTTTTTCCTGACCATTTTGAGGAGCTCTACCAACCGGACAAGCTCTGTGTTCTTCTATTAGCCTATTTCTAGTTTTTTCATCTCTTAATAAAGGTAGAACATATTTTTTAGTATTAAAATCATCTACACTCGAGTGAGCTTGGTTTAGTTGTGTTCCAGTTTTTTCTTTAATCATTTATTTGTTCTTTCATTAATAATTTTTAAAGCTTCTATTAAATAAATTCTGAATAATTCATGGTTTTCACTCATGGGAAAGTGCCCAATATCTGGCATTTCAATATAGACTCCACCTTTTATTTGTCTTGCTGTGTTTTCTGACGCTTCAGGAGGTGTTAAATAATCATAAGTTCCTGTCATCATAATAACTGGGCACTTGTGGCCATCAATATTTTTTAGCTCATTTCTTAAATCATGATCTACCGAATAAAAGTGTAAATCTCCCTTAAAAGCTTCAGCCCCTTGAGTATAATAATGCCACGTTAACCATCGGTCTTTTTCTGGAGATTGAGGTGCCATTAAATCCCAAGTTCCACTTGCACAAACTTGCGCAGCATTAGCGTGAGGATGTCTCCACCAGTCTAGATAATAGCCTGGAGAATGGTCTGCTGCCTCTACTGGAATTACTGCTCTAAACTTATTTGGATGACGTAAAGCTAATTGAAGAGCTACATTTCCTCCAAAAGATGATCCCATAAATATCGGGTCTTTTAAATCAAGTGCTTCACAAAGTTTAACTATAAAGTTACAAAAGTGATCTGCAGTTAACTTGTAATCTTCTTTCCAAAATTCTTTATTATGAGGTGGGTCAGATTTTCCATGTCTTGGTAAATCATAAGCTATTACATTATAATTTTTAATAATTTCCTCATCCTCAAGTAAACCTCTCCATTGATGATTATGACAACCAGCTGTATGTTGGCAAATTAATGGTATTCCTTTTCCATTTTGAAGATAGAAGACTTTATACTCACAATCATCAACTTCGATTGTAACATATCGTCCAACAACGTCATGATGCTTTACCATTTAATATTTCCTCTCAATTCAAAAAGTTTCATCTTAAACTGGCACTCCTGATTTTCTAAGTAATTCAAATTGAACCGTAAAATTTCTCAAGTTTTGCATTAATATTAAATGATTTCCTTCAATTTTTAGATCTTTTCTAAAGCTTGCTGACCATATTCCGTGATACATGGGCTTTGGCATTGGTTGACTAAATTCTTTCCAAGTATTTGCTGAAGCTCTAAGAGCAAAATCATATGGATCCAAAGGACCAGGCTTAGTATTGATATGTTTTACTTTACCATCATGCATTTCTATAATCACTTTTGCTTTTTCCATATCAAACATAAAAGAGCATGAATAATATTTGGCCATAGCTGCAATAGTTGCATCACTATTAGTAAGATCTTCATATTTTTTTGCCCAATTATCTAAATCACTACTCATATTATCTGTTCATTTTTTTATTTAGGGTCTTTGGTTCCCTTAGTTGGATCTTTATCAAAATTCATGTGAAAATCTTTTTTAGGATTTTCATAATCTCCAAGAATATTTCTTATATTACTAACCTCTCCAGGAGCCATTCCTATCTCTTTAAGTAAGCCATCTAAAAAGGGTTGGTGGGCTCTATATCGTAATGCAGAACTAACAACGTTATCTGCTAAATTTCCACTTCTTGCTCCACTTTTTGTACTAACACTCTCTGCAGTACCAGAGCCTTCTGAGGTTCCACTAAAACCAGGTAAACCATTAACATCAATAATCTTAATATCGTTAATGTTTGCCATTGGTTTAACACTTTCTCTTATAATAGACTCAATTTTATCAGCAAGTTTTAAACGTAACGCACTTCTTCGACTGGCGTCACTTCTAATATTTTCAGCAGCGTTTAGTGACTCTTTACCAGCAGCATCTATTTCATATCTTAGTTTAGCTGCCATAGTAGAATGTCTTTCTTGCTCAGCTTTAGAGGCGGCTGTAATAACATCAACTTTTTTAATACCTTGTGCTTTTTCAACATATCTTGCTGAGTTAGCTCTCTCTTCTGCTTCAATTGCTTTAGCTCTTGTATTTTCTTCTTCAGCTTTAGATTTTAAAACTTGTTTAGATTTATTAATTATCTCAAGATTTTTTTGATGCTCTTCGATAGACAATCTCTTAACTTTTTCTATATCAAGAAGTCTAACTACTCTTTCTGATTCTATTTTATGTGAGTCAATATTTTTTTGTTGTTCAATTTTAGCACTCTTAATTTGTTGCTCAGAAATAATTTGTGCCTCTTCAGAATCTCTTTGTCTTTCAGACTGCTCTTTGATTATTGTTGCTTTTTCTTGTGCACGTTTTATGTCAACATTTCTTTGTTTTTCTAATCGCGCATATTCACTCTCTTTATCTAATTCTAAGATCTTAACTTCTATCTCTAAATCTTTTTGTCTTATTTCAAAAGCAGAGTTTTTTTCTAATTCATTTTGTTCTTTTCGACGTTTTTCAATTTCTTCAACAAGTCGTGTTTCAGTTAATTTTTTTTCAACTTCAATAACTTGATTTTGAGATATTTTAGCAACTTCGATTAGTTCTTGATTACTTATTTCTGCCTCTTCAGCTTCTCTTTCTTTTTCAGCTTTTTCTTTTATTGTTGCTGTTCTCTCTGTAGCTTTTTGAATAGCAATCTCTCTTTCTTGTTGGTATTTAGAAAACTCTTCATTTTTCTTAATTTCTAACTCTTTTTGAATTGTTTCTAAGTTTTTATTTTCAATTGATATTTTTGTATCTTGAGTAATATCATTTCTTTTTTTCTTTCTAGATTCTATTTGTTCTGTTAATTGAGTTAGACCTTGCGAGTCAAATGTATTAGCTGGATTAAATGTTTCAATTGGTGCTTGGTCTAAAGAAATCATAGAAACTGTTTCAAGCGCTAAACCTGTGTGACCTATTGATTCATTCGCAATTTTTGCAACTTCTTTTACAAATTGACCACGATTTTCTTGTATCTCATCCAAAGTCATTTTTGCTGCAACTTCTCCAAGTGCGTCTGCAAAACGACCTGCTACTACTTCTTTTAAGTGCTCAGGATCTAGTGTTCTGTTACCTAAAGTTTGTGCTGCAGTTGAGACAGCTTTCTCTTCCGGTGGTACTTTGGTAAAAAATTCTGTAACTAGTTCTGCTCTCATTCTATCTTTTGTAATCAGTGATTTTTCTCCTGATCTCTCAATACTTAAGCTCAAAGTACGCATTCCTACTTGGGTAATATTATGAATTATGGGTAAGACAAAAGCACCTCCAGAAATAACAACTTTTTCACCAAGCATACCTGTACGCACAAATGAAACTTCTTTCGAGGATCTTCTATATAGCCAATGTAATAAGTAAACTATGATTGCTATTCCAAGTGCAAATAGAATTATTGCTGCTATTATGTCTGCTCCTTTAGTCATATATTATCTCCATTAATTCTTGTTACTTTTTTTTGTGTCTTCCAAAGCTGCACTATAAATTATCATTCCAAAGATAATTTTGTTCAAAACGTCAGCTAAATTATAAATTATATTTAAACTGTTAATATTTGCACCACCTGCTAGATGTTCAATAAAGTACCCAATATGATAGATGGAAAAACCGATAGTTATTATTAGTCTATTTGCAAAAATGCCATCTGAACACTGTCATTATTACAAGATGCATTAGTTCTCCCAGCATCTCCCATATAAAGCTCTCCTATAATATAAAGCCAACCAACAATACCCACAAGGAACCCTAAGGTTACACTCATGTACCCATATGCTCCTAAAAGCTGTGCTATCACCCAAATTAGTGTACCAACTAGTAATCTCCAGAACATTCCACGCTTAACATCGGTTACAGACTTAAGCATCACATAGAAAGTGAGTATAGAAAGTGGAAATGTTAGAATCCAATCAATATACCTTAGTGCTGTAGGTGCTTGGCCATTCATAACCCACAAATTTTTAGCGTAGAAGTAATGTATAGAAGACATCAGGGCTATAACTCCAACAAGATTCATAGCTGTACCCCATTTCGGTGACAACCTACCTCTTTCAAGGAAGAAAAATATTGCTGCACCTATCATTGCAACAGATATCAACCAAAAAGAACCTCCAACAACGTCTTGTGGCAATAATAATTTGTTCATTAACTCTAAATCTCTCTCTCTCTTTGTATTTAACGTTCTATTGTCGCACAAATCAATTAAAAAATATTGATTATAAATATATATATAATTTAGAAGTGGTTAATTATGATTATTGAAAAATATTTCAAATAATTTTGTAAAATATAGATTCAATCATAACTAGAAAAATTAATTTAATTTCTTGTCAATTATTCTTTATTTATAGAGAAGATTCAATTTTGCTGAATATTATCTGAGTATATTATATTACTTTTAAATGCTTTCTAAAGTCATAACTATTGCTCAACAAAAAGGAGGTACTGGAAAAACTACTCTTTCAGTACATTTAGCTCTCGCATTTATAAAATACCACAACTTAAAAGTGGCAATTATTGATACAGATCCTCAGGGAAGTTTAGGTAAATGGTTTATGATAAGAACAGAAAAAAAAGTTTCTAACGATGGTCTAACTTTTAAAACTGCAAGTTTATGGGGCGCACAGTATGAAGCAAAAACATTAAAAACAGATCATGATATTGTAATTATAGATACTCCTCCAAAAATAGAATCTGACGCACGTCCTTCAATAGAGGCAGCAGATTTAGTTTTGATACCCATGGCCGCCTCACATGTTGATTTTTGGGCTACGGGTGCAATTGTAGAAATTGCAAAACAGGCTAATAAAAAAATTTTAATACAAATCAATAGATCCAACCAAAGATCTAAGCTTATAGATAAAACAAATGATTTTATAAAAAGCTTAGACTTGTTATCAACAAACACAATAATTGGAAATCGTCAAATTTACACCTCTTCTATGGGTGAGGGAAAGACAGCTGTTGAAAAACAAAAAAAAGGTAATGCTGTAGATGAAATTAAGAGTTTGTCAGAGCAAATACTCTCAGAAATAAAATAGTTATGTCAGTTCTGCTCACTACAAAAACAATAATTAAAGAGTGGACTGATTATAATAATCATATGAATGTAGCTTATTATATTTTGATATTTGATATGGGTGCTGAAAAAATTTTATCAAGATTTAAAATGGGTAAATATTCTGCTAAAACAACAAAGAGAAGCACAATGGTTGTTGAGACAAGCACCACTTATCAAAAAGAAGTTAAAGAAGGTGACGAAGTAGATATTTATTTATCTCACTTGGATCATGATAATAAAAGACTACATTATAAATTAGAGATGTATGATAAAGTTAAGAATACTTTATCTGCTACGACTGAAGTTTTA
>CAJQSC010000009.1 GCA_905612465.1 uncultured Candidatus Pelagibacter sp.
TTGCAAATATTTATACTTTTGAAAGCCCTGGTGGTTGGAATATTATTGGTAACACACCAAAGAAAATTTTTGATGATAAGAATTTAGATCAACCAGCTCTAGTCAACCCAGGAGATAAAGTAAGCTTTTATCAAATAACAAAAGAAGAATATTTAAATTGGAATGAATAAAGCATATTTTGAAATTTTAAGAGCGGGGGTTAACACTACCATTCAAGATAAGGGTAGAAACCACTTAAATCATGTTGGAATCGCAGTAAGTGGTGCAATTGATCAAAGAAATTATATATTATCTAATAAGCTAGTTGAAAATCAATTAAATGAGGCTGTAGTTGAATTTGCGTACCAAGGTCCTCTTTTAAAGTTAAAGAATGGAAAAATTAACTTTGTAATATCTGGAGATATCCTTTTTAAGATTATTAGAAAAAATTTAGAAGTAGAAGATGGTAAGTGTTATAAAAGTTATACTTTAGATGAAGAAGATCAAATAGATATAATATCTACAAAAAATTCTACCTATGGATACCTAGCAGTTAATGGTGGCTTTGACATAGAGAAAACTTGGGGTAGTTACTCTATCAATACTAAAGCAAATATTGGACCTAATGAAGGAAAAAAGTATTCTTTAAACGATAAAATTTTTATTAGAAAGTCAGACACTAAGAACTTGAATAAAAAAAATATAAATTATAATTATTCTACTGATAATATTATTAGAACTATTAAAGGTACAAATTTTGATTATTTTTCAAGGAATGCGATAGATAAATTTTTTAAGGAAGATTTTTTAATTACAAACCTTGTTGATCGTATGGGCATAAGATTAAAGGGTCCTAAATTAGAAAATATAGTAAATACCAATATTAAATCAGAAGGTCTAATTAGAGGAGTTATTCAAGTACCAGCCGATGGAAATCCAATAATAATGTTATCTGATCATGGAACAGTTGGAGGATACCCAAAGATTGGAGTTGTTATTGCTGCTGACCTTGATTTAATTGGACAGTTAACACCTGGTACAAAAATAAATTTTAAGGAAGTAAGTCTTGAAGAAGCTCAAAATATATTTAAAGCATACACAGATGAAACAAATAAATATTTAAATGAATGTAATTAATAAAATTCCTGGTCCATTGCTAATTTTTATGGGGGCTTTATGTTTAAGTTTTGGTGGACTTATTGTAAAAAAATTTGAAGGATCTACCGAGTGGCAAATTCTTTTTTGGAGATCTCTATTTTTTACACTAACAATTTTAACCTTTTTGATAATTACATATAAAAAAAAAACTTTTAATTCTTTCTATAAATCAGGATTACCAGGTTTTTTTGGAGGTATCATATTATCGTTTGGATTTTGTGGTTATGTGTATGCAATGTCCAATACATCAGTCGCTAATACTAATTTTATAATATCATTACAGATTTTATTTCTTGCAATTTTTGGTTACCTATTTTTGAAAGAGAAAATTTCAACAATTACTTTAGTTTCAATAATATTAGCAATATCGGGAGTCATCCTAATGGTAGGTAACGATATGAAGCCGGGTAATCTTTCAGGAAATTTAGCTGCTTTTGCAATGCCCATCACATTTGCAATTCTAATAATTGTTGTAAGAAAATTTCCTACTGTAGATATGGTCCCTGCACAATTTGTTGCCGGAGTAAGCTCTTGCTTAATTGGATTAAGTGTATGTATTTACTATTCACATAGTTTGATGATTTCACCTAATGACATATTTTTAGGTTTTTTAGGTGGTTTTTTTCAGGTCGGTTTTGGTTTTATATTCATAACAATTGGAGCACGTAACACACCTTCAGCAATGGTTGGAGTCATAATGTTATCTGAATCTGTTCTAGGTCCAATATGGGCATTTTTATTTGTAAGTGAAAGACCCTCATCATTTACTTTAATTGGTGGAGGAGTTATTTTATTTGCAGTTTTGATTCAGTTTTCATCCTTACTTTTAGATAATAAAAAAGAAAAAATTATTAGATGAAGTAGATGAAATCTAGAAGAAAACCTCTATCTTTAGTTAATTTTCTATCTTGCAGTGTTTATTCTATTTTAAAGTAACAAATTCTTCAGAAGATGTTGGGTGTATGGCTGTTGTGTTATCAAAGTCTTTTTTAGTAGCCCCTGCAGTTAGGGCAACAGCTAAACTTTGAATAATTTCAGGACTATCTTGGCCCAGCATATGAATTCCCAAAACTTTATCTGTTTTCTCATCAACTAATAGTTTCATTAAAATTTTAGGTTTTTTATCAGCAAAAGTATATTTCATTGGTGAGAATTGAGTTTTAAATGTTTTAACTTTAATTCCTAGTTTTAGAGCTTCTTCAGTAGTTATACCAACTGTAGATAAAGGTGGATCTGTAAAAACAGTAGAAGGTATATTTTTATGTGAAGCTGATCTTTTATTTTTACCAAATTCAGTATCTGCAAACGCATGACCTTCTCTAATTGCAACAGGAGTTAAGTTAATCCTATCAGTTACATCACCTATTGCATAAATATGATCAATATTTGTTTTAGAAAACTCATCAACAATAATAGCCCCATTTTTTTTCTGTAGAATCTCAATTTTATCAAGATTGAGTTGAGCAACATTTGGAGATCTTCCTAGTGCTGATAAAACACATGCTGTTTTTATATTAGGCCCTTGTTGAATTTTGATTTCCAATCCCTCATCTGATTCAATAATATCTTCAATATTTGTATTAAATTTTATATCAATTCCTTTTTTGATCATTTCATCTTGAAGTAAATTAGTTAAATCTTGATCAAAACTTTTCAAAATTCTTTCACCACGGTAAATTAAAGTTGTTTTAACTCCTAAACCATTCATGATGCATGCAAATTCAACTGCAATATAGCCAGCACCTAAAATACAAATATCCTTAGGGAGTTTCTTGATATGAAAAATATCATCTGATGTAAGAACTTTATCTTTTGCAGTATAAGCAGGCTTGTTACAAACTCCACCTGATGCTATTAGAATTTTTTTTCCTTTAAACACTTCATTGTTTATCTCTATTATTTCAGAATCTTTAAATGATGCGTAGCCATCTATTCGAGTAACTTTATTTTTTTCTAAAATAGATTTGTAGATATCATTTAATCGTTCAATTTCTTGATCTTTGTTTTTGATTAATGTTTGCCAGTTAAAAGAGATTTGTTCTGGAACTTCCCACCCATAAGATTTAGCAGTATCAAAGTCACTATTAAATTGAGCCGCGTAAGTAAAAAGTTTTTTTGGAACACACCCTCTATTAACACAAGTGCCTCCATAATTTAAACCTTCTGCAATTAAAACTTTAGCTCCATAATTGGCTGCTATTCTTGCAGCTCTCACACCACCAGATCCGGCACCAATAACAATTAAGTCGTATTCTTTCATGTAAAATTATTATTCTTATTTAATTTAGATAAAGTTATAAGTAAAGTTTAACAAAAAGACATAAGTCACTTTATTCGATTGTTTTGGACAAGTTGCATGTCCAATGAACAGTCAGGCCTTAAAACTTAGCACAGTATGGTCACAGTAAAGCCTTGTCTTAACTCTTATTTATTCCTATAATATCACCAATGAATTGGGTTAAATTCTAATTCATAGAAGTACGGGAGAGTGTCAAGAAAGCCATAGTTTATTGTTTTATCATGACCGCCGAAGGAGCAACCACCCAGGAATCTCTCAGGCAAAAGGACCGTAGCATATTAACTCTGGAAAGAGATTAAATTCTCGCCGAAGGAGCAAAACTCTCAGGCAAACATACAGATGGGTATTGAAGAGTTAATATGGAAAATAAAATAACAGCATTAAATTCATTACATAAAAAATATGGAGCAAAATTAGTTTCGTTTGCGGGTTATGAAATGCCTATTCAATATTCAAAGGGTATTATTGAAGAACACAAAAGTACAAGAGAGAACGCAGGTATCTTTGATGTATCTCACATGGGGCAGCTATTTATTAGAGGTGACAGTCTATTAGCTGAAGACCTGGAGAAAATTTTTCCAGCTGAATTAAAGAACTGTAAGCTAAACCAATCAAAATATAGCTTTTTAATGAATGACGAGGCGGGTATTCATGATGATCTAATAATCACAAGAGTAGCTGATGGATTTAATATTGTGCTAAATGCTGCGTGTAAACATTCAGACTTTGAACTTTTAAAAAAATTACTAGGTGACAAGTATGAGATGAATTTAAGTGAAGAATTGTCACTTATTGCCATTCAGGGCCCTAAAGCAGTAAAGATATTAGAAAAAATAATTCATGGTGTATCTGAATTAAATTTTATGAATGGTAATAGTTTTAATTACCAAGATGAGAGCGTCTACATTACTAGATCAGGTTATACAGGTGAAGATGGTTTTGAAATATCAATGAAGAACAGATATGCAGAATTATTTACAGAAAAACTTATTAATGAAGGGGCAAATTTAATTGGTCTAGGAGCAAGAGATACTTTAAGATTAGAAGCAGGACTTTGTTTGTATGGACATGATATAGATATTAACAAAAGCCCTATAGAAGCAAGTTTAAAATGGGCAATATCTAAAAATAGAATTATTTCTGGAGGTTTTATAGGTTTTGAAAAAATTAAATCTCAGATAGAAAATGGCACAAGTAAAGTAAGAGTTGGCATTAAACCTGAGGGAAGAATTATAGCGAGAGAAAACACGGTGATATTTAGTGAAGATAATAAAAATATTGGTGAAATTACAAGTGGAACTTTTGGACCAAGCATTCAAGTGCCAATAGCTATGGGGTATATAGAAAGTTCATTTTCTAAAGTAGATACAAAAATTTTTTTAGAAGTAAGAGGAAAAAAACATCCGGCAAGCATAAGTAATTTGCCATTTTATAAAAAAAGTTATGTGAAAGGAGTAAATCAATGAGTGAAGTAAAGTTTTCTAAAGAACATGAGTGGATTAAATTAGATGGAGATACAGCTACTATAGGAATTACGCAACATGCAACAGAAATGTTGGGGGACATTGTTTTTGTAGAGTTACCAGAGTTAGGATCATCTGTTGCTAAAGATGGTAATGCTGGTGTTGTAGAGTCCACGAAAGCTGCGAGTGATATTTATACACCTGTATCAGGAGAAATTATTGAAAATAACCAATCAATCGTTGATGATCCTGCAAAAATTAATGCTGATCCAGAGAACGAAGCTTGGTTTTTTAAACTAAAAATTTCTAATAAATCTGAAATGGATTCATTAATGAATAAGGAAGAATATGAAAAATTTTCAAAAGAAAGTGGTAATTAAATGTTAAAAAATGCTCAAAAAGATTTTATACAAAGACACATAGGTCCATCTGAGGCAGAACAAGATATTATGCTCAAAGAATTGGGTTATAAGAGTCTAGATGAGTTAATAAAAGATACAGTACCAGAAAAAATTCTTCTCAAAGATGATCTAGATATTGGTGATCCAAACTCTGAATATAAGGCTCTTAGAAAATTAAAAAATATTGCAAAAAAAAATGAAGTTTATTCTAGTTTTATAGGGATGGGTTATTATGGAACTTATACTCCATACGTAATACTTAGGAATATATTAGAAAATCCAGGGTGGTACACTTCTTACACCCCATACCAACCTGAAGTGGCACAAGGTAGACTTGAGATGTTACTCAACTTTCAACAAATGATTATAGATTTTACTGGAATGGATATTGCCAATGCATCACTGTTAGATGAGGGAACAGCAGCAGCAGAAGCTATGGGCTTAAGTTATAGAATATCTAAATCTGAGACTAAAAAAGTTTTTGTTTCAAAAAATTGTCACCCACAAACTATTGATGTTATCAGAACAAGAGCAGAACCATTAGGTTTAGAAATAATAGTTGGAGATGAAGATAAAGATATTAAAGAAGATATTATATGCGGGATTATTCAATATCCAGGTACGTTAGGAGATATCAAGGATCCTAGTGAAGCTATAAGTAAAATACACAAGCATAATGGAAAAGCAGTTTTAGTATGTGATTTATTAGCTCTTGCTAAGTTAAAAACACCATCTGAATTAGGAGCTGATATTGCAGTCGGTAGTTCGCAACGTTTTGGAATCCCAATGGGTTATGGAGGTCCACATGCAGCATTTTTTGCAACTAAAGATGAATATAAAAGATCAATGCCAGGAAGAATAGTTGGAGTATCAGTAGATAGACATGGTAAAAAAGCTTATAGACTTGCTCTTCAAACAAGAGAGCAACATATAAGAAGAGATAAAGCCACAAGTAATATATGTACAGCACAAGCACTATTGGCAATAGTCTCTGCTGCATATGCCGTCTATCATGGCCCCCAGGGTATTAAAAAAATTGCTGAAAGTGTTTCTCAACTAACTAAAAATTTTGCAGATAAATTAAAACAATCTGGCTATGAACTCTATTCAGATCATTTTTTTGATACTGTAACAATTAAAACATTAGATAAAACTGATAAGATTTATAAAAATGCATTAGATCAACATGTTAATATCAGAAAAGTAAATTCTGAAATGTTAGCTGTTTCTTTTGATGAAAGAAAAAATATCTATAGAGCAAATCAATTATTAAAAATCTTTAATTGCTCAGAGACTATAAAAGAAAACATGAGTGAGAATTTATCTAATATACCTGAAAACCTTTTAAGAACTTCAAGTTATTTAGATCATCCTGTTTTTAACAATTACCATTCTGAAACAGAGATGCTTAGATATTTAAAAAAATTAGAAGATTCAGATATTGCCTTAAATAAATCTATGATTGCTTTAGGCTCGTGCACCATGAAGCTTAATGCTGTTTCTGAAATGATACCAGTTACATGGAAAGAGTTTTCTCAACCACATCCTTTTTCTCCAGTAGAGCAAATGGAAGGTTATAGAGAACTGTTTACTGATTTAAAAAATTGGTTAAGATCAATCACAGGATTTTCTGGTGTTTCATTACAACCGAATGCTGGAGCGCAAGGTGAGTTCGCTGGTTTAATGGTGATACGTAAATTTCATGAGAAAAATAATGAAACAAATCGTAATGTTTGTTTAATTCCAAGTTCTGCACATGGCACAAATCCAGCAAGTGCTCAAATGGTTGGTATGAAAGTTGTTGTTGTGAAGTGTGATCAACATGGAAACGTAGACTATGAGGATTTAAAAACCAAAGCAGAAGAACACTCAGAAAATTTAGCAGCACTTATGGTTACTTACCCTTCAACACATGGAGTATTTGAAGAAAAAATAACAGATATTTGTGATCTAATTCATAATCATGGTGGACAAGTTTACATGGATGGAGCAAATTTAAATGCATTAGTAGGAATTGCAAAACCTGGAAATTTTGGTCCCGACGTTTGTCATATAAATTTACATAAAACATTTTGCATACCACATGGCGGCGGCGGACCTGGTATGGGACCGATAGCCTGTAAAAAACATTTAGAAATGTTTTTACCAAAACATTCAGTGATAAAAGATTGTGGTCCAGCAACAGGTATGGGAGCCGTATCTGCAGCACCCTGGGGAAGCTCAAGTATTCTATCAATTTCATGGATGTATATAAAAATGATGGGTTCTGAAGGCTTAAGAAAGGCTTCACAAGTAGCTATATTGAATGCAAATTATATTGCACATAAGCTCAAAGACTCATTTCCAATCTTATATAAGGGTAAAACTGGCAATGTAGCTCATGAATGTATCATTGATATTAGATCAATAAAAAGTGACACAGGAATAACTGAGGAAGATATTGCAAAACGATTAATTGATTTTGGCTATCACGCCCCAACAATGTCGTGGCCAGTGGCAGGTACTATGATGATTGAGCCTACAGAAAGTGAAAGTTTGAGTGAAATAGATAAATTTTGTTCCACACTTCAAAAAATAAAACAAGAAATTGATAAAATTCAATCAGGTCAATACGATAAAGTTGATAATCCATTAAAGAATGCGCCACATACACACGTTGAATTAACCGCAAATAAGTGGGAACATAAGTATGAAAGAGAAGAGGCCGCTTATCCTTCAGAGTTTTTAAGAACAAATAAATATTGGCCTCCAGTTGCTAGGGTAGATAATGTTTATGGAGATAAAAACTTATTTTGTACATGTCCATCAATGGAAGAGTACGAAGACACAGCAGCCTAAAGATTTATTAAGATGAAAATTGCTGTAGTTGGTGCTGGCATATCTGGATTAAGTGCAGCTTATTATTTATCCAAAAAACATAAGGTTGATTTATTTGAAAAAGAAAATCAATTTGGTGGTCACGCAAATACAATAAAAGTAGCTTATGACCACAATAAAGAAATTGCTGTAGATATTGGATTTATGGTGTTTAATAAAAATACCTATCCAAATTTAATTAATTTTTTTTCAGAAAACAAAATAGAGATTGAGAAAAGTGACATGTCATTTTCAGTATCTGTAAATGGTAGTGACATGGAATATTGCGGTAAAGGCCTAGGAGGAATTTTTTCAAATAAAAAAAATTTATTAAATATAAAGTTTATTAAAATGTTTTTTGAAATAATTAGTTTTTATAAAAACTGTGAAAAAATAGAAACAGAAGATGTTAAATCAATAACATTAGGAGAGCATTTAAAAGAAATAAAAATATCAGATTATTTTATTAATTATCATATTATTCCAATGGTATCAGCAATTTGGTCAATGCCACCTTTAGAAGCTACACAAATGCCTTTATCATTCTTTTTAAATTTTTTTAAAAATCATGGTTTGTTTAAAATAAAAGATAGACCACAATGGTTTACGGTAGCAAATAGAAGTAAGACTTATGTTGATAAAATAATAAGCCAAATTAGTGGAGAACACTTTAAAAATTATAATATAAATAAGGTTGTTAGAAATGATTTCGGAGCCAAAATTTTTTATGGTGAAGAGAATGAGTTTTTTGATTATGACAAAGTTGTAATTGCAACACATGCTGATGAGGCTTTAAAGATAATTGATAATCCAACTTCAGATGAAGAGCTCATATTAAAAAATTTTAAATATAGAGGAAATACAGCTGTTATTCATTTTGATGAAAGTATTATGCCTAAAAATAAGAAGGCATGGTGTTCTTGGAATTCGTCAATGAGTGCAGATAATATTGAAAAAACATCGGTAACATATTGGTTAAACCAGTTACAAAACCTAAAAATAGATAAAAACATTTTTTTAACAATTAATCCCTTTAGAGAAATACCGGCCAACAAAAAATACAAAAAAGTCAGGTTTACTCACCCTTATTTTGATGCAGATGCACTATTAAACCAAAGCAATCTTCAAAAAATTCAAAATAAAAAAAATATTTTATTTTGTGGAAGTTATTTTGGTTATGGTTTTCATGAGGATGGAATAAAGTCCTCTATTGAAATGCTAAAAATGCTTAATGATTAAACATTCATATATTTATACTGGGACCGTAATTCATAAAAGGTTCAAGCCAAAAATTCATAACTTCAATTATAAAGTGTTCTCATTGCTTATAGATTTATCAGAAATAGAGCTATTAGATAAAACTTTAAAACTGTTCTCGTATGATAAATTTAATATTATTAGTTTCTTTAATAAAGACCATGGACCTAGAGATGGAAGTTCACTCAAAAATTGGGTCATAGACCATTTAAAAAAAAATGATATTGAATGTAACGATATTCAAATTAAACTTTTGTGCTATCCTAGAATATTTGGATATGTGTTCAATCCTTTAAGCGTATTCTACGTATATGATAAAAATTCTGATTTAATATCTATTCTTTATGAAGTTAAGAATACATTTGGTGAACAACATACCTATGTTTTTAAAACTAACAAAAATCAAAATTTAATACAACATGTGTGTAAAAAAAAATTTCATGTTTCACCATTTATACCGATGAATTGTATCTATTTTTTTAGACTACTAAAACCAGGTAATAAGATTTCAGTGATTATTGATTTACAGGACCCAGAAGGTAAAATTCTTTATGCATCACAAGATGGTTTTAAAAGTGAATTAAATAACTCTAACTTAATCAAATCTTATTTAAAACATCCGCTAATGACATTTAAGATTATTTTAGCGATACACTTTGAGGCATTTAAATTGTGGACAAAAGGAATTAAGTTTATAAGTAAAAAAATTAAGATTAAAAATAACATTACTTTAGAAAATTAATGATAATTTATAAAATTTCAGATTCAATTGTATTTAATGCACTAAAAAATATTAAACATGGCTTTCTCGAAATAACTAAAATTGATGGAGAAATTTTAAAATTTGGTAATCCAGAGGATAGTTTAAAAGTATCGTTAACAATTAAAGATGAAAGCCTTACTTACAATTTAATTAAAAGTGGCAGCATAGGTTTAGGAGAATCTTATATGAAAGATTTTTTTACAACAAATAATCTTTCTGATTTAATTGAGTTAACAGCCAGAAACATAAAAACTATTTATAAGTTTTCTGGTATTTTTGATTTGCCTTTAATTAATTTCTTTAAGAATAAATTTATTAAAAATACGAAAAATAGAAGTAAGGAAAATATTGCAAAACATTACGACCTTGGTAATGATTTTTTTTCTCTTTGGTTGGATAAATCTTTAACTTACTCAAGTGCAATATTTGAAAATTCTAAACAAGATCTTTACCTTGCGCAAAATAATAAATATCAAAAATTAATTGATCTTTTAAAGCCTGCTACTGGCAGTAATATTCTTGAAATTGGCTGTGGTTGGGGTGGTTTTGCTGAATATCTAGGCACTAATTATGATGTGAAATTAGATTGCATAACTATTTCTAAAAGACAATTTGAATTTGCTAAAGAAAGAATTCATAAATGTGGACTTAATGAAAAGGTTAATATTGAAATTAAGGATTATAGAGATCTTAAGAAAAAGTATGATCATATTGCATCTATAGAAATGATTGAGGCAGTAGGGCAGAATTATCTAGACAGTTACTTTAATACAATAAAAAAAAATTTGAATCCATCAGGTACAGTCGGTATCCAAGCCATAACAATTGATGATAGTTTGTTTGAGAGATATAAAAATAAGCAAGACTTTATTCAAAAGTATATTTTCCCAGGTGGATTTTTGCCCTCCAAAAGTGAAATACAAAATCATATTGATATTAATGGTTTAAAATTTGGAGAATATAACTCTTATGCAGATCATTACTCAGATACGCTTATTATTTGGAGGGAAGAGTTCAATAAAAAATGGGATACAATTAAAGATCAGGGTTTTGACTTAACTTTTAAAAAGATGTGGCAATTTTACCTTTCATATTGTGAGGCTGGTTTCAAATCAAGAAATATAGATTTGATTCAATTCTCTTTATATAATAAATAGACATATGAAAATTATATTTGCTTTAATATCATTAATTTTATTAACTAATTGCACAGGAAATAATATGAAACCAACAGACTTTAAAGATCAAAAACCAAGATTAATTATAGAAGAGTATTTATCTGGAAATGTTAAAGCCTGGGGGATTTTGCAAAATAGATCTGGAAAAGTAACTAGACAATTTTCAGCTGATTTAAATGGTGTGTGGGACGGTAAACAATTAATTTTAAATGAAAAATTTAATTGGAATGATGGTGAAATTCAAGAAAGACAGTGGACAATTGATAAATTAGATGAACATAATTATGAAGGTACAGCTGGAGATGTTGTTGGTAAGGCTAAAGGCTATTCATATGGTCCCGCTTTTAAATTTGAATATGTTTTATTAGTACCCGTTAAAGGTAAAGAAATGAAAATCACTTTTGATGATTGGATTTTTATGCAAGATGAAAAGGTAGCAATTAATAGAGCTACAATGACTAAGTTTGGAATAAAAGTTGCTGAACTTACAGTGATGTTTGTTAAAGATTAGTAATCTATTTTTTTCATCCCTTTTTCAACAATTTTAAAATAAATACTGCTAGGCAACATACTTAAAAATTTCAAAAGATAAGTAAAAGCTTTGGGGAAATGGATTTCAAATCCTTTTTTCTTAATTAAACCTATATAAATTTGTTCTGCAGCAAATTCTGGTGGCTTTATCATTGGCATTGGAAAATCATTTTGATCTGTCATTGGAGTTTTAATAAAGCCAGGACTTACTAGAGAAACTCTTACATTTTTTCTTTTCATTTCAAAATGAAGGCTTTCCGCAAAACTTGTTAAAGCAGATTTAGATGCGCAATAAGCTCCTGCTGCAGGTAAACCTCTATATCCAGCAACAGAGGAAATGATTGATATTTGGCCACTTTTTTTATTATTATAATACTCGTAAACAGAGTTAATCGAATTCATTGTACCAAAGTAATTAACTTCCATAATTTTTCTTATCTTATCAAGATTGAATTCCTTCTCTGATTTAGGGTCGTGTATGCCAGTTCCAAATATAGATATTTCAACATCATTAAATTTTTCAATAATATTTTTAAAAACAGATTTACATTGATCAATATTAGTAACATCTAAAGGAAAAGAGTGAATATTTGAATTCTCTTTATTTAAGTCTTGTAGTAAATTTTCTCGTCTTGCAGATGCTGCTACTATCCACCCTTCATTTGCAAATTTTAAAGCCAAAGCCTTACCAATTCCACTACTTGCACCTGTTATCCAAATAACTTTTTTTTCATTCATAAATCAATGTATAATACGAATATGCTAAAAAATAAAATTTTATCTTTTATTCTATTTACTCTAGCTACTTACTCAGCTTCAGCTATAGGTGGATTTGCAACAATTACGTTTAAAGAGCCTTGGTACTCGTTACTTATTAAACCATCTTTTAATCCACCAGATTGGATTTTTGCACCAGTATGGACAACACTTTATCTAATGATGACAATTGCCATTTGGAGTTTCTGGCACTCAAAAAATAGAGATATGAAGACAGTTTATATTTATCTTATTCATTTAATTTTTAATACAACTTGGAGTGTAGTTTTTTTTGTTCTGCACAAAATGATTTTAGCTTTGCTCATACTAATAATTCTAATTTATTTGATAATCATTCTCATTCTCAGATTTAAACGTGTCAACTTGCTAAGTTCTTATTTGATGATTCCTTATTTACTTTGGTGTTCCTTTGCACTAGTGCTCAATATAAGTTTAATCTTATTAAATTAAAATAAATTATGGATGATGTTGTAATAATTGGGGGTGGAATTATAGGAGCTTCTACAGCTTATTTTTTATCTAAAGAGGGTAGAAAAGTTAAAGTTATTGAAAGAGACCCAACATATAAAGAGGCATCATTTCCATTATCTCTTGGTGGTTTTAGGAGGCAATTTTTTCAAAAAGAAAATATCTTACTAGGTAAGTTTGCAAGAGAGTTTATTTCCCAAATACCAGATCTATTAAAAACTAAAAAAAATCCTAACCCAACTGCAAGCATGGTTGCAAATGGATATCTTTTGATGTTTGGCCCAGAACATGCTGAAGAACAATATAAAGCATTAGAAAATCATAAAGCCTGTGATGCAGGTACAAAAAATATTAAAGGTTCAGAATTATCTAAGACATTTTCTTACATAAATTGTGAAGGTATAGAAACCGCAACGTTTACTGATAACCAAAGTGAAGGTTGGATTGATCCATTTATGTTTCATAGCGCACTCAAAGGTAAAGCAATTGAACTTGGTGCAGAATTTATTAAAGGTGATGTAAAAAATATTTCAGAAATTAAAGCTAAAACTATTATTTCGGCTGCTGGTTGTTGGACAAATAAATTATTGGAAGACATTCCTGTAGTACCTCAAAAACATACTGTTTTTAGAGTTAAATGCCCAACTCACATTCCAGAAATGCCTCTATGTGGAGATTTAACTACAGGAGTTTATTGGAGACCGGAAGGCAATGAATATTTAGCTGGTTCACCAAACTCAGTTTTTGATGCAACTGATTTAGAACCTGCTTGGAATGATTTTGAAGAATTAGTATGGCCAGCATTAGCACAAAGAATACCAGCGTTTGAAGAGTTAAAACTAACTGGTGGTTGGGCTGGTTACTATGATTGCAATAAATTAGATAATAATGCCGTTGTTGGTAAGCATCCAAAATATGACAATGTTTATATGGCATCAGGATTTACAGGTAGAGGTTTAATGCAAGCACCTGGTATTGGAAGAGCTCTAACTGAACTAATTACAACTGGATCATATCAAAGTATTGATATTAGTGATTTTTCTGTTGAAAGAGTGTTAGAGAATAATGCAAGACCAGAACCTTACGTCTTATAAATAATTAAGTACCACAAAAAGTTTTATAATCTTCATTTCCGTGTGGATTGGGATTTTGAAAAATTGAAATATTTTCTTGATCTGTATACGGTTTTTCTAAAACTTTTAATATATTATGTACTGGTTCAATATCACCATTATTTGCTGCTGCTAAAGCTTCTTCAACCATGTGATTTCTTGGAATTACCAATGGATTTGTAGTGTGCATTAATTTTAAATACTTTTCTTCAGTATTATTATTTAATTTTAAACGGTCGCCCCATCTTTTTTTCCAAATAATAAAATCTTCATTATTATATTTTTCATTAAAAGAAAATTTTTCATTCATTAAAAAGCAAAAGGTATTGGTATAATCAGCCTTATTTTTGTGCATCCAAGTTAATAAATCCATTATTAAAATCTGATCATTTATATTCTCTCCAAATAAACCTAATTTATCTCGCATCATATTTAGCCACTTGTTTTGATAAATTTCATCAAAGGTGTTTATAGCTTCCGTTGCCATCTCAATAGCTTTATCTTTATCATTATCTATAAATGGAATTATACATTCAGCAAATCTTGCTATATTCCATTTTATAATTTTTGGTTGATTTAAAAACGAATATCTTCCTTGTTGATCTATTGAACTAAAAACTGTCTCTGGATTATATTCATCCATAAAGGCACATGGCCCATAATCAATAGTCTCTCCTGATATAGACATATTATCCGTATTCATAACTCCATGAATAAAACCAGTACGCATCCAATTTACTACCAAGTTAATTTGAACATCAATTAATGTTTTTAATAAATCTAATGCCTGATTTTTTGAATTTTTTATATTAGGGTAATGTCGATTAATTACAT
>CAJQSC010000010.1 GCA_905612465.1 uncultured Candidatus Pelagibacter sp.
CTCATTTCATCCATTAACCAGGGACCTTGAATTACATCTGAAAATCCTGGGTAATTTTCTACATCTGTTGTAGTAGTTAATTGCCCACCAGGTTGAACTCCATAAACTAGAATTGGGTCTAACATTGCTCGAGCAGCATAAACTGCTGCTGTATAACCAGCTGGACCAGAACCTATTATTAACACTTTTGTGTGTTTTGTTGGATTTTGACTCATACAAAAGTTATATAAGGATAAATGACAAAATTAAAAGGGTTATTATTGACTGAGGGCATGCATGGCATGATTAGCCAGGTTGAAGGTCTAGCTAAAGCTCTTGATTTAGATTTTATACACGAGAAGATTGAACTTAATAATTTTTGGAAATTATTTCCACCAAAAATAACACCTGTTCAAGATTTTGTTTTTAAAAATAAAATTAATAGCGAGTTTGATATTGTTATTTCTTGTGGAAGAAAAAGTGTAATTCCATCAATTTATTTAAAAAAAAAGCTTAAGAATAAAATCATAAATATTCACATTCAAGAACCTAAAGTATTATTAGATAATTTTGACTTTGTAGTTGCACCTGAACATGATGGTTTAAAAGCTAGCAATGTATTAACAAGCAAGGGAGCAGTACATTATTTAACCAATAGTGAATTAGATGAAAATGAAGATTATTTAAAATCCAGAATTAGCACTGAAAAGAAAATTGTTACCCTAGTACTAGGAGGGCCTACTAGATATTATGATTATAATAATCAAGTCATAGAGGGTATTTTTTCAAAAATTGAAAAAAATTTTTTAAAGAATAACTATCAATTAATAGTTGTCCCTTCTATGAGAACTCCCCAAAATATAATTGAAAAAGCTAAGAATTATTTTGATAAAGATCAGATCATAATACCTAATGTTGATAAAAAAGCTTATCTTTCTTCATTAAAAATTTCAGATCATATTATTGTTACTTGCGATTCTACTTCAATGATTTCAGAAGCTGCAATTACTGGAAAGCCAATTTATGTAGCTCAAATGCCAGCAATTAAAAACAATCAAAGATTTAAAAGCTTTTTTAATTTATTTGAATCTTTAAATATAATAAAAGAATTAAATAATTCTGTCGAAAGCTGGACCTATTTAAAACTAAACGAAACTAATAAAATAGCGAACCAAATAAAAGAAAAAATAAAACAACATGACTTTTCTTAATTCAATTTTAAACAATTCTAAGGAACACAATGATCCTTTTAAACATTGGGAGTTAAATGAACCATTATCAAATGATACAATTAATGAAATTATAAGCGCTGACATACCTGATTTAAATCAACACGATTTAGAATATGATGGAACAAGAGCTATTGATGGTGGTGCACCAGAGTTTAGAGAAGGAATTACGAGTGGTGGTAAAGCAGTAAAATTTAGATGCTTTATTACAAAAGAAAATAGCAAGAAGTTTCCAGCATTAACAAAACTAATCAATGAACTTCAATCAAAAAAAACATACTCCAAGATTTCAAGTCTTATAAATAGAGATCTATCTAATTCTTATGTAAGAGTAGAAGTAATTTGTGATCGAAAAGGATTTTGGCTCAAACCACATTGTGACATTAAAGAAAAACTAGTCTCGTGCCTGTTATTTGTTAATGAATTTAATGAATCTGAGGCACTAGGTACTGATTTTTACAATGAAAAGTTAGAAAAAGTTAAAACTGTTCCATATAAAAATAACTATGGTTACTTCTTTACTAGTGGGCCAAATACTTGGCATGGAATGGAAAAGAAGGAGATCGTCAAAGAAAGACGTTGTTTACAAGTTAATTACGTTTCTTTTCCCACGGACTGGAAAGTTAAGTAGTATTAAATTTTTAGAGACTTGTATCTATCAACACCGATAGGGCGTACACTCAGTCTTTTAGATACTGCCAGATAATTTTACACTTCATTACTTAGGCAATAATTTTTTAGAAAACAACTTTATTAGAAGAGTTCATCATTCATGCTTTTTTGCGTGGGTTATGTATTGGATTTATTATGATTATAAAAGATATAGCTAAACAAAGAATTACAGAAATAGGTAATATTTTACCTTTAAAAAAAATTAATATCATTCCAATTAAAATTAATAAGTCGATAGAAATAGTTGTAGTCCCTAACTTTGGAGAGGTAAATTCGCATCAAGATAACGTTGGTATCATCATAGAAGAAAAAAATGTTCTAAGGATTTTATCTAAACGATATAAAAATGTTTCAATCACTGAAATTAATTCTGAAGAAGATCTCGAAGCGTTAGTTAAAAGAAAACCCGATTTAGTATTCTCTGGTGTTAAGTACTTCTTTTTTAATAATAGAAATATTTGGCTAAATGATTATTTAGAAATGTTTGAAATTCCATATATTGCATCAAGTAAAGCAGCTCTTGATAATGAAAGTGATAAAAATAAAGCAAAGAAGATTATGCAAAAAAATGATATTAGAACTGCAGATTTTTTCATTACTAATCCTGGTGAATATTTAAAAGAATCTTCAATACCAATAAAATTTCCCCTTTTTATAAAACCAGTAACTGGTGGAGACAGCAGAGGTGTCGACAAAAATTCAATTGTATATAATTTTGAAGATTTTACCTCAAAAGTATTAGACATTAAAATAAAGCAAAACTCACCTTCTTTAGCCGAAACATATTTGGCAGGAAAAGAATATAGTGTTGGCATTTTTGAAGATAGTATTGATGGAACCTTAAGAGCTATGCCAATAGAAATTATTGTAAAAGAAAATGTGGATGGTCATTGTATTCTTGATTTTAATGTCAAAAAAAATGATGAAGAGAGTGTAATTCTTGTTTCTGATATTGTAGTTTTTGACAAACTTTCTAAATTAGCAAAGGATTCATTCAAAGCTTTAGGTGGAAAATCTTTAGGTAGAATAGACATCAAAATGGATCACTTGGGTGTTCCTCATTTTATAGAAGCAAATTTAATGCCAGGTCTTCGAAAAGGATATTTTTATAGATCGTGTGTACTAAACCTTGATATGAGTTACGAAGATATGATTTTTAGTATTGCGAATACTGGCTTGTCTTCACATTAAATATCTTGAAGTGCAGTTACTGTAATCTCTTTTGTTTTTAAAGATCTAATCCCCATTAAGCAAGCTTGAGCAGTAGACATGTTCGTACAGTAAGGAACTTTATTACCTAGTGTTGCTCTTCTTAAAGCCATTGCATCATGAAGGCGATGCTCACTATTTCCGCCACCCGTATTAATAACTAAGGCAATTTTTTTAGAATTTAGTACATCAACAATATGAGGTGATCCTCCACTAACTTTATTTATTGTTTTACATTTTATTCCATGTTTACGAATGTAGTCTGCGGTTCCACCCGTAGCACATAAAGTAAAATTTAATTTTATTAATTGTTTTGCTAGATCTACACCTTCATCTTTATGACCATCTTTGAGAGAGATAAATGCTAGACCTTTTGTTGGTAATGAGTTTGAAGCTGCAATTTGGCTTTTTGCATAAGCCATACCAAAGTCCTTATCAAATCCCATAACTTCTCCTGTTGATTTCATCTCAGGCCCCAATAATAAGTCACTATTTGGAAATTTATTAAAAGGAAATACAGCCTCTTTAACCGCAAACAAGTTTTTATTTTTACCCTTTAAATTAAATTTAGATAATTTTTCACCAGTCATTACTCTTGAGGCAATTTTTGCAAGAGGTAATCCTTTGGCTTTAGATACAAAAGGAACTGTTCGGCTTGCTCTTGGATTTACTTCGATTACATAAATTTCATCATTCTTAATGGCAAATTGAATATTCATAAAACCTTTAACATTTAAAGCTAAAGCCAATTTTTTTGTTTGAACTTCTATTTCGGTTATCAGCTTTGGTTTAATTGATATAGGAGGTAAAGAACATGCAGAATCCCCAGAGTGAATACCTGCTTCCTCAATGTGCTGCATGATACCTGCAACAAATACTTCTTTTCCATCAGATATAGCATCAACATCTACCTCCATAGCGTGGCTAATAAACTTATCTATTAATATTGGATTATCCTCTGCAGCTTTAAATGCTTCTTCTACAAAGTTTTTTAATTGGCTTTTTTCATGAACAATTTCCATTGCTCTTCCACCCAAGACATAAGAAGGTCTAACCATTAAAGGTAGTCCAATTTTTTCAGCAATTTGAATGGCTTGCTTGTAAGTTTTGGCAATACCACTCTCTGCTTGTTTTAATTTTAATCTATCAAGTAATTTTCGAAATCTATCTCTGTCCTCAGCTAAATCTATAGAGGTGTACTGCGTTCCAAGAATTGGAAGCTTGTTATCATGTAAAAATTTAGCAAGTCTTATAGGAGTTTGTCCACCAAACTGAGCAATAATCCCCACAAGGTTTCCTTTTTGCTGTTCTTTTTTGATAATATTATAAACATACTCTTCTTTAAGAGGTTCAAAATAAAGTCTATCACTTGTATCGTAGTCTGTTGAAACCGTCTCAGGATTACAATTAATCATTATAGTTTCAAAACCACTATCTTTAAGAGCGTAACTTGCTTGGCAACAACAATAGTCAAACTCAATTCCTTGGCCTATACGATTTGGTCCACCCCCTAAAATTATAATTTTTTTTCTTGAAGAAGGTTCTGCTTCACACTCTGAATTTAAAGCATAATTTCTTTGGTATGTTGAGTACATATAAGGTGTGAAAGATTTAAATTCAGCAGCACAGGTGTCTACTTTTTTGTAAACTGGCAATACTTTTAAAGCAGTTCTTTTTTTTCTAACAAGGTTTTCAGAAATTTTAGTAATTTCAGATAATTTTTTATCAGAAAAACCTATTGATTTAATTCTATTAAATTCATTGTAGTCTTTAGGGAGACCTTTTTTTTGTATTTTATTTTCCTCATCAACAATTTCTTTTATTTGTTCTAAGAACCAAGGGTCTATTTTACAAAGTTGGTGAATTCTTTTAATGTTTATCTTTTTCCTAAACGCTTCAGCAGCTAACAATATTCTGTTTGGAATATTTTTTTTCAATTCTTTTTCTATTTCTTTTTTGTTAAGTGAAAAAATTCGATCTAAGCCTGAAAAACCAATTTCAAGAGAAACTAATGCTTTTTGCAAGGATTCTTTAAAGTTTCTACCAATTGCCATTGCTTCACCAACTGACTTCATTGAAGTTCCAAGAATTGCCTCAGAAGTAGAGAATTTTTCAAAGGTAAACCTTGGTATTTTTGTTACCACATAATCAATGCTTGGCTCAAAAGAAGCAGGTGTTGTTTTAGTAATTTCATTCTTTAATTCATCAAGCGTGTAACCAACAGCTAGTTTTGCTGCAACTTTTGCAATTGGAAACCCTGTTGCTTTAGACGCAAGAGCTGAAGACCTAGAAACTCTTGGGTTCATTTCAATGATAACCATTCTGCCATCCTTAGGATTGATCGCAAATTGTACATTTGACCCACCTGTTTCTACTCCAATTTTTCTAAGACAAGCAATTGAGGCATTTCTCATAACTTGATATTCTTTATCTGTAAGTGTTAGGGCGGGTGCAACTGTAATTGAATCACCAGTGTGAATTCCCATTGGGTCAATGTTTTCAATAGAACAAATAATAATACAGTTGTCTTTTTTGTCTCTAACAACTTCCATTTCAAATTCTTTCCAACCTTCAAGGCATTCTTCAATTAAAATCTGGCTAACAGGGGATTCGTGTAAACCATCTTTAACTATTTTTAGATATTCTTTTTCAGTTTTAGCAATTCCTCCGCCTAACCCTCCTAAAGTAAAAGCAGGTCTAATTATTGCAGGTAATCCAATTTGTTTTAAAGCTTTTGCTGCATCTCTAATATGATTTACCACCTTAGATTTTGGTAAGTCCAAACCAATATCTAACATATTTTTTCTGAATTTTTTTCTGTCCTCTGCATTAGAGATTGCCTTAGAATTCGCTCCAATTAATTCAATCTTGTATTTTTCAAGAATTCCTTTTTTCTCTGCTTCCATTGCTAAATTTAAAGCAGTTTGTCCACCCATTGTTGGTAAAATTGCATCTGGTTTTTCTTTTTTTATAATTTTTTCTAATACCTCTAAAGTTATAGGTTCGATATAAGTTTTATCTGCAACACCAGGGTCTGTCATTATAGTTGCTGGATTAGAGTTAATTAAAATAACTTTATAACCCTCATCTTTAAGGGCCTTACAGGCTTGTGTACCTGAGTAGTCAAACTCACATGCTTGACCTATGATAATTGGTCCAGCACCCACGATTAGTATAGTTTTAAGATCTTTTCTTTTTGGCATTTTTTTTTATGTTGTTAATAAATTCTTCAAATAAGTAAACACTATCTTGCGGCCCTGGATTTGATTCAGGGTGATATTGAACAGAAAAAATAGGTTTATTTTTTAATCTAATTCCTTCAATGCAATTATCAAATAAAGACTTATGAGTTACTTCAATATTCTTTGGTAATGTTGCTCTTACAATTTCAAAGCCATGATTTTGACTGGTAATTTCAACATTATCTTTAATTAAGTTTTTAACTGGATGATTAGCACCTCTATGACCTAGTTTCATTTTTTTAGTTTTTGCACCAAGCGCTAAGGCAAGAATTTGATGACCAAGACAAATACCAAAAATAGGTAAATTATTTTTGATTAATTCTTTAATGATATCAATTGCATATTTTCCAGTTGCAGCAGGGTCACCAGGGCCATTTGATAAAAAGATCCCATTTGGCTTTAATTTAAGGATGTCTTTTGCACACGTTTTGCATGAAACCACTGTTACTTTACAATTAAGATCTGAGAAATATCTTAGGATATTTTTTTTAATTCCATAGTCAATTGCAACAACATGTAATGAATTTTTTTTACTTTTTAGGTAACCAGTTTCTTTTCTCCAAGTTTTAAAACCTGACCAAAGATAATTTTTTTTAGTAGTCACTTGTGCTGCTAAATCTAAATTATTTAGCCCACTCCATTTTGTTGTAATATTTGCTAATTTACTAATATTGAAACTACCTTTATTAGAAAAAGAAATGGTACCCTTAGGTGCTCCTTTATCTCTAATGTAATTAGTTAAACTTCTTGTATCCAAACCAGTGATTCCAACAATTTTATTTTTTTTTAACCACATGTCTAAATTAACTAAAGATCTATAGTTAGAAGGACTTGTTATCTCAGAGTTAAAAATTACCCCTTTGGTCCAAACTTTATCAGACTCTAAATCTTCTTTATTAGTTCCAACGTTACCAATGTGTGGAAAGGTAAAATTGATAATTTGCCCAGCATAAGAGGGATCTGAAATAATTTCTTGATATCCGGTTAGAGAAGTATTGAAACACACTTCACCTGTAGCAGTTCCTTGATAGCCAATACCAACTCCTTTAAAGATAGTTTTATTTTCAAGAACTAAAACGCCTGTGTGAATCTGTGAGATTTTGTTAGAGCTAATTTTTTTTGCTTTTTTGATCAATTACAACTCATGAGTTAAAGGTTAATACAATAAAACCTTAATTATCGCAACAGAGATGTATTATAAAATTGTAAAAATACAATTTTTCTTTTGAAGAATTTTACCTTTGAAGTACATTGAAAAATATTATGACATTGAAAGAAAAAATTGAAACTAAGTATAAAAATTCTCTAAAATCAAAAAATAAGGTTGAAATCTCAACCTACAGGTTAATTTTATCTGGAATAAAAGATATTGATATTATCAATAGATCTGGCTCCGACATAAAAGAAACAGACGATGAGGACATTAAAAAACTTTTAAAGAAGATGATTAAGCAAAGAACCGAATCAATAGATATCTATAAAAAAAATGACAGGATGGATTTGCTAGAAGTTGAACAAAATGAATTTGATCTTTTATCTAGTTTTTTACCACAGCAGTTAAACGATGAAGAAACTAAAAAGATATGCGTTGATACAATAAGTAAATTGGGTGCCGCATCAATTAAAGACATGGGTAAAGTGATGGGTGAATTGAAAAAGTCATACCCTGACAATCTAGATTTTGCTAAAGCCGGACCCTTACTCAAAGAACTATTGAATAAATAATGAAATACCCAAAAGAGTATTTAGACGAAATTAAAACTCACTTAAAGGTTTCGACAGTTGTATCAAAGTCTGTCAGTCTAAAAAAAAGAGGCAAAGAATTTGTAGGTTTATCACCCTTTAAAACTGAAAAAACACCTTCGTTTACAGTTAATGATGAAAAAGAATTTTATCATTGTTTTGCAACATCAGAACATGGGAATATTTTTGATTTTGTAATGAAAACTCAAAATTTGAAATTTGGAGAAGCGGTAAAGTCATTAGCAAATCTTGCAGGTATGAGACCTTATACATTCTCAAAGCAAGATGAAGAGCGTGAAAAAAATTGGCAAGAGTATTGCTCAATCTATAATCAATATGTTCAATTTTATCATGATGAAATTTTAAAAAATGAAAGTTTAACTATTGCGAGAGACTATTTAAAGAAAAGGAACCTTAGTAAGCTTGAAGTAAAAAATTTTAAGATTGGATTTGTTGAAAGAAACTCTAATTTTTATGAAAAATTAAAAGATGAATTTAGCGAGAAAGTTTTAGTTGAAAGTGGTCTTTTTTATTTAGATGAAAAAAAAAATAAATACGTTGAAAGATTTCGAGATAGAATAATATTTCCAATTAATAATATTTCAGGCCAACCTATTGGATTGGGAGGAAGAACTATCCAAGAAAATAGTTATTCAGCAAAATATATCAATTCTCCTGAAACACCTTTTTTTAAAAAAGGTTCTAATTTATATAATCTGGACTTAGCTAGAAGATTATCAAATAAAATAGATCATGTATATTTAGTTGAAGGATATATGGATGTAGTTGGTTTAAGTAAAAATGGAATTGAAAATGTTGTAGCAAATCTTGGAACCTCCTTAACGGATAGGCAAATTTTAATGCTCAACCAATTCTTTGAAGATATAATTATCTGTTTTGATGGTGATGAGAGTGGATACAAAGCGGCGCTTAGAGCAGCAGAAAATTCAATTAAAGAACTACAACCAGAAAAACAAATTTCATTTCTTTTTTTACCAGACGGAGAAGATCCAGACAGTTATGCAAATAAAAATGGTAAAGCAAACTTTATAGACTTTACTAAACAAGCAAAAATTTCAATTCATCAGTTTATATTTAACCATTATAAACAGCAAACTGATAACAATCCTTCATCAATGGCTATTTTTGAAAAAAAATTAAGAGCTATTGCGGCAACCATAAAGGATAATTTTATAAAAAAATATGTACTAGAGTTTTTCTTGGAGAAAATTTCATCTTTAACTCCACATAGCAATGTAGGAAAAAAACAATTTTATACTAAAAAAATTAAATCACTACAATCTACGCAGAAACACTTTAATGAGAGCAAGTTACTAAGTGGAGTTGAGCTTAAAGAGTTTTCATTGCTTTATTTAATAATGAATAATTTAGATTTATTTCAAGAAAATATTCACATGATTGAAAATATAAATCTATTTAGTGAAGAAAATAAATTAATTCTTGAAACTTTGATAACTAAACTAAAGAGTGGAGAAAAACTTACCTTAGATCAAATTCCTATCGATCCTCAATTAACTGAAAAGATCTTTAAATTTGCTTCCATTAAACACATCTTAAATAGCCACCAAAATGATCAGAATAAAATGTTTGAATTATTAGAAGAAGTCTCTAGAGACCTTAAAAACTACGATTTAGAGTTCAGAATTGAGGAGCTTGAATCAAAATTCTCTAAAGATTTAAGCGAAAGCACTTTCAATGAAATAAGAGAGCTAAAAAAACAAAAAAACATCAATTAAATACTTCAAAAAATACGTGGATTTTTCTCAAATTGCGCTTATATAAGTCATCTCAAATATACTATTGTGGAAAGAATAATTACAAAATCATTTGCTAGACTTATGGGTCGTGGAACCCATAGAGGATTTATCACTTTTGATGAGTTAAATAAATCATTAGGTAAAAGAAATCTTTCAGACGAAAATTTAGAACAAGCTTTCATGCACATTCTTGATGAGAATGTGGCACTAGTAGAAAAAAAATCTGATTTCAAAATTTTAAGAAAAAAAGAAAACTCATCAAAAGAAGAGGGCAAAACTATTGAAAAAAGTGATGACCCTATAAGAATGTATTTAAGAGAGATGGGCGGAGTTGAGCTCTTATCTCGAGAAGGTGAAATTGCAATTGCTAAAAGAATTGAGGCAGGAAAAGATGTGATGCTCATAGCGTTAGCACAAAGTCCTATTACAGCTCTACAATTTGTAGAGTGGGATGAAAAACTTCAAAAAGATGAAATCTTGGTTAGAGAAATTATTGATATTGATACAAATTATATGGAGGACGAAAATACAGGTCCAAGTGCTAAGCAAAGAAATTCAGGAGAGACAGATAAAAATGAAGAAAGTAATGATGATGATGAGTTTAATCCCACTCTTGCTGCAATGGAAACTGAAATTAAACCCAAGGTTTTAAAAACTGTTAATACTCTAACTAAAGAATATACAAAATTAATTAAATACCAAAACGAAAAATTAAATTGTATTTTAAACTCTGTAATTTTTTCAGCTGCTAAGGAAAAAGGGTGTGAAAAAATTATAAATGATATTTTAGAAAATATTAAATCACTTCAGTTATCTCCATCCGTATTAGAAGATCTAGTTCAAAAACATTATGTTGAAAATAAAAAAATTGTTTCATTAGAAGGAAATCTTTTAAGATTAGCAATGGATCAAAAAATTCCAAGAAATGAATTTATTAAGTTTTATGTAGGTAATGAAATTAATCCAAATCTTAAAAAGTTTCTTGACACTAATCCTATGTGGAAAAAGTTTTTTTCCAAAAATAAAGATGAATTTAAAAACATAAGAGAAAGATTAATTGAAATTAGTCATAAACTAGGAGTTTCAGTTACAGATTATAAAAAATTGGTTAGTAGAGTTCAAAAAGGTGAAAAAGAATCTAGAATTGCAAAAAAAGAAATGGTTGAAGCTAACTTAAGATTAGTAATCTCAATTGCTAAAAAATATACTAATAGAGGACTTCAGTTTCTAGATCTTATTCAAGAAGGAAATATTGGTCTTATGAAAGCTGTTGATAAATTTGAGTATAGACGAGGATACAAATTTTCAACATATGCTACATGGTGGATAAGACAAGCTATCACAAGATCTATTGCAGACCAGGCAAGAACAATAAGAATTCCAGTTCATATGATTGAGACAATTAATAAAATTGTTAGAACTCAAAGGTTAATTTTAAGTGAGTTTGGCAGAGAAGCTACCCCTGAAGAATTGGCCCAAAAATTAAGAATGCCCTTGGATAAAGTTAGAAAGGTCCTAAAAATTTCAAAAGAACCAGTTTCTCTTGAGAAACCAGTAGGCGATGAAGAGGATAGTAGCTTGGGTGATTTTATTGAAGATACAAAAGCTTTAGCACCTTTAGAGCAAGCTATTAAGTCAAACTTGAGTGAAGCTACTACTAAAATTTTATCAACTTTAACTCCAAGAGAAGAAAGAGTGCTAAGGATGAGGTTTGGAGTTGGAATGAATACCGACCATACTCTTGAAGAGGTAGGTTTACAATTTTCTGTAACTAGAGAACGAATTAGACAGATAGAAGCAAAAGCTTTAAGAAAATTAAAACACCCAAGCAGATCCAAACAACTAAAAAGTTTTTTAGAAAGTTAAAATTCAAAAGGGACTGTAGCTCAATAGTAGAGTACTGCATTGACATTGCAGGGGTAGTTGGAGCGTAACCAACCAGTCCCACCAGTTTTTAATTCTTCTAAAAATACTAGCATGCTATATTCTAGCTATGAAAATTAAGATATTTAACTTCTTTTTATCTTTATGTCCTATTTTTTAGATAAATTACTTAGCTCTCCAATCGGAAAGCTTTTTATTATTATCTTCTATATATATTAAAAAACCATTATCAGTCAAAGCTACCAATTTTCCATCATTAGTTACTTCCAAATCTCTTATTCTATTTCCTATATATATTTGCTCGGATGAGATAATCCTATCTTTTTTGTCATTCAGGATAAATCTAAATAAACTTCTACCTGCTAAAGTAGCTACAATTATATTGTCTTTAAATTCTTTAAAATAGTTATTATCATAGTGTATCCCCTGAGAAATACCCACTTTACCCCTTGAAAATGCATAGATAGGATCTGTGTATATATTATTTTCATCACAATAATCTTCTAACTCTTTTAGGGTTGGATAAATAACATCTTTATTGATTTTTTTTATGACTGGATAAACACCTTTTTTAACATCCTCTTGCCAGTTTTTTGAGTAGGCTCTGTATAATTTACCATAAGATATGCAAGGCCAAGCATAATTATTATTTTTATTTATTAAATTTATTCTATCTCCTCCATTTGAACTATGATCAGTTCCAAAAATTATTTCAGAATTATTTATTTTAAAAAGTCCCTGTGGATTTCTAAAACCTAGAGCATATATCGAAGCTTCTTTTTTTTTATTTATTTTAATAATTTTTCCAAAAGAGCTATCCATTCTTTGGGAAAAGTTTTCAGGTATTATGCCTGAAAATACTGGTCCTCTAAAAATCCCAGTTGATAAGTAGTAATCATCTCCAATTGTCACAACCCTTGAACCAGAAATTTTAGATCTAAATGGACATTTTTTTTCAGATTCCCAGATTGTTTCTTTATTTGAAAGTTTTATAGAATTTTCTATTAACTCAAAATTATAATTAATTAAATTAATAGTACCACAATTTCCTCAGCTTTTCTTAAACTTTCTAAATCCCTATCTAAAGCAATAACTTTTGTTTTTTCAAAGTTTAGAATTTTATTTGTG
The DNA here is from genome assembly GCA_905612465.1 of uncultured Candidatus Pelagibacter sp. Classification (GTDB taxonomy): domain Bacteria; phylum Pseudomonadota; class Alphaproteobacteria; order Pelagibacterales; family Pelagibacteraceae; genus Pelagibacter. The sequence goes on from CAJQSC010000010.1 coordinate 12,865, forward strand.
TATCCTCCTTGACCAAATGTGCAGTCAATGAATGTGCCACCATATTGAGGGGTAATAATGCTAATTATTTCACTTAGCAATACCGGATAGTGACTTCTCATATCTGGTATTATGGTGGCTATCATTTATTTTCTTAAAGACCATTAATTTTTTTGTCTTCTTAAAAATGCTGGTATCTCTAAATCATCGTTTTCATAAGAATTTTCATCAATCTCGGTTGATAATAAGCCCTCTGTTTCCGTTGTGTCATTATCTGAGTTAAATAAATCTGGTGCACTTTCACCTTCAACACCAAAGTTTTCAAGTCCATTGGAAATGTGATCTTTTTCTTTAGAATTGTTTTCCTCAGTTTCATTATTGGTGTCTAGCACTTCCTCAGAAAAGGATTGATCATCTTCAATAATGCTCTCAATTTCTTGATTAGTAATAATCTGTTCACTTAACATTTCTGATGATGAGCTGACTGTAGCTGCTTCATTAACAATTTCATTCTCCAATTTTAATGCATTTGCTCCATGCGAAATAGGATTAGTCGTTGTAGATGAAAAATTAAATGATTGAGCTGAGCCATTATTATTAAAGTCTGAATAACCAGGGTTTCTATTCTGTATTCTGTGGACCATATTAATTACTGATTTACTTTCTGGTTGTTGTCCATCTAATGCTGTAGCAACAATTGAGACTCTAATTTTTCCATCAAGTTCTGCGGAAGTAATAGCTCCAATAATAACTTCGGCTTCTGGATCTACTTCAGCTCTTATTTTGTTCACAACTTCATCAACTTCGAAAAGCTTAAGATCCTTACCACCAGTAATATTTACTAATAATCCTTTCGCACCCTTTAATGTGTAGTCATCAATTAATGGATTACTAATTGCCATATCTGTCGCTTTTGCTGCCCTACCTTCTCCTTCAGCCTCACCTGTCCCCATCATTGCTTTGCCCATTGACGCCATTACTGTTTCAACATCAGCAAAATCTAAATTAACTATACCTGGTCTAACCATTAGATCAGTTACACTTTGTACACCTTGCATTAAAACATTATTTGAAAGGTTAAAAGACTCTTCAAATGTAGTTTGTTCATTTGCAATCTTAAATAGATTTTGATTTGGAATCACAATAATTGTGTCTACATGTTTTCTTAATTCTTCTAGACCTTGTTGGGCCCTTCTCATTCTTGAGGGTCCTTCATATAAAAAAGGAAGTGTTACAACGCCTACTGTTAAAATATTTAATTCTTTTGCAGCTCTTGCAATAACGTGTGCAGCACCTGTTCCAGTTCCACCACCCATACCAGCGGTAATAAATACCATGTTTGCACCCTGAAGTGTATTTACAATTTCATTTAAAGATTCGTCTGCAGCGGCTTGACCAATGTCATGCTTAGCTCCTGCACCCAATCCTTTTGTTAAACTTAGGCCAATTTGAATTCTTGCTTTAGCTTTACTTAACTTTAAATCTTGTGCATCTGTATTTACAGCAATAAACTCTACTCCTTGTAACCCATTATCAATCATTTCATTAAGTGCATTTCCACCGGCTCCGCCAACTCCTACAACTAATAATCTTGGTTGTAATTCTTTTATTTCTGGTGATTTAAAGTTAATTGTCATTTTTATTTCCCCTCATTGTTATTAAAATGTTTTTCCCATTTAAGACTCGCACGATTTATATTTGCTTTTTTTCTTGCATTGATCTTAAATTTTTCAAATGTTGCTGGTTCCCATATTTGAAATGTTTGACCTTGACCAACAAACAACATGCTGCTTTTTATTTTTGCATGCTTTAATAATTTTGTTGAAAGTGAGATTCTACCTTCACTATCAAATTGTAAATTCATACTTTCAGATAATATGGATGTTGCAAAATAGTCTCTTTTTTCTTCAAATGGACTTAGTGAGTCAATACTCTTTGAAAGTTCTTCAATTCTATACTGTGAGCAAACTTCAATAGACTGATTATTAAATGAGGGATAACAGATAACACCGTTGTATCCTAAGTTAGAAAGGTGAGATCTAAAACTAGCAGGCACAGATACTCTTCCTTTTTTGTCTATTTTGTTTTCGTAAGTAGATAAAAACATATTTTTTATATTTCATAAATTCCATATTTGGGAATATATGGGACAATATGGGTTTTTAACTATAGAGTCAATATGTTCGTTTTAGGCCTATTTGTTGATAATTGTGGATAACTTTTATGTATCTACATTAAGTCTAAAATCAATTTTTAGTTTTAACTCAATACAATTCTAGGATTAAAAATAAGAACATAAATGATTCAATTATGAATCAAAAGGTGAACATCTAAATTTAATTAAAATTGAACTGTGGATAAGTTTGCTAGACAAACTATAAGCCGGGTTCTGTCATTTAAACCTATCATTTCTCTAGGCTTAAGATCACTCTTAAGCTCAAGCAACTAACCCTGATGACTAGCCAAAGACGGCTTTTAGTTTCGTAACAATGTCATCTCTACTTAGTCTTGCTCCTAGTGGGGTTTTCCAGCGTTCATTGTTACCAATAGAACCGGTGCGCTCTTACCACACCTTTTCACCCTTGCCATGTTATGGCGGTATATTTTCTGTGGCACTATCCCTAGGGTTTCCCCCGCCAGGTATTATCTGGCACTGTGTCTTTGTGGAGCCCGGACTTTCCTCTTTAAAAAAATTAAAGCGATAAGTCGTTTATCTAGCAAGTCTAATTTATTACTAAACTATAGAACTTCAAGAAAAATTTAATTATATCTCTTGATAAGATTTTTGTAGATAAACAAGCATTCTCTATCAATTTTACCATCAATTAACTCTTGTCTAAACCTTCTTTGAAAAGCTTTAGTTACATCCCTTAAATAGCTATTTTTATTTTGATTTTTTGAGATTTTTTTTGAATATCCAATTTTAAATAAATTATTGAAAAAAAATTCTTTTTCTATTTTGCTAGTTTTAAGTCCTCTATCTTTTATCAATTCCTGTTGCTTTAATGTATGCCATAATCCTATCTTATTTTTAGAAAAATATTCCCACGGGAATTTTTCTCCAGGATCTTTTTTTCTTTGTGGGGCTATATCGGAGTGTCCTAAAATATTCTTAGATCCAATCTTATATTTTTTCATTAAAAATAAGCTTAATTTTAAAAGAGAAGAAATTTGTTTTTTAGAAAACTTTTTATAGCCATGCTCATGTCCAGGGTTTGTAATTTCAATTCCAATAGAGTTTTTATTTAAAGATTTATAATTTTTCCATGACGACACTCCTGCATGCCAAGCCTCATATAAATCTGGTACTAGAGTAATTATATCTCCATCATTTTTAATTAAATAATGACAGCTAACCTCAGATTGTATTTTCGTAAGTCTATTAATTGACGCTGATTCGCTCTTCATTCCCGTATAATGAAAAATAATAAATTTGATTTTTTTGGAGATTCTTTTTTTAGGATTAAAATTTGGTGAATAGTTTAATAATGTTTTTAAAGCCATATTTATGTCATATTTTAAGCAAAATCACGATTTACATTATAATTATATACATTATATAATGATCTTGTAATGAAAAAATTTATAATAACTTTTTTAATAAGCTTACTATTGACGATGAATGTAAGTGCTGGCACTGATGGTGAAAATAGTTTCACTAAAAAAAACTCAGGTCAGGTCAAAGACTGTTTTGAAAAAATAAATAGAACAACATTTAAATTTAACGAAGCTTTAGATGTTGCTATTATTGAACCAATTGCAAAAGCTTATAGAGTTCTGCCATCACCAGTTAGAGCTGGAACAAGTAATGCGCTTGACAACCTCTCTTCTCTTGTAACAATACCAAATAATATTCTTCAGGGAGAATTTAAAAAAGCAGGGGTTAATACAGGAAGATTTGTTATTAATACAACAGTGGGAATTCTTGGAATTTTTAATGTAGCTCAAAAATTAGGTTTTTCAGAATATGAAAAAGAAGATTATGGTCAAACACTCGGAACTATGGGTATTAGCCCAGGCTGTTATTTAGTATTGCCTATCTTAGGACCTTCAACTATTAGAGATACTGCTGGTTCATTTATAAATATATTGGGTGGAGACCCCTGGTATAATGCTTCTATTAATGGAAATAATGAATACTTAAGTAAGACACAATATGCTGCTACAAAAATTTTAACAGGAGTAAACTTTAGAGCACAAAATATTGACTCTATAGAAAATTTGAAAAAAAATTCTATAGATTTTTACGCTTCAGTTAAAAGTTTATATCTTCAAGATAGACAGCAAAAAATTTCAAATAAAAATGGATCTCTTGAAATTATTTATGATGGAAACTGGGAAGAAATAGAATCACAATAAAATATCTTACGGATATGAAAAATTTTTTAATTTTTGTAACTTTTTTAATAATTACCCTTTCAAATATTAGCAAAGTCTACTCGATCGAAGCAGATGTTTTTGTTCAGTCAACAGTGAATAGAGCATCGGAAGCTTTAAATAATAAATTCTCAAAGAAAGAAAAAATAGAGAAGCTAAAACAGATTGCAAGTGAAACAGTTGATATAAGGGGAATTGGTTTCTACACTTTAGGAGTCTATAGAAAAAACATTAGTAATGATCAACTAAAACAATATGAGAAACTTTTTGAGCAGTATTTTTTAAAGAGTTTTTCTAGCAGATTAGCTGAGTACTCAAATCCAGAAATAGAAGTAATATCTAAAAAAAAATTAAATCAAAATTATACAATGGTTTCTAGTATTTTGGTTTCAACCGAACAAAGACCAGAGGTTAAAGTAGATTGGAGAATTTATACTAAAAATTTAGAAAACCCTAAGATCAGAGATTTAATTATTGAAGGTCTAAGTCTTGCAAGAACTCAAAAAGAAGAGTTCTCTTCTATAATTCAAAGTAATGATGGGGATATTAATGCTCTTTTTGCTGCTTTAATAGAATTCATTAAAGAATAAGGAAATAAAAATAATTGTTGGTGGGCCCACCAGGACTCGAACCTGGGACCAATACATTATGAGTGTACTGCTCTAACCAACTGAGCTACAGGCCCTATTCAATTGTTCAAGTAAATACTACAACTTTTTGAGTCTAACAAGAACATTTTTATTTGAGTGTTATTTTTGATGTTGCCTTTGGATTGCTTATGATTTTAAACACTATATAAGAATTTTGTGATTGAAAAAAATTCTATAACAAAATTTCAAAGAGTCGTAATGGAAGTTTTTGGCGGTTGTAATTATACATGTCAGATGTGCCCTCAAACTAGCCCAGGAAGAGGTAGTAACTTCACAAGAAAAATGCCATTGACTCAATTTAAAAATATTTTAGATCAAATTGTCCCGAAGTATGGGAATCCACAAATTAACTTAGAAGGTAGTGGCGAGCCAACAATGGCCAAAGACTTACCCCTATATATAGAAGAGGTAAAAAAAAGAAATCTGAAGTGCTTTATGTATTGTAATGGGGCAAGGTTGAATGGCCAGTTTATGAATGAAGTAGTCGACGCGGGTATTGATTTTATAAGATTTAGTATGATTGGGTATAATAGAGATCTTTATAAAAAATGGATGAATATAGATAATTTTGAATTAATTAAATCTAATGTCAGAGAAATTAAATCCTATATAAAAAAAAATGATAGTAAATGTAAGGTAAGCACTTATCATTTAATCACAGATAATAAAAATATAGATTATGAAATTAATGAATATAAAAAATTGTCAGATGAATTAGACGCAACATCCTACATATGGAAAATGCATAATTGGAGTGGTAATTTTGAAAATCCTAATCAAAGGTCACCAACTGAAAGAAGAACATGTGGAAGACCATTTGCACCAGAGATAACAATACGTGCTGGTGGAGAGATTGGAAGAACAGCATCCATGGTGCCTTGCTGCCAAACTTTAGGCCCACCCAATGAAGAAAAAAGTATTTTAGGTCACTTAGATAAATCATCATTTGAAGAAGTTTATTTTGGTAAAAAGTATCAAGAACTTAGAGATGCTCATGAAAAAAAAGAATTTGATAAAATTGAATATTGTAAAAACTGTGATTTTCTTTATGATGATCCTGAGGTTTTAATTTGGTCGAATGATCCAAGTGCAAAAATAAACCATATGTTAGGAACTGAAGAAGATTTTATTTTAACAGATTATGATAATAAAAATAAAATTTTATCTTAAATAATTATTTATAATGATCAACGA
>CAJQSC010000011.1 GCA_905612465.1 uncultured Candidatus Pelagibacter sp.
ATTAATTGATAAAACCCCATAATCATTTAATCCTCCAATTATTAACTGAAGTGCAACTATTAAAATAAATCCTAAACCTACATAGGCTATCCATAGATTTTTTTGAATATAATTTGCTAAATATGTTGCCAAAGCACCCGTTAATACAACTGATAAAATAAGCCCAAATATCATAAACCCAAAATAGCCTTTTGCAGCTCCAACTACACCAATTACGTTGTCAAAACTTATAGTAATATCTGCAAATAAAACCTTGTAAATACTTTTTATATAAGAGGGTTCGTTTGATTTCTTTGTTGGAGATTTAATTTTATTTTTCATCTCAACTAAATCTTTTCGTAAATCATTAACAATCCAAATTAGAAGAAGTCCACCTAATATTTTTATGTAATAAAATTCAAACAGGTAAGTAGCAAAGAGTGCAAAAATAATTTTAAAAACTAAAGCACCCGCAACACCCCATAAGATTATTTGTTTTCTATTTTTTGGAACAAAATTAGCAGCAATTAAACCAATAATAATAGCATTATCGGCAGCTAAAATTATGTCTATAAATATAATTTGGGTTAAAATTATGAATTCTTCTATCAAAGTCTTTTTATAATATTAAATAATTCAAATAATTCAATAATTTTAATATTTAGATTTTTTTGTACCCTCAATTATTTCTTTTAATTGTTTATATTCTTTACAGTCACAACTTTTTAAAACATTTAATCTTTCTTTAGCCAGATCCATTCTATTAGTAGCTATGTAAAGTTCTCCAAGGTACTCGTTTATTCCATTATGATTAGGTTCGATTTGTAAACCTTGTAAGTAAAACTCTTCACCTTTTTCATAATCTCCAAGTTTTCTAGTAGTAAAGCCTAAATAATTTAAGGTATCTGTTTGTAGGGGTTTTTTCTTATTAGATATTAAAAGAAGCTTTTGTGCTTTTGCATATCTTTTTCGTGCTTTTTCAGTTTTACCTTTTTTTTCGTATTTTTTCCCAGCTTTAATTAAGCTTTTTGCTTTTGTGTAGTTTGATACCTTAGCAGTGGTCTCACTGCTACTGTCCCCAGCTGAAAATGAACTATTAGTAAGAGCTATTATAATTAATAAAGTGTAAATAAATTTTTTCATATTTTAATTAAATTTTTTCATTTTATTTAAAGGTTTTAATATCAGGCCATTATTAATTAAGTTGTCTTTAACTGATCTTGCAGTCACTAATGAACTTTCATTATCTCCATGTATACAAATTGAGTCTATTTCACAAGGTATCTGTTTACCACTGAGACAATTTATTGTCTGATTTTTAACCATATTTAATACATGTTTCTTAGCAAGTTTAGGGTCAGTAATTAAAGCATTAGGCTTTTTTCTGGAAATTAAATTTCCATCATCTTCATAATTTCTATCTGCAAATATTTCACAAGCTATCTTCATATCATTTTTTTTTGCAGCTATTTCCATTTGTGAGCCTGTTGGTACTAGATAAATAATATCTTTATCTATTTCTTTAATGGCCTCTGCGAGTGTTGTAGCTAATTCCAAATCCTCACAAGCCATATTATTAAGTGCTCCATGTGGCTTGATATGAGTTACATTTTCATTATGTTTTTGAGCAATTTTTTGTAGTATTTCATATTGTTCAAAAATTAATTTTTTAATTTCTAAAGAGTTCAAATTTATTCTTTTTCTTCCAAAGTTTTCAGGATCATTAAAAGAAGGGTGAGCACCCATACTAACGCCATTCTTTTTAGAAATTTGAATAACCATTTCCATTGTTTGTTCATCTCCGGCATGGTAGCCACAGGCAATGTTTGCAGAATTTACAATATTAAGTAACTCGGGATCATTCTCAATAGAATGAAGCTTAGATTTTTCACCTAAATCACAATTGATATTAATTTCCATACAATTTAGTCTAGAGTATAACATTTCATGATAAAAAATATATCAAATCTTGGTGATACAGCTGTTTATTGTGATTTTGGCTCTGAAGTTAATGAGTCGATAAATGCCAATGTAATAGATTATTTTAATCATTTATCAAAATTAATAAAAGAAAAAACAGTAGAAGGAATAACCAACTTAACTCCCTCTTATAACAAATTAATTATTAGTTTTGATTTAACCATAACAAATTATAAAAAAATTAAAAATTTAATAGAAAGTTTAATTATCCATAGAAATATTAAAAATAATAATCAAAAAATCAAAATCCCAGTTTGTTGTGATGATGAGTATGCGTTAGATAT
>CAJQSC010000012.1 GCA_905612465.1 uncultured Candidatus Pelagibacter sp.
GTCAGGAGATAGAAACTTGAAATTAATAAATTTAGAAAAATCATATTATTATATAAGCACTATTTTTCATAATTGCTGGAGGGCATCTGTAAAATCCACAATGGTTAATTTAACAGATAATAAAACATATCGCTTAACAAAAGAATGTAGAGCTGAGACAATAGGTCAGTACCCCTTTAAACATTCTGCAAAATCTGAACTTTGTATTGTTTTTGATGATAAAAATAAAAGATATCAAATTAGAAATAACCCTGTTTTAAAAAAAAGTGATTTTATTCCTCATAACTATACCGTTGATACTCAAAAAGAAAATGGAGATGAATTTTATTATTCAGAAACTGAGTATGATTTTTTAAGTTATGAAAATACTGTAAAACTTTTAAGAAATAGGAGTATAGAAGACATCTATTGTAAATTAAATTATGTTTATCAAAATAAGGAATATTCTATTTTTTCAAAAGTTGAGTACTTAAATTTTAAAGGTTTAGGTTTAACTAATAATAAAAATAAAGATCCAGATGATAACTATTTACAACCAATAATGGGTTATGTCCCATTTGAAAAGGATGAAAAAATTTATATTGCTTATGTAGCGCGTTACATTAGCCCTAATTTAAAAGGAAATCTAGAATTTAGGCTAAGGTCAAATACAAATTATGCAGATTTTACTATTAAGGATAGTAGTTTAAAACGAAGGTTTAAATACTTTTTCGTAAGCTTTTTAAATTTTATAAAAGTATCAGATTTTCATTACAGAATTTCCATAAAAGACTCAAAATATGAGTTTTATAAAAAAAAATGAGTAATCTTCTAAATAAAATTTAGTTATAATTTTTTTTTTATTTTTATAGTTCAAAATTTTACACCAGCACCTTTTAAAAAGGCAGCATCTTCATCTAAAGGCCATCTAGGTTTAGCTGGGTGATCTAGCTTACTAAACTGTCTTAATTTAAATTTTTCTAATCCAACCATTGCAATCATTGCAGCATTATCTCCACACAGATTAATTGGAGGAAAGATTGCTTCAAAGTTTTCTTTTTCACAAAGGTTAGTTAGCACCTCTCTAATTTTTTTATTCGCAGCAACACCACCTGCAACTACAAACTTATTTTTATTTGATTTATTCATTTTTTTAAATTCTTCAAAAGCAATTTTACTTTTTTTATATAATATTTCTTCAATAGTTCTTTGAAAAGATGCTGCTAAATCATATTTTTCTTGATTAGTTTTAATTTGCTTTGAAATTTTTAAAACAGCAGTTTTTAACCCTGCAAAAGATAAATTGCACCCACCTCTATGAAAAATTGGCTTGGGCAATTCATATTTCTTAGAATCGCCTTTTTTTGCATATACTTCTATTTGGGGTCCTCCAGGGAATTCTATACCTAATAATTTAGCTGTTTTATCAAAAGCTTCACCCACAGCATCATCAATAGTTGTCCCTAATCTTTTATAATTTCCCAACCCCTGAACACTTAAAAATTGAGTATGACCTCCAGAAATTAAAAGCAATAAGTAAGGATAGTTTAATTCAGAATTTAGTTTTGGGCTTAACGCATGTCCTTCTAAATGATTAACAGCAATAAAAGGTTTGTTAAGTGAAGAAGCCATTGCTTTTCCAAAACTTAAACCAACAGATAGACAGACTACAAGACCAGGTCCAGCAGTTGATGCTATAGCATCTATGTCTTTCATTTTTATTCCACTATCATCAATAGCTTTTTTTGTGATTGAGTCTATTTTTTCTATGTGTGATCTTGCAGCAAGTTCAGGAACAACGCCCCCAAATTCTCTATGAACATCAACCTGGCTCGAAACAATGCTTGATAAAATTGTTGGGATTCCTTGCTTATTTTCAGTTATGATAGAAGCAGCCGTTTCATCACAGCTTGATTCAATTCCTAGTATTATGGGCTTTTTATTCATTAAATTAGTTTTTATTAATAATACAATCTCAATATAACAATGAAGTATAAAGCAAATAAATGATAAATAAAAAAATTATTATAGGCTCAAGAGGAAGTAAATTAGCCTTGATCTATGCAGAAAAAGCTAGGGAAAAAATTTTAACCTATGCAAAAGATTTTGGAATTGAAGAAGTAACTATTAAAAAGATTGTAACTAAGGGAGATCAGGTTCAAGATAAACGATTATCAGAAGTAGGTGGTAAGGGGCTTTTTTCTAAGACCATAGAGGTTGAATTATTAGATAATAAAATAGACATAGCCGTTCATGCATTAAAAGACATGCCTTCTGCAGAAACTGAAGGATTATTAACAAATTGTTTTTTGGAAAGAAATGACCCAAGGGAAATTTTAATTAGTAGAGACAATAAAAATTTAAAAGATTTAGCCCCAAATGCAATTGTTGGGACTTCTTCATTTAGAAGAGAGTTTCAAATAAAACAAATAAGAAAAGATCTTGAGTGTAAGTTAATTAGAGGAAATGTTGATACAAGAATAAAAAAACTTAATGAGAATTTGTATGATGCAATTATTTTATCTTATGCGGGAATTAATTCTTTAGGGTTAGATAAAAATATATCCCAAACTTTTTCTACTACTGAAATAATACCGTGTGCGGGGCAGGGAGTTATTGCCCTACAGTGTAGAAGCAATGATGAAGAACTAATTGAATTATTAAAAAAAGTTAATCATCAATTAACACATAACTCCATAAAAGCTGAAAGGAATGTTTTAAAGGTTTTAGAAGGAGATTGTGAAACAGCAGTAGGAGTATACGCTAGTATTTGGGGTGATAAAATTAATCTCGAAGCAGAACTTTTTTCATTGGATGGCAGTAAAAGGTTCCACTTAAAATCATCTGAAAATATAGATAAAGCTAATGAATTGGGAATAGAGATGGGAAAAACTCTTAAAAAGATATCTAATAATTCTTATAAAAAATAATATGCATATCTTGTTCACAAGACCATTAGAAGATTGTCATGAAATGATATTAAAGTTTCAATCACTTGGTCATGAAGTTTCTCATCTACCCCTAATTAATATTGAAGGTTTAAAATACGAGTCTTTAAATTATTCTGAGTTTGGAGGGATTATTTTTACAAGTACTAATGCTGTTAAATTTTTAGATATAAAAAATATTGATAAAAAAATAGCATGTTTTTGTGTGGGAAGTGCCACTGAAAAGAAAGCTAGAAGTGGTGGCTTTCAAAATGTTTTTGCAGCTGAAGGAAATGTTAATAATCTTAAGGAATTAATCTTACAAAATTTTAATTCTTCTGAAGGAAAGCTCCTTTATATTAGCGGGGAAGCCATCTCTAGCAATTTAGATCAGGATTTAATTTCAAATGGTTACACTGTAGAACGAGTGATTAACTATAGAGCCAACCCAATTGAAAAGTACGATGAAAACTTTATTGAAAAACTAAAATTAAAAATGCCAGAAATCACTTACATTTACTCACAAAATAGTGCCATTAACTTTTTAAAAATAATTAAGAATTATCAGCTAGAAACCCTATGGATGAATACTAATTTAATGTGTATTGGAGAAAAATCTTCCTCAATTCTTAACGAAATTAAATGGAAAAAAATTTTTCTTTTTAACCCTGGAGAAGAAGAATTTTTGCTATATAAAATTTAATTATGGACATATTTAATAATTTTAGTGACCTATTTATCTCTGTTTGGTCTAATGGAATTCGTGGAGTTGATATTTTTCAAATACTTATTGGTATAGGAATATTTTTTATTTTCTTAGTTTTTAGAGGAATAATAAGTAAAGTTATTATTAAAAGATTAGAAGCCATCGCAAAGAGAACTACAAATAAATTAGATGACACCTTCGTCCATGCAATGGTAGGACCTGCTAGATTTTTACCAATCGTTTTGGGATTTTTTATTGCAAGTTACTATATGTCTTTTGGTGAAGATGCTAGAGCTGTAGTTGATACAATTAACAGAACACTGATCACTATTTTAATTTTCTGGTTAATCCATCAAATTGTTGAACCAATTTCTTATATCTTAAGTGGATTGGATAAAATGTTAACCCGTGAGTTAATTGGATGGATTATTAAATCTTTAAAAATTTTAATTTTCATTTTAGGATTAGCAGCTGTTCTTGAACTTTGGGGTATAAAAATTGGACCAATTATTGCTGGACTTGGTTTATTTGGTGTCGCTGTTGCTTTAGGTGCACAAGATTTATTTAAAAATTTAATTTCAGGAATTTTAGTATTAGTAGAAAAAAGATTTAAGATTGGAGACTGGATTTTAGTAGAAGGTATCATTGAGGGTATTGTTGAGAAAATTGGCTTTAGATCAACTGTCTTAAGAAAGTTCGATAAATCTTTAGCTATAATTCCTAATTTTCAGTTTGCAGAGAACGCAGTTATAAATATTAGCGAAACTACTAATTGGAGAATAGATTGGGCAATAACACTTCAATATGACACTACAGTTGATCAACTAAAAAAAATAAGAAATGAAATTGAAGACCATATTAAGAAAAGTGATGATTTTGATAAAGCTGTAGGGATTGCAGTGCGAGTTGAAAAGTTCTCAGATAGCTCTATTGATATGA
>CAJQSC010000013.1 GCA_905612465.1 uncultured Candidatus Pelagibacter sp.
ATGGTGTACCATCATCTTTAGTCATTTCCTGAAACTCTACAAGAATATTTCCTTTAAAATATTTATATTGAATTTCATTTTTAATGAATAGATCTCTTATTTTTTTACCTTTATTAATTACATCAGGTTCATACACTTTACTCCAATAAACAGTAACATCATCTTTCTTTTTTAAATTTGAAAATATTTCCAGTTCATCACCTAATTGAACTTCTAATGTAATATTTAACTTTTTTAAATCCAGATTAAAATTTTCTAAAGCTTTAGAGATCCACCATTTTTGAGCTTCTCTTTTTTTATCAAAATTTTTTGGGTTATAAATATAAAGAACATTTACAAACTCGTGACTTTGAGTAGCGGTAGCCAATGCTTCATTGTCTTCAATTCTAAAATCCTCTCTTATCCAAACAATTGCTTTTTTTGTCATATTTACTTAGATTTTTTGCAATCCATCACTCAGTAGTTTTTGGTACATTGCATTATCAGTTAAACCTTCACAACCAAATAAAAGTACATTTGATTGTTCATTTAAACCTAGTTTATCTAAGTATTCTTTATTGTTAAATGAGCCTATTAACGCAATTATACCTGGTACAGCACATTCTCCACCTATTATCTTTTCATTGGATAAGCGCTTTTCTGCTAGTAGTGCAACTGCAGTTGAAATTGCTTCATCAGGTACAGTTAAGCAGTAGTTAGCAGAATTTTTTAAAATTTCCCATGCAATACTTGATACATCTCCACAAGACATTCCACCCATTATCGTTTCTTTTTTTATATCAACAGTTGTGGGTTTATTATTTTTAATGCTTTGAAATACGCAGTCTGCATTTTCTGGTTCAACAACAATAAACTTAGGAATATTTTTTGACAACTTTGCAAAGCCAGCAATCATTGCCGCAGCCATTCCCCCAACACCTGCCTGAAGAAATACATGTGTTATTGAATTTGAGTTTATTTCATCCATAATCTCTTTGACCATTATAGTGTACCCAGCCATAATCAATTTTGGTATTTCTTTGTAACCTTCCCAAGACACATCTTGTACAATTTCCCAATTATTTAAATTAGATTGTTTGATACATTCCTTTAATGAATTGTCATAATTCCCTTTAACTCTAATCACCTCAGCATCAAGATTACGCATAGCTTCAGCTCTAGACTCACTAACAAATTCACTTATAAATATTTTACAATTTAATCCTAGTCTTTGCGCGCCCCATGCAACTGATCTACCATGATTTCCTGCTGTAGCTGTCGAAACTGTTATATTCTTCTTTTCACTTGCAATTTTGTAAACTGCAAATGCCCCACCTAATGCTTTAAATGACTTAAGATCAAATCTTTTATCTTCATCTTTGTAGTAAATATTTTTGAATTTTAATTCATCATTTAATTTGTTTAATTTAATGAGTGGAGTGGGGGCATAATTATCCCAGCTAGATATAGTCAATATTGCTTCATCAATAAATTTTTCTGGTAATTGAGTGAATATATTTTCTTTATTAAAGTTATACGCTTTATTTTCTAAAAAAGATGTAATTGACCAAGGATTGTTTTTTATAATAGTTTTCATTTAAATTAAATTTTAATGTGTAATTTTCTATGTTTAAACATTAATAACATTTATTTCAAATGCTGTCTTAGTTTTTTGATATTATTTTAGAAATGAAAAAATTGCTTCTTTGTAGTAAATTAAATTAACACAAATTATTATTATTATGGCTGCAATAACACCATATTTAGCTTTTGGAAATAATACACCTATCATCTTGCTTGGTCTCTGATCTTCGTTGTTATTTTCAGTCATATTAAATTTTTCTATAAAAAAGGGCGCCACAATTTAAGTAGCGCCCAAAGTTTATTTTATATTACCAGTCAGTAATATTGCTTTTATGATCATTTGCACCATGTCTTTTCCTAGCTAATCTAGCAAGTTTTTCACTTTCAGATCTAGCAGTCAAAACATGCCAGCCAATCCAGAAAACTACACCAATAATAACTAGTAAAGTTTCACTAGATCCTGCTCCCGGATAAACTGCCCCGACAACTTCCTCAGCGCTTAAATGATCTATCCAGTTTGTTACTGTAGCCATATATTTCCTCCTTTACCTAGTTGAAGAGGCGACGGCTTTTTCAGCTTCTCTATCGTCCTCCATTATTTCATAGTCTAGTCCAGCTATCTCAACATCACGTGGTATTCTTAATTTACCAAATGCGTTAAGTATTCTAGCAATGACATAACCTGGTAGCATTCCAAGAACTCCGAACATTATAATTGCTCCAAGGAATTGCCCCAGTGGATTGATTGATGCATAAGTTGATCCGTCCCACATAGCTCCAACACTGTATCCAGATGAAGGATAGCCATTTAAAACAAATCCACAAATTATAAGTCCAGCGACTCCAGCATAACCATGTACCGCTACTGCACCAACTGCATCATCAATTTTGAACTTACGTTCAACCCAGTAATGCATTTTGTATGCAATAACTACACCGATCGCACCAATAAGCATTGCTTGTATCGGGTGATACAAATCATTACCTGCAGATGCACAGATGATACCAGCCAGTCCACTTGAGTAAGTCCAGAAAGGATCACCTTTGGCGACCACGTATCCAGCCAATAATCCACCTGATAATGACATCAAGAAGTTATAGGTTATTCCACTCAGTGTGGTTGGGGTTACATATATGTTTGTTGCTGTCCAGTACGTTACACCTTCCATTCCATACTCGGGTCCAAGATCAAATATCGGTATATTACATGCCGCATAAAATCCCCAGAAACCAGTATAGATTAAAAATAATCCAACAGTTACTAGCCATGGGTTTCTTGGTCCTATATTTCTTGGCTCACCACTTGATGAGAATTTTCCAATTCTAGGTCCTAAAACGATTAGAACACCTAAAGCAAATCCACCCGCAATTGCGTGAATTACTCCTGATGCATAAGCGTCATGATATCCTAAAATTTTGAGCATCCATCCATCAAAGTGCCATCCCCAAGCAGCATCAATTACCCAGAAAAATGAACCTATTGCAATTGCTAAAATACCAAATGCAAAAGTTGTAATTCTTTCAATGATTGCTCCAGAAACAATTGAAGCAGCTGTCCATGAAAATAGTAAGAATGCAGCCCAGAATACTCCACTTATATGGTCACCTAAGTTTACCGCCATAAATTCAGAGTTAGCTAAATACCATTTTGCACTAAAAGTACTTTCGTCAGTAATTAACGCAGCACTCTCATTCATTATTGATGGAGCTATTCCCGGTCCTGTTGGGAATGCCCAGTAAATCCACCAACCAAAGAAAAACCATGTTACCGTTACTAGCGGTATTACCATAGTGTTTTTCATTAAAGTGTGTTGATGATGTTTATAACGCGAGGCTCCAACTTCATACATACAGAACCCGACGTGAATTAAGAACATCAGTACTACAGTTACCCAGTAGTAAAACTCTGTAAATATGACTGTAAGAGCACCTAATTGATCAGTCATAATCTCTCTCCTTATTAGTTTAGGAAAGCTTATGAAATTTTTAGGGGTGTGACAAACTAAACAGTGCTAAAATAAACTAGCAATGACGCTAGATTATAAAAGATAATCAACCTTTGATTGACGGGTTAAAATTTAAGATAAGCTTTTTTCAAATCAACAAGAGGGTGCTTTGGAGACATTTGGAACTTAACTAAAAGTTCTCTTGCAATCATATCTCTATCTTGTTGGTTGTTTGGTAATTTAATTGATTTTGGAATAGTTACCCAACCATTTGCATTTCTACAAAACACTGCAGGTCTATCTTCTTCATAACCCATATGAACATCTTCTAACCAGTTAAGATCATCCCACCCCATAGCTTCTACATATTTTTTTAAGAATGGAGTAATCTTTTTATAATCAGGCAATAAGTTAACATCATATCTATATCCGATATGTTGACCAATTAGCTTCTCTCTAGCAGTCTCTTTAAAAGTACCTAATTTAAGTTTTTTTTCTTTTTTAACTTTTGCTTTTACTTTTTTTTTAACCATTTTTGATCCTTATATTTTATGATAATTATCAACACCAACAGTATAGTTAGTCCCAGTCATTGGAACTTTTGCTAATGCAGATGCTTCCATTGTTAACGCAGCTAAATCTTCAGGCTCTAAAGAGTGAATATTAGTTTTACCACAAGCTCTTGCTAAAAGTTGAGCTTCTAATGTCATTGCATGTAAATAATTATAAACTCTTAATGCAGCATCATCAGGATTTAATCTAGCTCTTAATTTAGGGTCTTGTGTTGCAACACCAACTGGACAACGTCCAGTATGGCAGTGATAACAATCACCAGCTTTAACACCCATTTCTTTTTCAAAGTTTGCTTCTGGAATATCTTTATTACAGTTTAAAGCTATTAAAGCACCAGTTCCAATTGCTATTGCATCAGCACCAAGCGCTAATGCTTTTGCCATATCTGCACCATCTCTAACTCCACCTGCATAAATTAAAGTTACTTGACCAGTTTTACCAACATCATCAATAGCTCTTCTTGCTTCTCTGATTGCAGCAATACCAGGAATACCAGTATTTGCAGCAGCTATATGAGGACCAGCTCCAGTCGAACCTTCCATCCCATCTAAAAAGATTGAGTCAGGGTTACATTTTGCAGCCATACGAACATCATCATAAACTTTCGATGCACCTAATTTTAATTGAATGGGAACTTTATTTTTTGTTAACTGTCTTAACTCTTCAACTTTTAGAGCTAAATCATCTGGACCTAACCAGTCAGGGTGTCTTGCTGGAGATCTTTGATCAATACCAGAGGGTAGGGATCTCATTTCCGCAACTTGGTCAGTAACTTTTTGACCCATTAAATGTCCACCCATTCCAACTTTTTGTCCTTGTCCAATAAACACTTCAATCGCATCAGCAAGTTGAGCATGATGAGGATTAAAACCATATCTTGATTGAATACATTGGTAATACCATTTTTCAGAATATCTTCTTTCATCTGGAATCATTCCACCCTCACCAGAACATGTAGCGCTCCCAGCCATTGTTGCTCCTCTTGCTAAAGCAGTTTTTGCCTCATAGGAAAGTGCACCAAAACTCATACCTGTAACATATACTGGTATATCTAACTCAATTGGGTTTTCACAATTTGGTCCAATTACAGTTTTTGTTTCACATTTTTCTCTGTAACCTTCGATTACAAATCTTGTAAGAGTACCTGGTAAGAAAACCAAGTCATCAAATGTTGGAATTTTTTTCATTAAAGCCATTCCACGCATTCTGTATCTTCCAAGCTGAGCCTTAATATGAATGTCATCTATGACTTCAGGAGTAAAAATAGCATTGTGACCTAATAAACTTTTATTTCTTTTTCCTTCTTCATGTAAGTGAACATCAGCTTTTCCACCAACATTACCGCTTACTTTTTTTAATTTTTTTTCATTTTTTTTATTTTTCTTTTTAGCCATTATATAGCTCCTTTCTTTTCATGAGGTTCTAGATTATCATAGTTCCAAAGTTTTTTCCCTGCGACTATTTTTGTCATTTTACTGACGTCAAATTTTTCACCAATCTCTGCAACTTTCAATTTTCTTTTTAACCACTCTTGGTCAGTATCAGTTAGATCAGCAGGAATTGCGTCACTTCCAAAAGAACCAATTTTACCACCAATAAATATTGTTCCATCATACATAGAATCTCCTAAATTAATTCCAACATCACCTAGAATAATTATTCTTCCTCTTTGCATCATGAAACCTGTAAAAGCTCCAGCATCACCACCAACAATAATAGTTCCACCCTTCATATCGATACCAGTTCTAGCACCAACACTACCTTTACAAATTAAATCTCCACCTCTAATAGCTGCACCAAAGCAAGACCCAGCATTTTTTTCTATAACAACTTTGCCAGCCATCAGGTTTTCCGCACAAGACCAGCCAACTCTACCATTAATTCTTACAGTAGGTCCGTCACACGATCCCATACCAAAATAGCCCAAACTTCCTTCAAAAATTAAGTTTAGTTTATTCAAAATACCAACACCCAAACTATGTTTACCCTGAGGGTTTTTAATAACAATTGTTCCATAACCTTGGCTCATTAAATTATCAATTTCTTTATTAGCATCTGCAGCTGTCATTTCTTTAACATCAAGATCTATTCTTTTATTGAAATCAACATCATAAGTACCAAAATAGTAAAAGCTTTCAGCCTCCGAAGGGTTAAAAAACTTTTGTTGTGTTCTTCCTGTTAGCACTTCAGAATGCATACCCATTGATTGGGATTTTGATTTATTGTCTGTTGTTTTTATATTTGCCATACTTTTACCTCTCCATCATACGGATCATATGTATCAATTTCTTGAGGAAGAATTGCTCTAATTGCAATTTCTTCAGATCCCATTGCTATTAAATTATCAGATTCGTAAAGAACTAATGGTTTTGCAGCCATAGTATCTTTTGCCATTCCTAATGAATCTTTGGTTGCAACAAAGTAAGTAAATACCCCATCAAGACCAGTTAAAGAAGCTTTCATACCTTCTTCAAGTGTTGCTCCATCTCTTAATTTTTTTGCAAGATACACTGCGATTAATTCTGAATCACATTCAGACATAAATCTCATACCTTCATTTTCTAAAAGTCTTCTGTTATTCCAATAATTTGTTAATTGACCATTGTGAACTACAGATACATCGCTAAATGGATATCCCCAAAAAGGGTGAGCTGACTTAATATCTACTCCAGATTCAGTAGCCATTCTTGCATGACCAATAGCATGTGTACCTACAATTTTATCTAAATTGTATCTATCACAAACATCTTTAGCGTTACCCAAGTCTTTAATAACCTCTAAAGATTTTCCCATTGAAAGTATTTCAACTCCAGGAACACTCTCAATTTTTCTAGAAAACTCCCTTAAGTCTTTTTCATCGTAACTAACTTCATATCTCAATGAGTAGGGAAGTATTCTCTCTTCTTTAATAATTTTTGCACCCATACCTAAGATATGTGCCTTAACTATTTTAATTCTTTCATCATAAACAGAGGTCTCCTCACTTACAGAGGAACTACCTTCACCAACATTTTCTCCAACCTTAAAACGCATGATAAAATTTTTCCCATCTGTATCTCCATAAAGTGCATAACCAGTAGAATCTTCTCCTCTATGCTTTAACGCCTGAAGCATCCCCTGCAATTGAGTTCCAATATTTACTGATTTATCTTTATATATTAATCCTGCTATTCCACACATATATTCCCCTATCTATTATGTTAAAGACTATGGTAGGCAGTCCAGATACGTATCTAGATCCCACTGAGTTGTTGCACCTAAGAATTTTTCCCATTCGTCGTTTTTATACCAATGGAAAACTGTATACATTTCATCTGGCATAGCTGATTTTATAACCTCATCTTCTGCTAAACGATTTAAAGCCTCACCAAGACTCATTGGTAATTTTTTAACTATTTTTCCAGCAGCTTGAGCTTCATACATACTTCTAGACTCAGGCTTTCCTGGGTCAATATTATTTGTTATTCCATCATCAAAACATTTTAACAATCCTGAACCCATTAAATATGGATTGTGCATTGAATCAACTGAACGATACTCAAATCTTCCTGGTGCAGATACTCTTAATCCACAAGTTCTATTTTGAAACCCCCAATCAGCATAAACAGGTGCCCAAAATCCCGTATCCCACAATCTTCTGTATGAGTTTACAGTAGAAGAACCAATTGCAGTTAAAGCTCCTAAATGTTTCATTACTCCACCAATAGCTTTTAAACCAATTTTACCTGGTAATTGAATATCTTTAGTGTCAGGCATAAAAGTATTTGTTCCACCTTCAACGTAAGTAAATACCTCATCCATTCCTGGTAGAGATTTATGAGATAGTTTATTAACTTTATCTTTTCCACCTGTCCATAAAGACATGTTCGTATGACAACCACTTGCTGACACACCCATAAAAGGTTTTGTCATAAAACAAGCTATCAAATTAAACTCTCTAGCTACTTGGGCACAAATTTGTCTGTAAGTAGAAAGTCTATCTGCGTTTCTCAAAACATCATCGTACATCCAGTTTAATTCTAATTGTCCTGGTGCATCCTCATGATCACCTTGAATCATATCAAAACCCATAGCTCTAGCGTATTTAAATACTTGCATGAAAACTGGTCTCAGAGATTCAAATTGATCTATATGATAGCAATAAGGCTTAGAATAACCTTTACCTGAAGGTGAACCATCTTCATTTTTAGTTAACCACATCATTTCCGGCTCAGTTCCAACTCTTAATTGGTAACCATGTTTCTTTTTAAATTCTTGAGCATGTATTCTTAAATTTCCACGACAATCTGAAGTTAAATGTGCACCTGGATTATCTCTTTCTTCTCTATTTCTAAAACAAGTAACAAATACTCTTGCAACTTTTTTATCCCAAGGAAGCTGACAAAAAGTTTCAGGATCAGGTATACCAACTAGCTCTTTTGCTTCTGGTCCATAACCAATATAATCTCCATGACGATCAACAAACAAGTTTGCTGTTGCTCCATAAACTAATTGAAAGCCTTTTTCACAAGTTCTTTCCCAGTGATCAGTAGGAATACCTTTTCCAACAACTCTTCCAGTTACAGAAATAAATTGAAAATAAATATACTCAACACCTAGTTCATTAATTTTAGCTCTAACTTGCTTTACTAACTTGTCTCTTCCTGGTTGTGCAACGTGCTTGTCTAGATCAGTCATTATCTCTCCCTCTAATGAATTTTTATTTATCGAACCGTAACTGAAAAATATATTAGTGTCTAGGCATCTTGATTATAATATATATATATAATTTTTATAACTACTATAGCTAATTACGTGTGTAAGTTGTGTGATCGTTTCTTTCAATGATGAGTAAGCTTTATTTTTAATTTTAAAAAAATTGTTTAAGAATTTTTGAATAAATTTATTGCTGATGAAGCAAATTTTATTAGAAAAATATTTTTGAGTCGAATTAGTACTTTTATTGAAAATTTATTAATTAGGTTTTAGGCTTAGCTCCATGGAAATGGACTATTTGAAGTAGGGTGAAGTTCACCTTTTTCATAACGATCAAATCTGAAAGGTTTTAATAATTCACTTTCAGTTCCAAGAATTTCTTTTGCAACAAGCTCACCAACACCAATCATTTTATATCCATGGTTAGCATCAGCTATCATATAAACATTTTCTAAAAATCTATCAAAGATTGGAAAGTTATCTGGAGTCATACATCCAAGACCACCTGATGGTCCTTTTCTATATAAATTTGATTTACCTTCAAATCTTTTTTGACAATGTGCTAAAGCCGAACACCACATATCATTAAAAGCTTCTGTTGTTTGAAATTCAGGAGAGTCAAGTCCGTAAGGATCAATGTTTATTTCATCAAAATGTTTATCAACTATGTAGGGAGATGTTCCACCCTGTACTCCAAGACCTTCAATATCTGGTTTGTAATAAATTCCCCAAAGCTCTTCCGTAAGTAATTTTTTGGTTTTGTCAGAATATAATGGGGCAGTTGAATCAACATGCATTACTGGAGGTTGACCACCATCATTCATCTTTAAAAAATCTTTATCAACACCAATAACACCTTCTTGTAGCATCCAGTATTTCCACATGTCTTCTTTGTGAAATTTTCCATCCTGCCCTTTAATGTTGGCAAATTTTGGAAGCTCTAACATGTTCCAAAAATCTCTAACCCAAGGACCAGCACCAACAACAACTTGTTCACACTCAATAATTCCCTTATCTGTTTCAACACCTGTAACTGCTTTACCAGCACTTCCTTTTTTAAATCCTGTAACTGTTACACCCTTAACTATATTGACTCCATTTATAACAGATTTACTTTCAAGAGCTTTTACAGAATCTTTATTAAATGCATAGCCACCTTTTTTTTCATGAAGTACAGATGTTATGCCTTGTGCTTGCCAATCATCAAACATACCTTTCATGTATTTAGTACATTCTTTTTCACCTTCTATAAATTCTGACTCATATCCAATAGCTTTTTGTTGTTCATAAATTGTAGCAACATCTTCATGCATAACCTCTGGAGAGATTTGCAAATATCCTACTGCATTGTAATTCCAAGCTTTTGGATCACTTTCCCATACTGAAACGGAGTGAGCCATCAATTCTCTCATAGCTGGTTGGAAATAATTATTTCTTATAACACCACAAGCTATTCCACTTGCACCTGCTGCAGTATCTTTTTTTTCTAAGATTACAATATCACCTGGATTCTTATAAGTTTCAGAAAGCTTCCAAGCTGTACTTAAACCATGAATTCCGCCACCGATGATTACTACTTTAGCTTTAGTTGGTAGTGTTGACATAGGAAAACACTATTCCTCTTAAAAAAGAATTAATAGGATTATTTTTATAACAAAAAAATATATATATAAAATAGTAATTTAGTGTGATGTTCTTAAATAAGGGTTTAATAACTGATGTTTTTTAGTCTGAATAAATACTCATTAAATTCATTGATGAAAGATTCACTTGGTCTAATGTTTTTTATTCGCTGATCAGTTGAAGTTTTTTCTAAAAAGAAGAATCCTTTTATACATGCTTCGTTAATTATTAAAGCCGCTTTTGGTCTAGAAGTTTTAAAAAGTCTTGTTTTTAACTCTTCTACTGAAAGCTTTTCATTAATCTTATACGCGTGCATCACTAACAACATCAAGTGATAATGAGAAGGTGATTTTCTAAAAAAATAATTACTTGAAGTGTGGGACTGTTTAACTTGATCTTCCCAAAAGTCCAAAAGACTTTTTTTTTTATCTGTCATATTATTTAAGCTTTAACTTTAGATTTAGTAGGATCATAAAATGGGAATGGTATCACTGTAGCGCCAATTCTTTTTTGATGACCATCAATTTTTCCTATTTCTACTTCAGTTCCCATGTCAGAATACTTAACATCAATTCTACATAGTGCAATATTTTTTCCAAGCTTAGGAGATAACATTCCACTAGTTACCGTTCCTACTTGTCCTCGACCAATATGAACACAGTCCCCATTCATTGCTGGCTCATGACCAACTAATTCTAAACCAACTAATTTTTTTTGAGGACTTGATTTTCTTTTAATTAATTCTTCTTTGCCTATAAAATCATCTTCTTTGGTTTTAAGTGGAACTGTAAATCCAATTCCTGCTTCAAAGGGGTCTGTTTGATCATCAAATTCATAACCATAAAAAATAAGGCCAGCCTCAATACGAAGCATATCAAGTGCCTCTAACCCTAAAGGAGTAATGTTAAATTCTTTTCCAGCCTCCCAAACTTTATCCCAAACTTCATTTGCATCTTTTGGATGACACCATATTTCATAACCAAGTTCACCAGTGTAACCCGTTCTTGAAATTATAATAGGAGTTCCTGTTTCATGGTCTATTCTTGCAATTGTAAATCTAAACCATTCAAGCTCAGTGATGTTAGGCTGTATTGGAGGTGTCCAAACAAATTTTTCTAAAATTTTTCTACTATTAGGACCTTGCACTGCAATATTATGAATATGATCTGTTGCAGATTTAATCCAAACTTTATAATTTTTCTTTTTTGCTTGTTCTTTTAGCCATTCACCGCTGTATTCATCTCCACCTATCCATCTAAAATTATCTTGTCCTAACTTGAATAATGTTCCATCATCAAGCATACATCCATTTTCATAACACATTGCTGAGTACACAACTTGACCAACAGATAATTTTTTAACATTTCTAGTTAATGCGTATTGCATTAAATTTTCTGCATCAGGACCGAGAATTTCAAACTTTCTTAAAGGCGAAAGGTCAGTTGCAATTGCGCTCTCTCTACAAGCTGTATATTCATTTATAGTTCCAGAATTTGTAAAGTTATTTGCTAACCAAAAACCTTTGTACTCGATAAAGTTTCTTGTTAGTTCAGAAGTTCTTTTATGAAATCCAGTTTCTTGAGTTAATTTTGGTTCTGAGTCTGTTTTCATTCTAAATGCTATTGCTTTTGAATATTTTTTTTCTTTAGGATAAGTCCTAACAAAAATATCAGTTGGATTCCATCCATTTGCAGGGTCTACATCACATGGGCAAGCTGAAGAAACACAGGTTAGGTCCCTTAATGCTCTAAATAAGACGTAATCCCCAGCTCTTGAATAAGGCTCATCAAATGAAGCAATATTATTTGCATCAATTGCAGTATTAAAAAAGAGATTAATTGCTGACCAACTTTTACGGGAGTTAATATCGTATTTTTCTAATTCTTTATTAAAATTATCTGTACAATTTATATGACCCATATAACCCATATCGTCATAATACTTAGGTGTACAAGCAAGGTTAAAAGTATCATGTCTACCAACTGTATCTCTAATGACTTCAATCATAGCCTGATGATCATCATCATAAAACTTTGAAAACAAACCTGGGCCAGGGTAGGCACCACCCATAAATGTCCGAGTTGATTTATCATTTAACATACTTTCAATTCCATCATTTAATTTATGGGTATCAAAAGCTAAAAAATCAGAACATTGTCTTCCACCAGGATCAATAATTTGAATATATTCTCCAGCTTTTACTTCATATGTTTCGGCAGTTCTTCTTTTTACAAGCTGCTCAATTACTGGATCATTAAGAGGTTCTGGCAAAATAAATTGCTCATCAGTCTCAATATATTGAGATCTACTTAAAAATATTGTTAAATCTGTTGGTGGATTTTGCTCATGAACATTCATAGCATCACCTGGTGCAGCAATCATTACTATACACTTATCTTTAGAAGTTAAGGTAATCTTTTCATCCATTAAACAATCTTCATTAAAAATAATTGATGATTTTGCTTTACTAAGGTCTAAGTTTTTTTTCCTAAATAGTTTTGAAATTTTTTCATCATTAGCAATGGCTTTTTTTGAAAAGTCAGCACTTGCATTTTCTTTTAGATTTAAAATTGATAAATCAGACTTACCCTTTGAATTAAAAACAATTACTTCGCAAATTTGTTTTCCTTCTTCATTTATGATTTCTATTTTGTCATCTGGTAAAACTTCTATAATTGAGAGACCACCACCTTTAACATAGTATCTTTCAACTCCAGATGGTAAAGTTCTTAAACCAGGATTTTTAATATCTTTACTAGTATGTAGCATTGGCAGTGTAAATTTAAATAATTTACCATTAGCATAATATAATCAAAGGTCATTGACTATAAATTTAATAAGTGAGAACATAGAGTATTAACTTAATATTGAGGGAGAGAATATAATGAAAAAAGTAATATCATTAATATCTGCCTTAGTAATTTCAGCTGTAAGTTTTGCTGGAGTTTCTAACGCTGCAGATAGCAAAAAACCTATCGTTATTCCAACTCATAACTGGTCAAGTCAAATTGTAATGGCCCATGTTATTGGAGGAATTTTTGAAAGTATGGGAAATAATGTAAAATATGTAAACACAGACTCACAAGCTGTTTACGAGGCAATTCGTATTGGTGATGTAAGTTTATCTCACGAAGTGTGGGAATCTGCGTTTGGTAAATCATTTACTACAGCACTAGACAAAGGTGGTTTAGTTGACTGGGGAGATCATGAGGCTAGAACTCTTGAAGATATGGGATATCCAAACTGGGTTGTTGAAAAAGGATTATGTCCTGGTCTTCCAGATTGGACTGCATTAAAAAATCCAGCTTGTGCTAAAAACTTTACAACACCTGACTCAGGTGGAAAAGGAAGAATGTTAGAAGGACCACAAAGTTGGCATGGAGATTTAATACCACAAAGAGTTGACGCTTTAGGGCTTGGAGATCTTTGGACTGTTAAATTTGCTGGAAGTGCAGATGCACTTTGGGCTGAACTTAAATCTGCTGAAAAAGAAGGAAGAGGAACTATAATATTTAACTGGACACCAAACTTTACAGATGGTGCTGGTTTTACGTTTATAGACTTCCCTCCATATTCAGCTGGTTGCAGACCAGAAGATGGTGGTGATGGAAAATGTGGTTCGCCAGATGGTTATTTGAAAAAAGCTGTAAATGCAGATTTTCCAAAAACACATCCAGCAGCAGCAGGAGCATTTAAAAAAATGTCATTCTCTACAAGTCACATTGGTGCAATGGCAGCTCTAGTTGATCTTGACAAATTGACTCATGAAGATGCAGCTAAAAAATGGTTAGCTGATAATAAGAGTGTTTGGCAAGCTTTTACTAAATAAGGGTAAAAGTTAATAAATTGAAATCTCTCCCAACAATGTTGGGGGGGATTTTTTTAAATAAGGTGCTCTCGCACAGACCCAAACTACGGACATATTAATTAGATGATAAAATATTTTTTTTATATATTTCTTAGCTTATTAGCTTTTAATTTTTCTTTTGCAAAAAATATAGACATACAAGAAGATATTAAAATTGATTTTATATGTGAGCTAGAAAAGAAGATACTCAAGAATACAGAATATAATTATCAAACTTTTTTAGCAAAAGATTTAGATGATAAAAATTTAGACAAATTTGAAATTGATGCAAAACAACCAGAAAAACTTTTGATCAATGGTCTGTCATCGTTTCTATCAAAAACTTCAAAATTTGAGGTAAAAGTTGTTAATAAAGATGTAGTTTTGTTCAAAGCTTTTGATGAAGAAAAAAATTATTCAGAGTCAGGTATAATTAACAGAAAATCAGGTGAATTAGTTCATGAAATTACAATAGGTTTAAAAAGTGATAATTTTGAAAAAAATATTTCTTTTTATTCATGTAGCTAAATAAAAAAAATGAAAAAGTATTTACTTTATATAATTTTAAGTTGTTTGATTGCAACAACAGTATCAGCTCGAAAGACAGGTTGTGAGGGAAATTGTAAAGATGGTTTTGGTAAATGGACTTACACGGACAAAACAACTTATGAAGGAAATTGGATTGGTACACAAAAACAGGGACAAGGAGTTGAGACTTGGCCTAATGGATATATTTATAAGGGTGAATTTAAAAATAGTGTGTGGAGTGGACAAGGTGTTTTAACCTTTCCAAACGGTGCAACTTATGATGGGGAGTGGGCTAATGGCTTTATGAATGGAGAGGGGACATTTACAAGATCTGGTGGAAAAGAAATAATAGGAATTTGGAAAAATGGTAAATTACAAGAATAATTAAAAATGTCACAAAATACATATTTAGATAAATTAATGAAGACATCCGAACCAGTTAGACAGTTTGGAGGTCTTATCATCTTAACAATTATTGTAATTTTTTCTTTTGCTATTTTAAATAGTATTTTTGGTGAGGGTGAAGAACTAATTGCTAAAATGAAAAAAGAAGAAAAAAGAATTGCAGAGACAAGAAAACAAAATGAACTGATTTCAAGTCTGCCATCAGGAATCTTAGTATTCTACGATGGAACTGATCATTATGAATTATCTCCAGAGCAGTATGAAAAAGTTTGTAAAGCAACAAAGATTATTCCCCAACGTGCAATTATGGGTGCCAATTTTTTAAATTTTAGAGCACATCATATTTACACCATTAATGGAAATAAAATTGATGAAACATTCGTTAAGTGGAACAAGGAAAAAAATAAATGCTTTGCAGGTTTTACTGTGAGTGGAAATAATGTTGGGGTAGATGAAAAAATTACTGTTAGTGGAGAGGTTTTAAATTTCTTAAGTACTGGAATTGATACAAGAGTTTATTTTATTAAAAATTTTTAAGGAGGGAAAGAGCAAATACAAATAATATAAAAAGTGTTTTTTATTTTTATATCGTATAGCTTGTTAAAATATTATGACTGATACAGTAATTAAATGTGAATCTGTTTATAAAATTTTTGGAACTAATGCCAAAAAAATGCTTCAAGAAGCAAATGGAAATGTAGACGCTAAAACATTCCAAGAAAATGGATGTATAGTAGGTGTCAACAATGCTTCTTTTGAAGTTTTAAAAGGAGAAATGTTAGTTGTTATGGGTTTATCTGGCTCAGGAAAATCAACATTATTAAGATGTATTTCTAGATTAACAGATGCAACTGCAGGGAAAATTTTCATTGAGGGCCAAGATTTACTTTCATTAAATAATAAAGAACTGATTGAACTTAGAAGAAATAAAATGGGAATGGTGTTTCAAAGTTTTGCTTTGCTTCCTCATAAAACAGTTGTTGAAAATATTGCTTTCCCACTTCAAATTAAAGGTATTAAAACCAAAGATAGCATCAATAAAGCAATGGAAATGGTTAAGCTTGTTGGTCTTGATGGAAGAGAAAACTATTTTCCAAGAGAGCTTTCTGGTGGACAGCAGCAAAGAGTAGGTATTGCACGATCATTAGCTGTTGAGCCTGATATTTGGTTTTTAGATGAGCCATTTTCTGCATTAGATCCGCTAATTAGAAAAGAGATGCAGGATGAATTTTTAAGACTTCAAGAAAAATTACAAAAAACAATTATGTTTATCACGCATGATTTTGATGAGGCCTTAAAACTTGCTGATCGTATTGCAATAATGAAAGATGGAATAATTGAACAGTTGGATACACCAGCTAACATTGTGTTAAATCCAGCCACAGAATACGTAAAAAAATTCACTGAAGAAGTTCCTAGAGAGAAGGTTTTAAAAATAGAAGATGTAATGGAAAAACCAAATAATGAAAATTTAAGTGATTTAAAAGTTTTAAGAAATGAAATAATTGAAAATGTAGCTGAAAAAATATTAACTCAAGAAAAGTCAGTATCTGTAATTGATGAAAACAATCAAATTGTTGGCACTGTTCATCCATCAAAAATAATAAGTACAGTTTTTGGTGGAAAAAAAAGTACCGATTAAAATATGGAATTATTAAAAAAATATCCAAAATTATTTCAATGGATATTTTTATTAGTTGCATTTTTTACTTTATGTTTTGCAATTGATGTTCCAGAAACTTATAAATTTATTAGAGGTCAAGCAGAATTCATTAAAGACCCAAATCAAAGTACTTACACTCTCTTTGGTGCAGAAGTCAGATATTATGCATTTGATGTTTTTTGGAGGCTACCTCCTTTACTTGGGTGGTTACCTATCTGGATAAATGATTCATTATTTTTTTTAATGAATGATTGGATGCCAATAGAATTTTGGAATGAAGATACTCAAGAATTCAGAACCCAACCTTTAGTTTTAAAAATAACAAGAAATTTAACTTCATTTATAACCTTTCTAATAGAATTAATTAGAGAGATATTATTAGGTGGTGTTGAAACTATTGTTGCATTTACAAGTTGGGATTGGATAAGTGAAAATTCATGGGCAGAATTACCGGGTTTACCGTGGACAATTGTTGCAGCGGGAGCGGCAATACTTGGATATAAATTAAGTGGTAAAGGTCTAGCTTTATTTGCTGCTATAGTCATGGTTTATATTTCTATTTTTGGTCAATGGAAACCTTCGATGCAAACACTTTCTTTTATATTAGTAGCAGCACCACTATCATTTATTTTCGGTTTGAGTTTAGGCATCATGGCATTCAAAAGTAAACGTGTGGAGAAAGCTTTATACCCAATACTTTTAGTTATGCAGACCATGCCTCAATACGCTGTATTGGTTCCTGCAATTGTTCTTTTTGGTGTTGGTGATCATGCTGGAGTAATTATAACGATGGTTGTAGCTGTTCCACCAATGATACTGCTGACTTTGTTAGGTCTTAGAGGTGTATCTCCTGAGGTAATTGAAGCTGGCCGAATGAGTGGATGTAATAATTTACAGCTTATGTTTAGAGTATTAATCCCAACTGCTAGAAGAGATATTTTGATCGGAGTGAATCAGGTTATCATGGTGTGTTTTTCTATGGCAGTCATTTCAGCTTTTATAGGCGCCAAAGGTTTAGGGTTTAATTTATTGCTAGCCTTAAATCAACTAAACATCGGATTAGCGCTAGAAGCAGGTTTATGTATTAGTTTAATTGCGATACTTTTAGATAAATTATCTTTAGCTTGGGCAAATAAACAAACAGATTATTTTGGTAACTTAACTTTTTTTCAACGTTATAAAAATTTATTATTTTTTTCAGGTGCAATATTGATTGGAATTATATTTGCCTATTTTGGATCTTTTTACTTTAAGGAAGGCTTTAATTATTTATATGAAATTCCTCACAACAAAGGAATATCAACTGCAGATTTTTGGAATAAAGGGGTTGATTGGATTTGGGATACTTTCTTTCAAACTTTAAAAATTTTTAATACATGGTTGATAGTAGATGTATTGCAGCCCATGCGAGCTGCTTATTTGCGCATGCCTATTGTTGCAACATTTGTTTTAGTTATGGGAGCTGGTTATATAATTGGAGGAATACGTTCAGCTTTAACAGTAGGGGGGTTAACATTATTTATAGCATTAAGTCCATGGTGGGATAGAGCTTTAGTTACTACATACATGGCAACTTTTGGAGTTATCTTATCTTGTGTAATTGGTTTTACTGTTGGAACTTTATGTTTTCAAAATAAACATACAACAAATTTTATGTTGGGTGTTTGTGATATTTTTCAAACATTCCCTTCATTTGTATACTTAATTCCAGTGATGATGCTTTTTGGGGTTACAGATACATCAGTATTAATCGCGGTAGTTGTTTATGCAACTATACCTGCCACAAGATATACGATTGAAGGATTAAAAAGTGTTCCATCTTCTTTGCATGATGCAGCTTCAATGTCAGGTGTAACAAAAATACAAAGATTGTTGAAAATAGAATTCCCTTTAGCACTTCCTCACATGATGCTTGGTTTAAATCAAACAATTGTATTTGCTTTATTTATGGTAATTATCGGAGCATTTATTGGAACGGAAGATTTGGGACAATATATTTTAAAAGCTATATCTGATAAAAAAGGTGCAGGTATAGGACTAACACTAGGTCTTTGTGTTGCTTTTATAGGCTTAGTATTTGATCATTTAATTCGAACTTGGGTAGAAAAAAGAAAAAAACATCTGGGTATAGATTAGTTAAAATATTCAACCTCAGAAAAAGTATTCGTTGGAAAAATCCAATAAAATTCTAAGGTTTCTTTTCCATAATTTTTTAAGCCATGTTTTGCATTTCTTGCAATATAAACTACATCACCTTTCTTAATCTCTTCAAGTTCACCAGATTTATTTAATATCCCTTCACCACTAGTAATTACATATATTTCCGCAGGAGAATGATAGTGGAGTGTTAAGTCACCCCCTGGAGCAATTTCTACAAAACCAAGTGAAAGTCCAGAACTTCCCATAAAATCTGCATCAATTAAAAGTTTCCATCTAACACCTGGATATTTGTCGGTTGTTGTCCACTCTTGATCAGAGACAGATTTAAGATTTTTGACAAATATCATGCAAAATTACAAGTTATGGCTTACTTTTTAGGCTGATCTAAAAATGTTTTTAAAGAATCGTCCATTGCAACTTCCCAGGCCGTATGATGTTTTGGACCAATTGAACCAGTCACAGGTGAAGAAAAAGACTTATTTCTATAGGTCATAATATTTTCTACTTTATGGTGCTCCCATTCTTTAAAAGTTTTTCTAATCAATTCAAAATCAATTTTTGGATAATCAGATAAAGTATGAAGTTCTTTTGTGTACTCAGTTTGAAAATCTATCATTTGATCAGCACTTTCTAATTTTTCTTCCATCGATACCCATTTATTTATATCTTTTTCTATTTCTGAACTATCTGGAACTTTAATCTTTCCCATTATAACATCTCTTGCAAACCAAGCCTGACAATCAAACATATTAAAAGTATGAAATTGATCTTGCATGCCTAGGTAAAATAATTTGTGATTATTCTGCCAAACCACACCTTTATATAATTTTGGTGGATACAATCTATTTCCTGTATTTAATTTTAAATCTTCAGATAAAAAAGGAAAATGATGAAGGTAACCTGTACATAAAATTACAGCATCTGCTTCTTGCACATGCCCATCTTTAAAAATTGCTTTATTGCCCTCAAGTCTATCTAGGTGATAAACTTCTTTCATTCCTTTTGGCCAATTAAATCCCATTGGATTATGCCTATAAGCTATTGTTACACTTTTCGCTCCATATTTATGGCACTGAAGAGCTACGTCTTCCGCAGAATAACTGCTTCCTAAAACAACTACATTTTTATCTCTAAATTCTTCTGCATCTCTAAAATCATGAGAGTGCATTATTCTACCAGGAAAAGCTTTCATACCAGGATATTCTGGAATGAATGGAACAGAAAAATGTCCATTAGCTATAATAACATAATCAAAAATATCTGTTGAAGAGGTAGCTTTTTTTTTATCACGATAAGTAACTTCAAAATTATTACCATTATAAACAACATTAGTAACTGTAGTGCTAAATTTTACTTTATTTTTTGAATTCCCTTTTTTTATTCTACCCAAAATATAATCATACAAAACTTCTCTAGGTGGAAAAGATGGTATAGGTTTTCCAAAATGTTCATCAAAAGAATAATCGGCAAATTCTAGACATTCTTTAGGACCATTTGACCAAAGATATCTATACATACTATTAGGTACAGGGTCACCGTATTGATCAGATCCTGTTCTCCAACTGTAGTTCCATAATCCTCCCCAATCTTCTTGTTTATCAAAACAAACTATTTCAGGTATTTTTTCACCTTTTTTCTCAGCTTGCTCAAAAGATCTCAAAGTGGATAATCCACATGGTCCAGCCCCAATTATTGCTACTTTTGTCATCTAAATATCTCTCCCTATAGTAGATTTATAAGTGTACTTTATTCATATAATGTTAAAAATTAAAATAAAATAATATTAAATTATGAAAAAAATCATTATTATTGGAGCTGGAGCTATGGGATCAGCCTTCGCTGTACCTTGTCTTGAAAACCAAAATGATGTCACACTGGTTGGTACACATCTTGAGGATGAGCTAATAAAGGGCATTAAATCTAATAAAAACCTTCATCCTGCTTTAAACATGAAATTACCAGCAGAACTGAAGGTAGAAAAATTTGAAAAATTAAGTTTAGTACTAATGGGTGGGGTTGATATAATTGTTGCAGGAGTAAGCTCTATAGGAATTGAATGGTTTGTAGAGCAAATATCAAAATATTATAAAAAAGATCTTCCTATTATATTGTTAACCAAGGGCCTAGCGATTGAAGAAAATGAATTAATAACACTTTCAGATAAAATCAAGAAACTACTAAAAGAAAAAGGTCATACTGGAGTGAATGTTTCAGCGATTAAAGGACCATGTTTGGCTGCAGGACTAGCAAACAAGATGAGAACAGGGACAGTTATTGCAAATCCAGACATCAAAGAAACTGAGTTATTAAAAAAAATAATATCAACAGATTATTATTCAACAGAAATATCAGATGACTTAACAGGTATAGAGTTATCTGGTGCAATCAAAAATATTTATTCAATGCTAATTGGAGCATCTGAAGGATTAAGTAACTCTAAAGCATCCAAGGAAATTCAATCTAAATATTACTTAAATACATCTGCTTCATTAATTCATAGATCAATTTCTGAAATGGTTGAATTTGTTTCTCATTATGGAGGTAGATCAGAAACAGTTTACGGTTTAGCAGGACTTGGAGATTTGTATGTCAGTGCAATAGGTGGTAGAAATAGTCAGATGGGTAAATATCTTGGAGAAGGTTATCTGTATAAAGATGCTAAAGAAAAATTTATGAAAAATACTACAGTTGAAGGTGCGCAGCTTGCTTTAGAAATTGGACCAAAAATTTTACAAGATCTTAATCCAAAACTTTTTCCATTAATGTTTAGTATGCTAAACACAATTTGTGAGAATAAAAAATTAGAGATAACTTGGTAAATGATTAAAAATATTTTAATATTTGTCTTTATAGTATTAGCTATGGTTGTTACTTTAAATTTTAGTGATTATAACTTAAAAAGAGCTGTTGACGCTTGTCTTGCAGGAAGTCAAAAATTATCTCAATCTAAGATAACAGATCTTAATGAAGCTAAAAAGTTTTGCAAAGAAGAAATTGAAAAAAATAAAAATTAGCAAATAGATGAAGTCAAATTGGAATTATCCAACAACTGTTTGGACTGGAGAGGATAGATCAGCCGATCTTCCAGAAGCCTGTCTAATTTCAAAAATTAAAAACCCCTTATTTGTTACAGATAAAGATTTAGTTACTTTGCCAATGACGATTAAAACAATCAATAATCTTAAAAAAGCGTTTAAAGATATTTTTGTTTTCTCTAATTTTTCAGGAAACCCATTCGGAAAGAATATTACTGAAGGTGTTGAGTTATATAATAAGCATAAATGTGATGGTGTTATAGCTTTTGGTGGTGGTAGTGCCCTAGATGTTGGAAAGGGAATTGCTTTTATGTGCGGTCAAACTAGATCATTATGGGATTTTGAAGATGTTGGAGATTATTGGAAAAGGGCAGACGAGAGTAAGATTTCTCCTATTATTGCAATACCAACAACTGCAGGTACTGGATCTGAAACAGGCAGAGCTTCTGCAATAATTAATGAGGAGACAGGTGTGAAAAAGATAATCTTTCACCCAAAATTTATGCCTACTGTTGTTATTTTGGACCCAGTTTTAACAATAGATTTGCCACCAAGAATTACAGCTGCAACAGGTATGGATGCCTTAGCACATAACTTAGAGGCCTTTTGTGCACCTGGATTTCATCCAATGGCTGATGGAATTGCCTTAGAAGGAATTAGGTTAATAAAAAATTCTTTATCTATTGCTGTTAAGGATGGTAAAAATATTAAAGCAAGAACAGAAATGTTAGCAGCAGCAAGCATGGGGTCTACAGCTTTCCAAAAAGGATTGGGTGCAATTCATTCTCTAAGTCACCCAGTCAATGCTCAGTTTAATGTTCATCATGGTTTATCGAATGCTATTTTTATGCCCTACGTTTTAACTTTTAATAAAAAAGAGATATCAGAAAGAATAGTTTCTATATGTGATTATTTAGGTTTAGAAAAATCCTTTGATAGTTTTCTACAATGGGTAATGGATCTCAGAAAAGAATTTAATATACCACATAAACTTTCAGATATTGTTGATGAAGAAAAGATAGATTTAGATAAACTTTCAGAAATGGCTTTTAATGATCCATCTACAGGTGGTAACCCAAAAAAACTAACTAAAGAAGATATGAAAATTATGTATCAACATAGTATTTCAGGAGAGTTATTTTAAATGAAGGATCTAAATATTTTAATTTGTGAAGGAAACACACCAGAAGAGGGAAGAGTCTTTCAAGACGTTGGAATACCCACGCACACAGAAAGTTTAAAAGAAAGTCTTGCTTATTATAATCAAAATTTAAAAATTGATGTATTGAATCCTTGTTTGGAACTAAATCTAAATGAAATTATTCCTAATTTAAATAAATATGATGGATTAATTTGGGGTGGAAGTAGTTTGAATATTTATAATGATACACCTGAAATAAGAAGACAAATAACTTTTATGAAAGAATGTTTTAAAAATGTAAAAAAAATATTAGCAATTTGTTGGGGAATGCAAGTAGCCGTTACTGCTGCAGGTGGTGAGGTTAAAAAAGGAATTAATGGTTCTCATATAGGAATAGCAAATAACGTTGAATTAACTAATGATGGATTAAATAACCCCCTTTATAAAGACAAAAATGATAAATTTAATACTCCAGCATTTAATTTTGATGAAGTTGTTACAACACCTACGGGTACAATACATCTGGCATCAAATAAAATTAATAAGATACAGGGACTTAATTTTAAAACAGGTGTTAGTGAAATTTGGGGTTTACAATATCATCCAGAGATTACTTATAAAAAGATGGTTGATATTATTAAATTCAGAAAAGATGTACTAATTGAAAAAAGAAATATCTTCAAAAATGAAGAAGAGGTTAATAATCATATCAACTTCATTGAAGAGGAGATTAAAATTTCAGAAAAAGATTCTAGAATGCTTGAAATAAGAAACTGGTTAAATTTAATTAACTAACTGTTAAAATAAACCTTCTATTTCACCATCTTTATTTAACTTAATAGAGTCTGCTGCTGGAACTCTTGGTAGTCCCGGCATGGTCATAACTGCTCCACACACAACAACAATAAATTCTGCACCTGAAGAAAGTCTAATTTCTCTTATTGGTAAAGCATGCCCTGTAGGAGCGCCTTTTAAGCTCGGATCTGTTGAAAAACTGTATTGAGTTTTTGCAATACAGATAGGAAAGTCGCCATAACCAGCTTCTTCAAAGCCCTTTAATTGATCTCTAATCTTTGTATCAGCGATAACCTCATCAGCTCTATAAATTTCTTTTGCAATTGTTTCAATTTTCTTAAATAGAGGAGTTTTACTTTCATATAAGAATTTGAATTTATCATCATTCTTTTCACATAACTCGGCTACATGGCTTGCTAGTTCCTTTGTTCCTTCTCCACCATTTGCCCAATGTGTACAAAGACTTGCTTTAACTCCAATACTTTCACAAAATTCTATTAAAGCTTTCACTTCATTATCTGTATCCTTAATAAAATGATTAACTGCAACAGCAACCGGTAAGCCAAATTTTTTAACATTTTCTATATGTCTTTGAAGATTAACCAATCCTTTTTTTAAAGCTTCGACGTTTTCTGTTTTAAGCTCATCTTTAGCTACACCACCATGCATTTTTAATGCTCTTATAGTTGCAACAATCACAACACAACTTGGTTTTAAATCAGATTTTCTACATTTTATATCAAGAAATTTTTCAGCACCTAAATCAGCACCAAAACCTGCTTCTGTAACAACATAGTCAGCAAGTTTTAACCCAGTTTTAGTAGCAATTACAGAATTACATCCATGCGCAATATTTGCAAATGGACCACCATGAATAATGGCAGGATTATTTTCTAAAGTTTGAGTTACATTGGGTCTGATTGCATCTTTTAATAATACAGTCATTGGACCATGAGCTTTTAGATCTTTAGCATAAACAGGTTTTTTTTCTCTAGTGTATGCAATTGTAATATTTCCAATTCTTTTTTCTAAATCTTCTAAATCATTTGATAAGCAAAAAATTGCCATGATTTCAGATGCAACAGTTATATCAAAACCATCTTCTCTTGGAAAACCATTAGCCACTCCTCCAAGATTTATATTTATTGATCTTAACGAACGATCATTCATATCCATTACTCTTTTCCAAACAATTCTTCTAACATCTATATCTAATTTATTTCCCCAATAGATGTGATTATCAATTAAAGCTGATAATAAATTATGAGCAGAGGTAATTGCGTGAAAATCTCCAGTAAAGTGTAAATTAATTTGTTCCATTGGAACAACTTGAGCATAACCACCACCAGCAGCACCACCTTTCATTCCAAAAGAGGGTCCTAGACTTGGTTCTCTTAAACAAACAATAGATTTTTTTCCAATTTTATTTAAACCATCACTCAAACCAACAGAAGTTGTAGTTTTACCTTCACCAGCTGGTGTGGGAGTGATTGCGGTTACTAAAATAAGTTTTCCATCAGGTTTATCTTTTAAAGTATCTAAATATTCTAGGTTAATTTTTGCAATGTGTCTGCCCATAGGGCTAAACGCAGTACTTTCATCCGGTACATTTATCTTTGCTAATATATCATTTATAGGTTGCATTTTAGCTTCTCTAGCTATCTGAATGTCTGATTTAACTTCGCTCATTTAAAACTCCTATAAATTAAAATTTCTTTGAGGAATTAGTATCTTCTTTTATGAATTTTTGAAACTTATAAAAATTATATATAAAAATAATAATAACTATTTATATTCTTTTAGATAAAATTAATTATGCAAAAATATTCAATATTTAACCTAATAAAAAATGCTTTCTCCGGTCATCAAAAGTGGGATTTAGCTTGGAAAGATGCTACTCCAAAAAAGGAATATGATGTTGTTATTATTGGTGGTGGAGGCCATGGGCTAGCTACCGCATATTATCTTGCAAAAGAACATAACATTACCAATGTAGCTATTATTGAAAAAGGATGGCTTGGTGGTGGAAATATGGGAAGAAATACCACGATTATTAGATCAAACTATATGCATGACGACAATGCTTTGTTCAGTGAGTTTGGAATGGATCTATGGAGAAAGATGAGCCAGGATTTAAATTACAATGTAATGTTTTCTCCAAGAGGAATAATTAATCTTGCACACTCAGATGCCCAAATGAATGTTTTTGCAAGAAGAGGAAACTCAATGCGCCTAAATGGTATTGATGCAGTTCTTTTAAATAGAGAAGAAGTAAAAGAAATTATTCCAATGGCAGATTTTTCAGACAATGTAAGATTTCCTATATTTGGTGGATTAATGCAACCAAGTGCAGGAACGGCTAGGCATGATGCTGTTGCATGGGGTTATGCTCGTCAAGCAGATTCAATGGGTGTAGATATAATTCAAAATTGTGAGGTAACAGGTTTTGATGTTGTGGGTGGAAAAATTCAAGGAGTGAGAACTTCACGTGGAGATATTAAAGTTAAGAAAATTGGTTTATGCGTTGCAGGTAGCACAAATATTTTAGCTGAAAAACTAAATATGACAATACCGGTAGAAACTCATCTTCTTCAGGCGTGCGTTACAGAACCTGTAAAGCCTGTGTTAGATAGTGTGGTTACTTTTGGGGCAGGACATTTTTATATTAGTCAATCTGATAAAGGTGAAATGGTAATGGGAGGTGATCTAGATGGATACAATAGTTATGCTCAAAGAGGAAACTTACCAACACTTCAGCATGTACTAACAGAAGGAATTGCAATGATGCCATTTCTTAGTAAATTAAAAATGCTTAGAACTTGGGGTGGGATAATGGATATGTCTATGGATGGCTCACCCATAATAGACAAAACTCATATTGAAGGATTATACCTAAACTGTGGATGGTGTTATGGTGGATTTAAAGCAACTCCAGCTTCAGGCTGGACATTTGCACATACAATTGCTCAAGATAGAGTTCATAAATTGAATGCTGGATATAGTTTGAGTAGATTTAATACAGGTCACTTACTAGATGAAAAAGGACTTGGAACCAAAACATGGATCTCATAAATGCTACATATTAAATGCCCACATTGTGGAATGAGGTCACAAAATGAATTTTCCTATGGAGGTGACGCAACAGTTAAAAGACCAGAGTTAAACAAAGAAGTTTCAGACCAAGACTGGGATAATTTTGTTTATAATAGAAAAAGTTTAAGAGGAAAACACCTTGAGTTTTGGCAGCATTTATCAGGTTGTAGACAATGGATTAAGGTAGAGAGAGATACCGCAACTCATGAAATATTCAAGACATTAAAAGCTAACGAAGATATTTGAAAAATGGCACAAGATTTTAGACTAGATACTGTTGGATTAATAAATAGAGATAAGAAATTATCATTTGAATTTAATGGAAAAAATTATTTTGGTTATGAGGGTGATACTTTAGCATCTGCACTGCTTGCTAATGGAGTTCATCTAATTGGTAGAAGCTTTAAATATCATAGGCCTAGAGGCTTTTTTGGTGCTGGAGTTGATGAACCTTACGCAATTGTTCAGTTATATAGAAATAATGAGACAGAACCCAATGTAAAGACTACAGAACAAGAGCTTTTTGAGGGATTAAAAGCAACTAGTGTTAACTGTTGGCCCAGTGTAAATTTTGATATTGGAGCAATTAATAATTTTTTAAAAGTATTTCTTCCAGCTGGATTTTATTACAAGACATTTATGTGGCCAAAAAGTTTTTGGTATAAAGTTTACGAACCATTTATTAGGAAGGCAGCCGGTCTTGGTGTTGCATCAATTAAACATGATAAAGAAAGATACGAACACAAGTATGAGTACTGTGATTTATTAATTGCAGGATCTGGTCCATCAGGTTTAGCCAGCGCATATGCCGCTGCTAAAAATGGAGCAACAGTTATATTGGCAGAGGACAAATCGAGATTTGGTGGAACGCTGCTAACTAGTGAGGTTAATATTGGAAACCAAACTGGGAAAGAATGGGTGGAAAATATAATTGCTGAACTTAAAGAAATGCCCAATGTTACTGTGAAAAATAGATCTCAGGTTTTTGGTTATTATGATCACAACATGTTAGTTATGTCAGAAAAAATAAGTGATCACTTGCCTAAAACAAGAAAATATCATCCAAAGCAAAGACTTTGGTATATCAGAGCAAAAGAAGTTTTAATTTCGTCAGGATCAATTGAAAGACCATTAGTCTTTGGAAATAATGATACACCAGGCGTAATGCTGTCATCAGCAGCAAAAGAATATTTAAAAGTCTATGGAGTTTTAGTTGGAAAAAAACCTTTAATATTTACAAACAATGACAGTGGCTACGAAACTGCAATTGAGTTTAAAAAAAATGGAGTTGAACCAATCATATTAGATACAAGAAAAGAACCTAACTCAGAAATAATAGAAGAGGCTAAAAATCTAGGTATACAAATTAAATTTTCTTATGTAGTTGTTGCAGCCAAAGGATATAAAAAAGTTAAATCTGCTGAAGTTGCAAAAATTTCAGATGATAAAAATGAATTAGGAATTTTAGAAAATATTACTTGTGACTGTATTTGTGTTTCAGGTTTTTGGACACCAACAATACATTTAGCGTCTCAATCAGGTAATAAAACTAAATTTGATAAGGATATAGATGCTTTTGTACCTGGTGTATCAAAACAGAATGAAACTACCTTAGGAGCAGCAAATGGAACATTCACGCTTGCAGAAACTTTAAAAGAATCATTTAATGCTGGCTATGAGCTATCTAAAAAAATAACTAAAAATGATAACAAAATTTCACACCCTATTGTTGTTGAAAAAAATAAAACAACCCATGATAAATTTTGGTGTGTTCCATTACCAAAAGGAAAAAATTATAAAAGATTTTTAGATTTTCAAAATGATGTGGCTGTTTCCGATATAGAGATTGCGCTAAAAGAAGGATATCGATCTATTGAGCATGTTAAAAGATACACAACACTTGGAATGGCAACAGATCAAGGAAAAACAAGTAATCTTAATGGTTTACA
Source organism: uncultured Candidatus Pelagibacter sp. (assembly GCA_905612465.1). Classification (GTDB taxonomy): domain Bacteria; phylum Pseudomonadota; class Alphaproteobacteria; order Pelagibacterales; family Pelagibacteraceae; genus Pelagibacter. The sequence goes on from CAJQSC010000013.1 coordinate 29,017, forward strand.
ATTAGTTTCAAATATAGAAAATAAAATTGTACCAGAGGTAGGTCATACTACTTTTAGACCTCCATATACACCAGTTACCATTGGTGCAATTGTTGGAAGAGAAGTAGGAAAGCATTCCAGAGCAACCAGAAAATCACCATTACATTCATGGCATGAAAAAAATAATGCAGTATTTGTTGATGCAGGTGTTTGGTTAAGACCAAGATATTATAAACAAGGAAATGAAACATTATTTGAAGGATCAAAGAGAGAAGCGAAAAATGTTAGAGCAAATGTTGGTGTCTGTGATGTTACCACTTTAGGTAAAATTGATATTAAAGGACCAGACGCTGCAGAATTATTAAATAGAGTGTATACAAATGCTTGGCTAAAATTACCAGTTGGTAAAGCAAGATATGGTGTAATGTTAAGAGAAGATGGAATTGTAATGGATGATGGAACTACTACTAGAATTTCAGAAAATCATTATCATATGACAACAACTACTGCTCAAGCTGCAAATGTTTTATCGCATCTTGAGTATTATCTACAATTAGTATGGCCAGAGTTAAATGTAAATGTTGTTTCTTCAACAGAACAATGGGCAGGGGCAGCTATAGCAGGACCTAAATCTAGAGACTTGATGCAAAAATTATTTCCAAATATAGATGCGTCGAATGAAGGCCTACCATTTATGGGCTACTTAGAAACAAAATTATTTGGTGCTACAGCAAGAATTTTCAGAATTTCATTTTCAGGTGAACTTGCATACGAAGTTAACGTAGAATCAGATAATGGAAACTTCATGTGGGAAAAAATCATAGAAGTTGGTAAGGAATTTGAAATTCAACCATATGGAACAGAGGCATTATCAACATTAAGAATTGAGATGGGACATGTAGCTGGTTCAGAGTTGGATGGGAGAACAATTCCATATGATAATTCTTTAGAAGGGTTAGTTAGTAAAAAGAAAGACTTTATTGGAAAAAGATCATTAAATAGAAAAGCATTTATAGCAGAAGATAGACAAAAAGTTGTAGGTGTTGTTCCATTAGATAAAAAAACTAGTATTCCAGAAGGATCTCACTTAGTAAAAGATGCTAACGCGCAACTTCCAAACCCTAAATTGGGATATATCTCTGCTTCATGTTGGAGTGTTGAGCATGATAATCCATTTTCTTTAGCTATTCTCAAAGATGGAAAAAATATGATTGGCCAAAAACTATTTGTAATGTCACCATTAAAAAATATAACAATACCAGTTGAGATAGTTTCTTCGCATTATGTGGATCCAAAAGGTGAAAGAGTAAGATCATGACCTCAATATCAGCTCTAAAAAATGTTCATATTAAAGGTCTTTTTGGTGATTATGAGAATAAAAACGAAAAAGATTTATTAAAGATATCAGAAAATAAAGATTTATTAATCATTCAAATAGTTCAATATAAAAATTCTTCAACTTCGTTAGATAGTTTAAAAATTGACGACTTAAACTTAAAGAATGAAGTTATTAGTGTAATGAATAATGATGATACAAGAATTTTGTGGAATGGACCAAATAACTGGCTTTTAGTTTCAAATAAAAAAAATCTTTTAAAAGAAATTGTTGAAAAGTTTGATGCAAATAATTTTTCAATTACTAATTTATCTCATTCAAGAGCAATAATTGAGCTAGATGGTGAAAATGCAAAAGAAGTACTAAAAAAAGGATGTCCTTATAATTTTAATGAATTAAAAAAAGATAACAGCTTAAATTCAACTTTTAATGGGATGTCAGTTACAATTGATGTGCTAAATGATAATCCACAAAAGATAAGAATATTTACATTAAGAAGTTTTGGTGAATCTTTATACCACTCAATTACAGACAGTTGTTTAGAGTTTGGTTACAAAAGTATTTAAACTTTATTTTTTCTTGTAGCAATATAAACACCAAAAGTAGCTACAGCAAAACCAACTAAATCTAAATTAGTTAACACTTCATTTAAAAATAACCAAGCCATTACTGCTGTAGTTGGGGGTATTAAAAAAAATATAGACACTGTTTTGCTTGCAGAGTTATTCTTAATTAAAAACATTAATATTGTAAATGCACCAAATGACACCAAAAATATTTGATGACTCATAGCTATCAAAAAAGTGGAAGTAAAATTAATATAAGGATCTGTGAAAATAATAATAATTATTATATGGAAAAGACAACCACCTATAGCTTGATACATATTACTTACAGACAAAGGTAAGTCGTTACCTATTTTTTTTTGCCACAAAGTAGAAGCGGTGATTGCTAATAATGCTATAAAAGAAGCTATAACCCCAACAACAGGAAGGCTTGTGCCAATATCAAAACCTAAAACTAATGTTGCACCAAAAAAACCAAGCATTACCCCAATCCATTGCTTGAAAGAAACTTTTTCACCTAAAAACCTACCTGCCAGAGCATTAGTTAGTATGGGCTGCAAAGTTACAATCAAAGCTGCAATGCCAGTAGGCATCCCAATTGAAACTGAATAAAAGACACCACCTAGATAAATTCCATGAAATAAAACACCACTAATAATTGATTGAAGTAAATTTTTAGTATTTGTTAAAATTTTTTGTTTTGTAAAAACTGCAAAGATAAAGAAACCTAGCGCTACAAAAAAAAACCTGAATGCCAATGCAGCAAAAGGATCACTATTATCTATGATGGGTTTTGTAGTAACAAAGGCTGATGACCACAAAATTATAAAGATTAATGGAAAAATTCTAATCATAGTGCACTTATAAGTTAAAAATTTAATCAATATTAGCTATAAATGACCATTTTGGCTATATTCGACCTTGAGTTGTTTCAACAAATACGTAGGATAAATAAGGGAATTAATGATTTTAAAAAAAATAATTATAGGATTATTTGTTGGATGTTTTCTTAATGGATGCATACAAAGTTCTGCTATTTTAGGGCCAGCATACACATTGGCAAACACTGGAAATGTCTTTCAAGCAGGTCTCTCTTATGGATCTGGTAAAGCTTTGCAGAAAATAACAGGAAAAACTCCAACTGAAAATTTTAAAAGTCTCTTAGATAAAAAAAATATTAAAGTTAAAGAAGAAGAAAATTATGATGAATTCTTTGTGTTAGTTAAAAGTCAAATTGAAAAAAAAAGTAAAATTTTAAATTTAGCTAATCAGTGATATTTAGCAAAAGTTGCTCTGATTGATCTGTTTCTTTACACCAGAGCTCATAACTCTCACACATTCTCCATAAAAAATCAAAAGCACGTTGTGAAATTTCAAGAGGGAAAGAACTTTTTGCATAATATAGTTCTGGATATTTTATTAGTTGTTTTACAGTGGCATCCTTTTGTACATGTAAAAGTTTAATTGTTTCATCAGGTATTTTTTCTCCACTATCTTTGTCAATAAATTTGTTATTTTCTAAGTCTTTAAACCAAGCATTATGAAATTTACCACTACTTATTTCTTCATAAATTTTTGTTCCAATAAAGCCTTCAATTGCATCTATATTAGAAATATCTAAATTATTTTTTTTAATATCTGCTATATTTTTATAAATGACTTCAGCTAAATATATAACATAAGGTTTTTTCTTATCTATTTTCATTACTTCGTTAAATATTTTTTCATAGAAATACTGGCTAGCATCAAGTTAGGATCTAGAAAAACCCTAGATAGTTTAATTTTCTGGAAAGATTTGAAAGCAAAAATTGCTATGGGTAATTCAGTACATCCAAGTATTATTTTTTTGCATTTCATTTTTATTAAATGATTAACTGCTGGTTTTATAGCTTTTTCTGCTTCTTTAATTTTACCCATTTTCACAAACTGTATAGCTTTGTTGACACTTTTAATTTGCAAGTTATCGCTAGGTTTAATTAATGTAAAATTTTTATCAAAAAATTTATTATATATTCCAGTTTTTAAAGTCCCTTCTGTTGCTAAAAGCCCTATCTTTGAATTTTTTTTACAATTTTTTTTTGTATAATTAAAAACTTCTTTAGGCATGTTAACTATTGGAATACTAATTTTTTTTACAAGGTCATCATACCAATAGTGTGCTGTATTACACGGAATAACAATAAACCTACAACCGCTTGCTTGTAAAGACTTACATCCAGCAATTAAACTCTTTAAAACTTTGTTATATTTTTTTATATTATTAGGTTTACCTAATTTATCAGAAGATGATTTAGCATGAATACTAATTGATTCTGGTCTTCCTGGGATATCTGATTTATTGTATAGAATAAAAAGAGGGTATTCTTGATCTATTTTACCTCTATTAATCATAGCAAGTTTATTGCAAAAATCTAAACCTGCCTGAGTTCCCATTCCACCTAAGATGCCGATCATAATATAGTTTTGAAAATAATTTAATTAGATTGATTTATTAATTCCTCTCATAAAAACTAGAACCAAGCAACCATTTATTGTGTGGGAGGAGTGTTTTGACCCTGGCTCAAAAGATATAAAATCACCTTTCTTAAAAATTTTACCATCAGGATCAATTAATTCCCCATCCAACATCAAAAATTCTTCAAACCCAGTGTGCTCATGAGATAAGCTCTTTGCACCTGGTTCCATCTTAAGAACATATGTTCCTTGACCACCATTTTCCTTATTATAGCTTATTTTATGCCAACTCATACCATGCACAACAACACCGTAGTTATCAAAAGGCTCAAACTTAAGATTATTAAAGTCTATTATTTGTCTTTTTTCCATAATCTATAATAATTATAATTTTAAGCATTATGCAATATCTTTATGATAAATATAAGGCATATGGAAAAATTTTTGGTAACAATCATTCTCAGTTTACTACTATCCAACCATTCATTTGCAGACAAAAATTTTGATAAAGATTTAAAAAAAGTATCAAAAGATAATGGTTTAATTGAGAATAATGGAAAAATTTATTCTATTGATAATATTTCTGACAAAAAAAATACTATTTTAGTCATCTATTCCCATGGCTCTGATGTGGATCAAAAAATAGATAAATGTCTTAGTGAGCATAATAGTGTTCCTAAGGTAATACGTAATCTTCATAATCAAAAAATTAAAAACTTTACTATAGTAATTTATCGTCTTTGTTCTGGTGTAAAAGGGTGGTCAGATAAAGAACAAACTAAAATGTGGAAAGCTCATAAGAAATTAGGAAATTTAGATTTAAAAATTAAAGACAAAAATGGAACTATATTAATTAGTAAACAAAAACAAAATAGAAAAAGAAAAATTATTAAAGATAAAGTCGAAAGCCTAAGGGCAAAAGGATTTGAAAATATAGTTTTAGCCGGTCATTCTTCTGGAGGCTGGCAATCAATTAAGTTGAAAGTAGAATTTTCTAATTTAATCCAAGGAGTAATAGGACTTCATCCTGGTGCGGGAGGCACAGTTCAAAATAGGGAAGATTGGCCTTGGTGGACCAATGTAAGGTATTATGGTTTTGCTAAAGATTTGTCCAAATTAAATGCTTTAATAATTACCCATGATAAAGATATTTTTAATAGTCCAGAGGATTATTCTATGTTTAGAAACCTTAGCACAGTTAAATTTGTTAACCTCACATATTCAAAATGTAAAAAGAAAGCTGCTCTTGGAGGTTATCACGGATTAGCATTAACTGAATGCTTCGCAGGCGATCCTAAAAGTAAAGATGTAATAAAATATCTCGAAAATATTTTTTAATTAAAAGAAGTTTAGTTAATAAATATTTAAAATGAAATTTGGAGGGACTAATTGGTATTGGCTGAAATATTTAGCTAAATAATTAAAAAATTAATTTAATTAAAAAATCGCAGCCAATAGAAAGTGTGAATATTATGCAGTTTTTAAGTTTACCGCTGAAGGACCTTTTGGACCATCTTCAACTTCAAAAGTCAAAGCTTGACCTTCATCTAAACCATTCATGCCAGCATCTCTTACAGCTGAAACGTGAACGAATACATCTTTTTCTTTATCTTCTCTTTCAATAAAACCAAAACCTTTAGTTGGATTGAACCATTTTACTTTTCCTTGTAGACTCATATTTATCTTCTTACTTATTGTTGTGTTACTTTTATTACTTATAATTAAGCAATAGGGCCTTGTTTAGATTAATTGAGGTTTTGTCAACTAATTTTACAGTATTAAGTGATTAATGGTCTATTTGTTGTTAACTAGCATAGTCATATAAATAGAGTTAATATCAATTTTATAATGAGAAAAGGGCTCACAATGCTCAAAACCACTCTTAATAAATAATTTTCTAGCATTTAGAAAGAAATCACCTGCTCCAGTTTCTAAACTTAACCTTTCAATATTAAGCTTTTTAGCTTCATTAATTAAATGAATTATAACTTTTGAGCCATTTCCCTTATTTCTAAAATTATCACCAACCCTTATTGATTTAAATTCACCATGTTTTTTATCTAAAAACTTTAATGCACCACAACCCATGAGATCTTCTCCTTCCCATAAACTCCAGAATTTAATAGAGGAATCTTTTAAGCCAGCTATGTCAAGAACATGAGCACTACCTTCAGGGGAAACAGACCTTAATTCAATAAAATGATTGATAAGAAGTTCATTAACTTTGCGATTATCAAAATTACCTTCTATTGATTTTAACATCTTTGTAATATTTAATTAAGGAGGGTTGTTAAATGTCCCATTTTCCTTTTTTGTTTGATTTCTTTTTTTAGATAATCAAAAAAAAATTCATTTTCACCATACTCTTTATTTCTAAAATTTATAATTTGGTCACCGATAATGTTTGTCATTTTTGCATTCGATATCTTTTTAAGTGGTATTTGTTCTAATTTACAAACAGCTCTCACATGATTCTCAAATTGACTAACATTGTATGCATTAATTGTTAAATGTCCTGAGTTATGAACTCTTGGTGCAATTTCGTTTACATAAAGATTATCATTTCTGTCAATAAAAAATTCGATGCATAAGGTTCCAATATATTTTAATTCTTCTGAAATTTGAGTTGCCCATAGTTTTGATTGTTCTAAAATTTTATCATTTATCTCAGCTGGAATTTTAGAATTCTTTAGAATTTGATCTTCATGAATATTTTCAATAGGTTCATAAATTTCATATTTTTGATCACTAAAACGAGTAATAATTATTGAGATTTCTTTTTTTAATTTAACTAATTTTTCTAAAATATAACCTTTTGAATAATCTATATTAATTGAATCTAAGCTCTCCAAACTTTTAATAGGGTGCTGTCCCTTTCCATCATATCCTAAAGTGACAGTCTTAAGTAAACCAGGTAATAAATCCTCTACAGAATTCATTTCAGATTTTTTTTCGATAGAAACATACCTTGTTGTTCTTATATTTAAATTATTGATAAAATCTTTTTCAGCTAATCTATGTTGAATTATTCTATTTACAGAAGGCTTAGGTAAAACTGGCTTTATTTTATTAATTTTGTGTAATGTTTCATAGGGGATATTTTCAAATTCATACGTAATAATGTCTACCTTATCTACAAACTCCTTAATCTTATTTTGATCATTATATTGTCCATAAATAAATTCATTAGAAAAATTTTGTGCTGGTGCATCAATATCGTCACAAAAAATAACAGTTTTAATTTCTAATTTACTTGCTGCAATAGCAAGCATACTACCTAACTGACCACCACCGATAATTCCTAGAATTGGTTTAAACATATTTAAAAACTATTTTGGTTTTTTTTTAACAGATTTACTTTGACTTTGACGCCACTGATTTAATTTTTTTTTGACTGATGTATCGGTAATACCAATAATAGAAGCAGCCAGCAAAGCTGCATTAATTGCGCCATCTTCTCCGATAGCTAATGTTCCGACAGGTATGCCTTTTGGCATTTGTGCAATTGATAAAAGACTATCAAGCCCTTTAAGTTTCTTACTTTCAATTGGAACACCCAGTACTGGTAAAGAGGTAAGGGCTGAGATCATACCTGGTAAATGTGCAGATCCTCCAGCACCAGCAATGATAACGTCAATATTGTTCTTTTCAGCGTCTTTAGCATATTGATACATTCGATCTGGTGTTCTATGTGCTGATATAATTTTTGTTTCAAATTTTATATCTAATTTTTTAAGCACTTTTTCGCAAAATGTCATAGTTTTGAAGTCAGACTGGCTGCCCATCACAATCGATACTTTTTTAGATTTATTTTTGGTCATTTGATAAAATTCTATTTTAACTTTAGTTGTTATTTCAAATTAAGCTTAAAATTTCAATAAAATTAATAGAAATTAGCCAACTTATTGATATTCTTTAAATCAAAAAAGATCATGATAAATTTTAAAATTGATAATTTACAATACTGCAACTGGTCTAGAGAGATCTTTGAGATAAATAGGCAAGCAGGACTTGATGCTATACATGTAACTATTGTTTACCACGAAGACTTTGACGAACTAAAAACAGTAATAAAAATTTGGGAAAAAAATTTTTTAGATAATTCAGATTTAATTTTTCACGGTAAAAGTTTTAAAGATATTGAAAAGGCTAAATCTGAAAATAAAACTGCAGTATTTTTTGGGTTCCAAAATTGTTCACCTATAGAAGATGATATAGGATTAGTTGAAAAAGTTTATGATTTAGGGTGTAGATTTATGCAGCTTACTTATAATAACCAGTCTTTACTGGCAACAGGTTGCTATGAAAGTGTAGATAGTGGAGTTACTAATTTTGGTAGAGAAACAATTAAAGAAATGAATAGACTAGGTCTTGTAATAGACATGTCTCATTCAGCAGAAAAAAGTACAATTGATGCAATCGAGATAAGTGAAAAACCGATTGCAATAACTCATGCAAACCCTTTATTTTGGCATCCAGCTAAGAGAAACAAATCAAACAAATTGTTAAAGATTTTGTCAGAGCATAAAGGAATGTTGGGTCTGTCTTTATACCCTCATCATTTAAAAGATGGAACTGATTGTTCTTTAGAAAGTTTTTGTGAAATGACAGCAAAGACAGCTGAGATCATGGGAGTTGAAAAAATAGGAATAGGTTCAGATCTTTGTCTAAACCAACCAGATACTATTGTTGAATGGATGAGAAATGGTACTTGGAGCAAAAGTAAAAATTATGGAGAAGGGTCAAAAAACAAACCTGGTTTTCCAAAACAACCTGATTGGTTTTTAGATGCAAGAGGGTTTGAAAACTTAGAAGCAGGACTTAAAAAAGTTGGTTTTTCAGAAAGTGAAGTTAATGGAATTCTTGGAAACAACTGGTACAATTTTTACAAAGAAATGAACCAATGAATATTCCATTAAGAGATCCCAATGTAGTAATGAAACTATCAAGACTAGGGTCTTTTCATCAATCTAAACTTTCATTTTTAAGAAGTTTTTTAAAAGAGTTTAAAGACTGGGATTATAAAAGAGATTTATTTGAATTAAACGAATATGGTTATGGGACTGCAGTTTATTCATTTAAGAAAAAAAATAGAGTTTATTCATTAATTTGTTTTGCAAATGAATTGGATGAAAATGAAAGATCAGACAGAGTTATAGCTACTAAATGGGATGCAGCCTTTACACTATTTGATGGTGTTCCTTTAAAACAAGATATTGAAAGATTACAAAACGAAGTACCAAAACAAGAATTTGGCCGACTTTCATATAAAGAATTAACACTTTCAAGAGCTAATAAATCAGTTAGAGTTTTCAATCATGTAGTTGAATGTTTAAGCGAAGGCAAGCAGCCTGATAATGACTTAATAACTAGCGTTGGTTATTTATATAGAACTACAGCAGTTTATGGGTCAGGTAAATTCGGCTTAGCAGATAGATTTAGAATTAAAGATAGAGAAGAAATATATGGTCCTTTTAGATTGGAAATGATGTTGGTTTATTTAGTTAGGCAATTTACTTTTGATCAAGTTAATCACGTTGCAAGAAGCAAGAACCCAAAAAAAGCTATAAATCTTGATATAAATATTTGTAAAAGTTTAGGAATAGGAAATTCTACGGGTCTAGGAATGGCTCCATTTATTGTTAACCATCCAACTCTTTTAAATAATTGGATTTCCGCAAGGGAGATTTCTTTAAAAAAAATAAGAGAGATAAAAACAATATCAGAGAAAGATAAAAACTTATTTTTAGAATGTTTAAAAAAATCGATAAAGAATATTACTTCGTGGAATACAGAAAGTGAGTACCAAATAAATAAAATTAGATCTTTATTAAAAGATCTTAATGAATTTATTGTCTACTTAGATAGCGATTTTAGTTTTGAGCAAGATTACGCTTTTAATGAACTGTATCTACATTTAGAAAAAGAATATTGTGAGGAGTGTATTGAATATGTCGTCTCGATGATGATGGAACCTTATGACGATATTACTTCACCCTTGATTAAAGAAATGAGTTCTGAAGAAGAAAAATATTTTAATATTCCAACTGAGAGAACTGTAGAAGACTTAAAGCTAATTTTAGAAAAAAAATATCCAGATATCTTAACTATAGATTTTACTAAAAATGAAAATAATTTAAATTTTTGGTTTATTTCAAAAAATAAAGAAGAGCCAAGACTAGCAAATAGATTTGATGAAGTGGGAGCTGAGTTAGAGCAACCTTTAGCAATAGCAAGAGACATTAAAAAACTTTATGAATTGTTATCAGTTACTAAAAATAGCTGGACCATTGCTAAATTTTTATCAACCAATAATGAATTAAGACACGTTGTTAGAAGAGCATTTATAGTAGAGAAATTTCCTTATTCTGAAATACAAGATAATACCATTGGCCAAAAAATAATGCCTATTGATATGCTGAGATTAAAATTATCTTTTTTTGGAGCTTTAAAATTTGATCCACGTTCTGATAAATGGTTAAGAATATGCATGTTCCAAGGAGCACCCTTACCAGAGCAATTAAAAAACTATGATGAACATTGGGTTTATAATTAATCAACATGAGATCATTAAGTGAAATAGATACAGTTTCTAAACGATCGAGCAGGGCTGCTGGATATTCATGGGGTATTGCAGAAGAGATTGGAAAAAATATAAGACTACTTGAGATTTTTAGCCTACCTGGAATTAAAAACTTAAATAGTTTTTTTAAGAAAAAAAAAGAATTAAGTTTAGAGAATATCAGCATCATAAAACAAGACAATGAGGCCAATAAAAATGAATATTGTCCAATAATTGCAGGGGTAAATTTTTTAGATCAGATTAAAACTTTAGAAACTTTAAATGAGATAACGTTTAAGAAAGTCTCATATCCATTACTTTTCCTACCATTTGTAAGTAGGGCAGCCGAGGTAATTGGTAAAAGAATTTTCTTAAAAATAGATGATAGGGAATTTTTATTAAACTTTAATAACAATATTTATTCTAATCACGCTAAAAACGAAATCATCGAGTCTGCTGAAAATATTTATTTAAAAGTTTTAGAAAATAGAGACACGTTTGAAGAAAAAGAATGGAACGAACTCTATAAGCTTTCAGAAGAAACTTTTGTTGAGGAAAATGAAAGCCTAAAACAAGGTGGAGCAGGAGCTGGTCTTACTGATAATGACTAAAGACTTTGACGATCAAACTAATGATAATGAAGAAGTTCTTCAATTAGATAATTTTTGTGAAGAGTGTAAAAAAGAAGACCCGAGCGTTTCTCAAAATTTAATTTTAACAGGATTTAAAACCTGTAATTCTTGTAAGCTTTCAAAAACTATATTTCCGATTTAACTAATATTGCTTATAGGTAGAGCATTCATTTTACTCATTACGAAAGATATTGAGAGAAAAGCAATTATTAAAAAAGCTAAAAAGACTATTCCAAATGATTTAAAATTAGACTTTAGATTTAAAACTTCTTTTGTTGAAATGATTAAACTAGCAAATATCCAAAACTGAGTTAGAAATATTATTGGGATCATTAAATCTGGTGTTACAGCAAAAAATCTTAAAAGCCCTGGTGCATGAGCAAACCCTACAGCTGTTAATACTTTTTTAAACGGAACTTTACTATCTTTGTCTGGAAATATTTTTACACCAATTACATAGATAAAAAGTGCCCAAACAAACCAAGTAAGAATGGCAGTTAAACCAGACATTGCAACAGCAGTTTTAATTATAGTATTTGCAGCAACGGCTCCAGCTAAACCATCTAGTATCATTATTAAACCAGCAAAGTATATTGCAGCTTCACCAAAGTTTTTATTATCTTTGTAAAGAGTTTTGTCTAATTTTATAGATCTAACAATTATGTTTAAAAATTCACCAAACATTATTTTTTTTTATTTTTTTTTTGTGCTTTGTAAGAAACAAATAGTGGAAAGAGTATTAAAGCAATTACTATTACTATGCAAACTGCGATTAGGAATGTTTTTGTCATTATCAATGGGGGAGAATTTAATCTCCCCCAAGTAATTAATTTAACCTTTAACGACTTCTCTTGTGTTTGCGTTATAAGATTCTGTAAATGGCATATCTACTACCACCGCATCAACAGGAGTTCCTGGAGTGTCAGAATATTCTGCAGGTAAGTGAACTTTGTATTTAGTTCCAGCTTTTCCTTTAGGGAATCCGTTTGCATTTAATGTTCCATCAAATGGCACATATCCCATTGCAATATTTTGACCTTTTTCAGGATGATACCAAGGTGAAGTAATAAACCCAACTGGATCACCACCATTCTCAGGTGATACTAACCAGAAGTCAGGAGCATATTCTTCAATTGGTTTTCCACCCATTTCAAGTCCAACTAGTTGAAGTTTATAAGGTTTTTTTCCATCCTTAATCTCAGCACCCATTTTCTCTAATGCAGCTTTTCCAACATAATCAGCTTTTTTATTCCACTCACCTTTACCAGCTAATGAAACTTGGTAACCAAGGTTACACTGAAAAGGATTGTGTTGATGATCCATATCTTGACCCCAAGAAAGAATTCCAGCTTGAATTCTTCTATGGTGAGCAGGAGCGATAACCATTAGGCTATGTTTTTTACCTGCAGCAAGAACAGCATTCCACATATCATCAGCATATTTAGTTGCTTCTCTTAAGTAAATTTCATAACCAGCTTCACCCGAGAAACCAGACTGTGAAATTACACAACTTCTTCCACCAACTTTAACTTCAGCTAATCCATAGAAAGGCATATTGTCGAAATCAACCTGATCTCCACAAAGATCTTTCATCAAAGCTTTTGATTTAGGTCCTTGAATTTGTACCGGACAAACATCAATCTCTTCAATAGTACAATCAAATCTTCCATCAGCATTAACACCTTGAAGATACATACCAATATCAGAGTCTGATAATGAGAACCAAAATTCATCTTTAGAAATTCTAAGAAGAATAGGATCATTTAAAACTCCACCATATGCATTACAAAGAATTACATATCTTGCTCTCATAGGTGAGATTTTAGTTGCATCTCTAGTTATTACGTAGTCTGTAAACTTTTCTGCATCGGGACCTTTAACTCTAATTTGTCTTTCAACAGCAACGTTCCACATAGTAACGTGATTTTTAATTGCTTCATACTCTACCATCGCTCCGCCATCTTCAGGTTTTACATAACCACGAGGGTGATAAATACGATTGTAAACAGTTGCTCTCCAACAACCAGCTTCCATTGATAGATGCCAGTATGGAGATTTTCTTACTCTTGTTGAAATTAACATTTCAACTTTTGTAGGCCCACTTTGTCTTAAGTTGTATGGTACTTCACGATCTGATTGATCAACTGAAGTCACATGATTTAGTTTAGTATAGTCAAATTCATTAGACATAACCGTTCTCCTTCAACCACTTGTTAGTTTCCTTCAAGCCGCCGAATGTATAAATGTGGAAGTTGTCAGTAAACTCTTTCACTTTCCCAATCAATTCATTAGGGTCTTTAGGTTTCAATAAATCTAATGCCTTGCTAAAATTAGACTTAAGAAAATTAATGGAATTTTTCGCCCCGACAATATTAGCAAATTTTATTAAGCTAGTTATTTTCATTGGCCCAGTAATTCCTACATGCACTGGTACTGACTGCTTAGAAATGAAATCTATGATAGGTTGACTCTCTAGTAACCACTGGGTCACTATATAGTCGGCGTAAGGCTTTTTATCTATCATGGCTTTTTCTAATTTTGTATCGGACATATCCTGACTTCCTTCTGGATGTCCTGCTATTCCTATTTTAATTCCATCAAAAAATCCTGTCTCTAAAATTTGAATTGAGCTATCAAATTTTCCAATTGGATCTCTACTACCACCAATTACTAAAGCTTGTTTTGTACCTACATCTTTACATCTTGAAATATAATCTTTAAGTTGAGCCTCATCATTAATTGATCTAGCTGGAAAATGTGGAACAGGATTAAATCCTTTTTTTACTAAAGCATCAGCTTTTTCAGCCGTCTCTTTATAGTCTCCACCAGGAAGCATAGTTATATAAACATCCTTGACGGGAGGTAAAGTATCTAGGTCTGTGTGAGGTCCTACCTCAAGTGAAAAATTCATTTTTCCGATCATTATCTTTTTTGTAAAAGCTGTCAAAGAAATTCATCTTGTGGATAAAGATATTTGTTGTCAAAAGTTTCCCCAATGTTAGGATTTTTTATGGGTAAAAAAAATGACAATTCTTTGCTCTCAGCAATCCTTGACCTTAAAAAAATAGAGGCTGTTGATAAACTGATTGAGGAAGCTCATGGCCTTCCTAACGAGTGTTATACCAGCAGTGAATACCTCAAGATTGAAAGAGATAAGATTTTCTCAGATAAATGGACTGTAATTGGTGTTGGAAGCTCTGTTCCAGATATAGGAGACGCTAAACCCTTTGAGCTTTTGGGGATACCTCTAATTATAATTAGAGGAAATGATCAGAAAATTAGAGTTTTTCATAATGTCTGTAGTCACAGAGGGTTAAAGATCCTAAATGAACCTTGTACTCTGAAGAATGTCTTAAGATGCCCGTATCATTCATGGTCTTATGATTTTAGAGGGTCCTTAGTTGCAACCCCCCACATGGGTGGCTTAAATATTCATCAAGTAGATAACTTTGATAAATCCAAGAGCAACTTAAAAGAAGTCAGATCTAAGGTTTGGATGGATATGATTTTTATCAATTTAAACAATAATGAAATTGAATTTAATGATTATATCAAACCACTTGAGGTCAGGTGGTCAAAATTTATCTGCAAAGATGACCAACAACTAATAAGACACGCTAAGGATTACGGTTACATTAACCTAAATGTTAAGAGTAACTGGAAATTTGCAATTGAAAATTATTGTGAGAGCTATCATTTACCAACTATTCATCCTGAGTTAAATAAAACGTCAAATATAAACGATCATTACCATATACAAGGGTTGCCAAATAGATTTGCAGGACAGGGTAGCTATAAATACAATCAACCAATTAAGGGAAATAAAAAATTTAATAGCTTTCCTTCTTGGCCAGAAGATCTAGCTTTAAATGCAGAGTATGTTGCTTTATTTCCAAATGTTATGGTTGGTTTACACATAGACCACTTTTATATTTTTTGGTTAGAGCCCATATCTACTAATGAAACTAAAGAACATATAGAGATGTATTACGTTGGAGAAGAGAGTGCTTATGGTGATGACTTTAAGGAAATGAGAAAAGAAAATTCAAAATTTTGGAAAGAAGTTATGACAGAAGATATTTTTGCTATTGAGGGAATGCAGGCAGGTAGAGCATCACCAGCATATAATGGGGGTAATTTCTCACCAGTTATGGATAATCCAACCCATCAATTTCATAAGTGGATAGCAACAAATATAATAGATTAATTTTAATAATTCCTATAATATTAAATTTCATTAACCCATATGTGCAGAAAGTTAAAATCACTATGAAGAAAATATTAATTATGGGTTTGCCTGGTTCAGGTAAAACAACTCTAGCATCAAAATTAGTTCCATTAATAAATGCGAAATGGCTTAATGCAGATGAGGTAAGAAAAGCTGCGGATGATTGGGATTTTTCAGAAGAAGGAAGAAAAAGACAAGCCAAAAGAATGGCAGAAAAAGCAGAAAAACATAAACAAGATGGCAATCATGTGGTTGCAGATTTTGTTTGTCCAACACCTGCTGCTAGAGAATTATTTAATGCAGACTACGTTGTTTGGGTTGATACTATAAAAGAAGGTAGATTTGCAGATACTAATGCCATGTTTGTAAAACCAGAAAAATATGATTATCATGTAACAACACAGGATGCTGAAAGTTGGGCTCCTAAAATAGCAAAGGAAATATAACTATGGTTCACGTATGGGATAATAAAAAACCAACAGCACAAATGTTGGGAAGATGGCAACCATTTCATGATGGTCATTATGCTTTATTTCAAGAAATAGTTAAAAAAACAGGTCAAGTTTGTATTCAAATAAGAGATGTGCAAGGTGTTGACGATAATCCATTTGATTTTGAGACTGTTAAAAAAAATATTGAAGAAAAGCTAAACCCAGAATTCGAAGGGCAATTTAAAGTGATGATGGTGCCAAATATCACCAACATTTGTTATGGAAGAGGTGTTGGGTATAAAATTGAAGAAGTAGTATTATCTGAAGAGATACAACAAATATCAGCTACAAAAATTAGAGCTAAAATGAGAGAAGATGGAAAGCTTGAGTAATATTAAGATTAAAATTTTAGAAAAAGAAATAGCTTCAATAATTATCGATGAGTCCAAAACATATAACTCACTTTCATTTAGAAATTTAGGTGATTTAATTAAAGCTTTTAAAAGATTGGATAACGATAAAAACATTAAAGTAATAATTATTGAGGGTGCTGGAAAAGGTTTTAGTGCTGGTCATAATTTAAAAGAAGTAAGTGGATTAAAGAAAAGAACTAAATATCAAAAATTATTTAACCTTTGTTCTAAATTAATGCTTCAAATAGTTGAGGGCAAGAAGCCCGTTATTGCTAAAGTTCATGGAGCAGCTTTTGCTGCTGGGTGTCAATTGGTTGCAAGCTGTGATTTAGCTTACAGTACTAATGATGCAATATTTGCAACACCAGGAGTAAATATAGGATTATTCTGTAGCACTCCGATGGTAGCAGTTAGCCGAAAAGTGAATAGAAAAAGATTAATGAAGATGCTCTTAACTGGTGAGCCTATTAAAGCAAATTATGCCAAAGAAATTGGTTTAATTAATGACCATTTTTCTAAATCAAAATTAGACAATGAGGTTCTAAAATTATCTAAAAAAATCGCTTCAAAATCTAATTTAACAATTAAAATTGGTAAGCAAACTTTTTATAAACAGTTAGAGATGCCACTAAGAAAAGCATATGCATATACCAGTAAAATGATGACACAAAATATGATGGCAATGGATGCTACGGAAGGCATATCTGCATTCTTAGAAAAAAGAAAACCCATATGGAAAAACAAGTAATTGACGATAAGATTAAAGAGCTTTTTATAAGTTCGAGAGTTATAGCTTTAGTTGGCGCAAGTAAAAAAAAAGAAAAAGATTCAAATATAGTAATGAAATTCTTACAAAAATCTGGTTATAAAGTTATTCCTGTAAACCCAACATGTGTAAATGACACAATACATGGGGAAAGAGTTTATGGAACTCTATTAGATATAAAAGAAAAAGTCGATATAGTAGACGTTTTTAGGCCAAGTGAAGAGGCTGTAGATATAGCCAATCAAACTAAAGAGATTGGAGCACATGTTTTGTGGCTACAACTTAATATTGAAAATGATAAGGCTAGAGAAATAGCTATAAAAAATAAAATTTATTATATTTCTAATAAATGCACTAAAATCGAATTTGAAAAATTATTTGGAATAATTTAGAAAATATTTTTATTAAATTAATAATTGATATTTTAAAGATAAACCTTGCTTTTCCAGTTTTACAGAACTAGTTTTTGATTACCCAAGCTCGATGATAAAAATCATCTATATTTTTTTGAATTAATCCCTTTGCAATTTGGGTGGCTTCTTTCTCTTCAAAAGGACCATGTTTCTTTTCGGTATTTTTTAATATTGTTTTAATTTCGTTAGGATCTGTATGCTCACCTTCAAGTACGTAAAAATTTTTCATGGCTTTCTTATAGAACTAGTTTAAAAATACACAAATGAAAAAAATATTTCTTATATATGGTCATTATAATGACAAATCTTTTAATGCAGCAATAAGAGATACTTTTATCAAAACTGTAGAAGAAAATGGCAATAAAGTTGATGCTGTTGATCTTTATAAAGAAAAATTTGATCCAGTTTTTGCTGGTGAGGAACCAGGCGAAGATGTTTTAAGTCATCGTAAAAGAATAGAGGAATGTGATATAATTGTTCTAATTGCACCGATTTGGAATTTTAGAATGCCAGCAATAGTCGAGGGATGGATAGATAAAGTTTTAGCACCACCTTGGGCGTTTACGTTTAAGCAATTATGGGGAAACTACGGTTATCCAATTGGCAACTTACATAAAAAAAAAGCGATTATATTTTGTACATATGGATCTCCAAGATTAGCAATCACAACATTTTTCTTAAATTTACCAATTAGAAGGTTAAAAAGAGGTGTGTTTCATATGTGTGGCATTTATAATATTGTCTACAGAAGATACTTTGCTGTACCGTTTGTAAGTGATGAAAAAAGAAAACAATTTTTGGAAGACGTCAAAAATACAGCACTTAATATATAGGGTAATTTTAATTACTTTATTAAACTCATCAATATCTTATGCAGAGTTAGTAAAGCCTAATAATGGGATTGAGCCCTTTCTAGTTGTCCAAATTCAATTAAGAAGTCTAAAACAGAACGACAACCCTAAAAAAGATAATGGAATTGAACAGACCTGGGAATTTGCACATCCAAGTAATCGAAAAAATACAGGTCCTTTAGATAGGTTTAAAACTATGATTAAGGGTAAGTCCTATGGAATGCTTCTTAACCACCTAGATCATAAAGTTGTTGAGATAAAAACAACTGATTTAACGGCTCTTTTTGAAGTAACAGTTCTTGATAAGAATAAGGCCTATTATAAATTCAATTGGACTGTTGAAAAATACACTGCAGAAGGTCCGCTGAAAGGTTGTTGGTTGACCACAATGGTCACAGCCCCAACGCCACTTGGATCCTCAATTTAATTTAATAACTAAACGAATTTTGTTTCGTAAATTATAAAAATTTAGTAGGAATCGCATTAATGAAATCTAAAGCAAAAGTTGTAGTAGTTGGCGGTGGTGTAGTAGGGGTAAGTGCTCTTTATCATTTAGCAAAAAAAGGTTTATCAGATGTTGTTCTTGTCGAGAGAAAAGAATTAACTTCAGGATCAACTTGGCATGCAGCAGGTCTACTTCCATTATTCAATATGAGTTATTCAGTTGGACAACTTCACAAGTATGCAGTTGATCTTTATAAAAAATTAGAAGAAGAGACTGGACAGAATGTTGGTTTCAGTGTTGTGTCAAATATTCGTTTAGCAAGCACTAAAGATCGAATGGATGAGTATCATCAATACGCAGGTGTTGCACAAACTATAGGTGTTGATGTAAAATTTTTAACGCCAGATCAAGTAAAAGAAATTTGGCCTCTATGTCGTACAGATGATTTGCTTGGAGCAATCCAACACCCAGAAGATGGTTATATTCAGCCTGCTGATTTAACTCAAGCAATGGCTACAGGTGCAAGAAATATGGGTGCAGAAATTTATAGAAACACAGCTGTAGTTGGAATTAAACAAACTAAAGATGGATGGGTTGTTGAAACTGACAAAGGATCTATTGAATGTGAACATGTAATTTCTTGTTCAGGAAACTTTGCAAGACAAACTGGAAAAATGGTTGGTTTAGATATTCCTGCTATACCTGTTGAGCATCAATATATTGTTACAGAAGCACACCCAGATATTTTAAAGAGAAAAAAAGAAGGCTTACCAGAGATGGGAGTTTTAAGAGATAGTGATAGCAGATGGTACATGAGAGAAGAAGCAGGTGGTTTAATTTTAGGACCCTATGAAGATGGTGCTCCAGCTTGTTATGTTGATGGACCATCAAAAGATTCTGAGTATGAATTATTTCAAGAAGATTTAGATAGACTAGCTCCACATATTGAAGGTGCGATTCATCGAGTTCCAGCCTTTGGAGAAGTTGGTGTTAAAAAAGTTTATAATGGTGCAATTTGTTATACACCAGATGGAAACCCTATTGTTGGTCCAGCTTGGGGACTTAAAAATTTTTGGATTAATGAAGGACATAGTTTTGGTATTACTGCAGCAGGTGGTGCAGGTTGGCAACTTGCTGAATGGATTGTAGATGGAGAACCAACGGTTGATATGCTTGGTGTTGACCCAAGAAGATTTGGTGACTATGCAACAAAATCATACTTAAAAGAAAAAAATGAAGAAGCTTATAATCATGTGTTTAAAGTTCACTATCCAGATGAAGAAAGAGGTGCTGCTAGAGAATTAAGAACATCACCTTGTTATGACAGAATGAAGGATTTAGGTGCTGTATTTGGACAAAAATTTGGTTGGGAGAGACCAAACTTCTTTGCAACAGATGGAATGGAGCAAAAAGATGATTGGTCTTTTAGAAGATCCAAGTGGTTTGAAGCAATAAAAAAAGAATGTAAAAATGTAAAAGAAAATGTGGGTCTTTTAGATATGACTGCATTTGCAAAGTGTAGAATTAAAGGTCCTGGTGCAGAAGAGTTTTTAGATTACTTAGTAGCTAACAAACTTCCAAAAAAAATTGGAAGAATTGGTTTATGTCATGCCCTTAATACTAAAGGGGGAGTTCATTCTGAATTTACAATAATGAGAGAAGCGTCAGATAGTTTCTATTTAGTTTCAGCAGGAGCTAACCAAAGATTAGACCATGATTGGATTCAAAAATGGATGCCAACAGATGGGACAGTTCAATTTGAAAATCTAACTAATAGTATGGGTGTACTTGTTGTGTCTGGTCCAAAGGCTAGAGAATTAATGACAAGAGTATCAAGAGACGACTTCTCAAAAGAAAACTTTAAATGGTTAAGTGCTAAAAATGTAAACGTTGGAAACGCTCCAGTAAATGCCATGAGAGTAAACTTTGTTGGTGAGTTGGGTTGGGAACTTCATCATCCAATTGAATATCAAAATCATATATTTGATAAATTGATGGAAGCAGGAAAAGATTTAGGTATTAAGCCATATGGGATTAGAGCAATGAATAGTTTGAGACTTGAAAAATCTTATAAACTTGTTGGAACAGAATTATCAATTGAATATTCACCATACGAATCTGGGTTAGATAGATTTATACATCCTAATAAAGGAAACTTTATTGGTCTGGATGCACTTAATAAATGGAGAGAAAAAGGTTTTTCAAATAAATTAGTAACGATGGAAATTCATAACGTTGAAGATGCGGATGTCTTAGGTAATAATCCAATTTATGAAAATGGTAAAGTTGTAGGACGTGCAACTGGAGGTGATTTTGGATTTAGGTTAGGAAAATCTATTGCATTAGGAATGATAAAACCTGATATTGCGACAACTGGTCAAAAATTGAAAATTGATATTCTTGGTAAAATGTATAATTGTACTATTTTAGAGGAAAGCCCTTACGATCCTGAAAATAATTTATTGAGATCATAATGAAAATATTAGTCGCTGTTAAAAGGGTAATTGATTACAACGTTCAAGTTAGAGTTAAAGAGGATGGAACTGGAGTCGTTACAGATAATGTTAAAATGTCCAGTAACCCACCTGATGACAATGCAATTGAAGAAGCTGTAAAAATTAAAGAAGCAGGCAAAGCAACAGAAATTATTGCAATTACAGTGGGTGAAGAAAAGTCACAAGAAACCGTTAGAAAAGCTTTAGCAGTGGGTGCTGATAGGGGAATTTTAATCAAAACTGAAGGAACTGTTGAGCCATTAGCTGTAGCAAAAGCGCTGCAAAAAATTGTTGATAAAGAAAAACCAGACCTAGTGTTTATGGGTAAACAAGCAATTGATGACGATTGTAATCAGACAGGTCAAATGTTAAGTGCCTTATTAAATTGGCCTCAAGCAACATTTGCATCCAAAATTGAAATAAAAGATAAAATTCTAAAAGTTACAAGAGAAATAGATGAAGGATTAGAAACAATTGAAGTTAATCTTCCAGCTATTGTTACATGTGATTTAAGATTAAATGAACCGAGATATGCGTCTTTGCCAAATATCATGAAAGCTAAAAAAAAACCTATAGAGATATTTACAGCCGCAGATCTAGGAATTGATATAACACCTAGGGTTCAGCAAATTAAAGTAGAAGAACCCCCAAAAAGAAAAGCAGGAATTAAAGTTGCAAGTGTTGCTGAGTTAGTTAGCAAACTTAAAAATGAGGCAAAGGTAATATAATGTCAGTTTTATTAATAGCAGAACATAATAACAAAGAAGTAAAACCTTTTACATTAAATGCAATTACCGCAGCATCACAAATGGATGGAGATGTACATGTTTTATTAATTGGAAATAATTGTGGTGATGTTGCTAAAGCATTATCTGAAATGTCAGCTGTTAAAAAAGTATTACATGCTGAAGCTGCTCATTATGAAAACTATTTAGCTGAAAACTTTGCTCCATTAGTTGTAAAAGTTTCAGAAAATTATTCTCACATTGTTAGCTCTGCAAATACATTTGGTAAGAATTTGATGCCAAGAATAGCAGCTCATTTAGATATATCTCAAGTAAGTGATATTACTAAAGTTATATCACCGGATACATTTATAAGACCTATTTATGCAGGAAATGCATTTGCTACAGTAAAAAGCACAGATACTAAAAAATGCATAACAATTAGACCAACTTCTTTTGAACCTTGCGAAACGTCTGGTGGATCTGCTCCAATAGAAAAAATTGAAGCAACTGAAGAGTTTACTTTATCAAAATTTATTAAAAGAGAAGAAGTTAAATCAGATAGACCAGAGCTTGGAACAGCTAGAATTGTAATTTCAGGTGGTAGAGGAATGCAGAATGGAGAGAATTTCAAATTGATTGCTGATATTGCAGATAAATTAAATGCTGCAATTGGTGCGTCAAGAGCTGCAGTTGATGCAGGCTATATAAGTAATGAACACCAAGTCGGTCAAACTGGTAAAGTAGTTGTACCTGACTTATATATTGCTGTTGGAATTTCAGGTGCAATTCAGCACTTAGCTGGAATGAAAGAAAGTAAAATAATTGTTGCTATAAATAAAGATGGTGAAGCTCCAATATTTAGTGTCGCAGACTACGGTCTAGAAGCTGATTTATTTGAGGCATTACCTCAATTCCTAGAAGAATTGAATAAATTAAATAGTATACAAAAATAATCAGTACTGTAAAAATTTAACATATGCCTAGAGAAGCAATGGATTATGATGTGGTAATCGTTGGTGGAGGTCCATCAGGATTATCTACGGCAATTAAACTTAAACAATTAGACCCAGAGTTAAATGTTTGTTTACTTGAAAAAGCTTCAGAGATTGGTGCCCATATTTTAAGTGGTAACGTGTTTGAAGCTAGAGCTTTAGACGAGCTATTTCCTAACTGGAAAGAGTTAAATGCACCAGTTAAAACAAGAGTTTTAAAAGAAAAATTCTTATTTTTAAGCAAAACAAAATCGTTAAGTTGGCCAACTTGGCTACTTCCTTCAGTTCAGCAAAATCATAATAATTATATAATAAGTCTAGCCAATTTATGTAGATGGCTTGCAGAACAAGCTGAAGCTTTAGGTGTTGAAATATTTCCAGGATTTCCCGCTAGTGAAATTTTATATAATGAAGATGGATCTGTAAAAGGTGTTGCAACCCAAGATATGGGTATTGATAAAGAAGGAAATAAAAAAGATAGCTTTGAACCAGGTATAGAATTAAACGGAAAAGTAACAGTATTTGCTGAAGGTTGCAGAGGACATCTTGGAAAAGAGCTTATAAAAAAATTTAACCTTGATGAAGGTAAAGATCCACAACAGTATGGAATTGGATTTAAAGAAATATGGGAAATCACCGATAATAATCATGATGAAGGAATGGTTATGCATACAGCAGGATGGCCGTTAGATAATAATACTTATGGTGGAAGCTTTATGTATCATGCTGAGAATAAACAAATATTTTTAGGATATGTCATTGGTCTAGATTATAAAAATCCATACCTTTCACCGTTTGATGAATTTCAAAGGTTTAAAACTCACCCAGCAATTAAAAAAATAATTGAAGGTGGAAAACGTATTTCTTATGGTGCAAGAGCTTTAATTGAAGGTGGAATACAAAGTTTACCGAAGATGTCTATGCCTGGAGCATTATTGGTTGGTTGTGATGCTGGAACTTTAAATATGCCTAAAATCAAAGGATCACATACTGCAATGAAAAGTGGAATGATTGCAGCAGAAACTATTTTTGAAAATTTAAAAGAAGATAAAGAGTTATCAATTTATGAAGATAAGTTTAAAAAAAGTTGGGTTTATGAAGAACTTCATCAGGCGAGAAATGTTAAACCTAGCTTTAGTTGGGGTCTAATACTTGGAATAATATTTACAGGAATAGATCAAATTTTGTTTAGAGGAAAATTACCTTTAACACTTAAACATAAGCATGCTGACCATGAAACTTTAAAGCCAGCAAGTGAAATGCCAAAAATTGATTACCCAAAACCTGATAATGTTATTACTTTTGATAAAACAAGTTCAGTTTATTTAACAGGTACGAACCATACTGAAAATCAACCAGTGCATTTACAACTTAAAGATCCAAATTTACCAATTAGCTATACTTTAGAAAAATTTGATGAACCTGCTCAAAGATATTGCCCAGCAGGGGTGTACGAAGTTCAAGTCGAAAACAATGTTAATAAATTTGTCATAAATTCTCAAAATTGTATTCATTGTAAAACATGTGATATTAAAGAGCCTTCTCAAAATATTACCTGGGTAACACCCGAGGGTGGTGGGGGACCTAAATATGGAAATATGTAATTAAAAAGATAATATAATTCCAACAACTACAACAAGTGCAGAAATTAAACCAAAGAAAACTAAATTTATTTTATTTTCTTTTTCTTTTTCTTTTCTAGCTCGTGCAAGTAAATCATTGATATCAACACGGCCAGTGAACTTAACCCTCAGTACAGGGGTCTTCAAAACAGTTTGGTTCTGCTCTAAATATATAATTTTTTCAGCACTCATGAAGGATATTAACCATCAATTAGTAACGTAAACAATTTATTTAAAGCCCATTTTGGGTTTAACTAATTATATTCAGTGTTCATTTTGGGTTTAGGAAGTTATAATTTTATTATGAATATTAAAATTCCAGATATTAGTAAGCAAATATATAAAGAGGACATACTTGGTGTAATGGAGAGCAGATATTCTACTGTTGGCTCAGTATGGGTAAGTCATCAAATGGACTGGCTAAATGGAATTTATGCTTCTTATAAAGACCATAATAAATTCTTGATAGTTATACTTTTAATTAAAAAAACCTTGGACTTTTATTCAAGAAATTTTACTAAATTATCTTATGAAGAGTTTTATTTAAAAGACACTGTAGAGATTGAGAAATTTACTGTAGCAGAAATCTCTCAATTACTTAACATTCCTAAAGAGTCTGCAAGAAGAAAACTGCTTGAACTTGAAAATGAAGATGTCATAAAAAAAATTAAAAAAAAATTGGTACTTGATAGATCAAAATTTTTTAAATCTAAACCACTAAAATCAATAAAAAGAATTAGTCGTTTTTTATCTATGCTTTCAGAGATGTGTGCTGAAGAAAAAATTTTATCAAATAAAATATCCTCAGAAGAATTAGAATTAGTTATAAAAGATAATTTTTCTTATATTTGGAAAATTTACTATGAATTACAAATTCCAATGATGATTAATTATAAAAGAATATTTAAGGATTTGGAAACTTTTCATATTTTTGGTATTTGTGTTGTTAACGAACATCTACATGCTAGAAAAATATCTGAAGTTTATACGAATAGAGATCAATTTCTTAAAAGCATTTTTACAGTAAATATGGTGCAAGGAATTAATGCAATGTCAATTTCAGATATCACACACATACCAAGAGCTACTGTTATTAGAAAATTGAAAAAATTAGTTAATAAAAAAATTCTGACAATTGATATTAAAAAACATTATAAACTAACAGGTAGTTTTGCAAAAAAACTTAAACCAGTTCAAAAAGATGTTTTTATTAAATTAGCAAATTTTTCAACTAGCGTTTTTAACTTAATAATATTAAATAAAAAATTAGAGGATAAAAGCACAAACCACTTTTAATAAACTTTTACTTAAGATCTTTATAAGTTTTTAAGTATTTTTCTTAATAATAAATATAAAAAATATAGAAGTAATCATCATTATTAATGCGTATGCAGCGGTTGGTACAATAAAAGTAGTTACATTTTCACCAAAAATTTGTGTACCAACGAAAAGAGCCAATGTTCCATTTTGAAGACCACATTCTATTGAAATGCATCTTTGCTGTGCAACTCCAGATGTAAAATATTTTGCAATATAAAAACCTATTATCATCATTGATATGTTTAATAGCAAAGCAACCAAACCTGCATTCACAATATAAGAAATAATATTATCCCATTCCTCTATATAAATAGCAGCAAACACTAACATAAATAACATTATTGAAATTTTTTGAATTAGTGAGGCTTGCTTATCAATAAAATTTTTAGCAAAATGTTTAATTAACATTCCAATTATTACTGGAACTGTAACAACAAGAAACATTTTTAAAGCAATACCAGTCATAGATATTTCTTTAACAATATCAATTTTAAAAAAATCAATAGATGTAAACATTATAAATGGAACAGAAATAATACTAATCAAACTAACGACTGCAGTTAATGTTATTGACAGCGCAACATCACCCTGGGCAAATTTTGTGAGTACATTTGATGTAACACCACCAGGCGCACATGCAATTAGCATTAACCCAACAGCAAGTTCTGCAGGCAAGCTTAATAGTAAAGCTATAGATAGTGCTATGATTGGTAGTAAAATTAATTGACAAATAAAGCCAACCAAGAAATCTTTTGGAATTTTAGCTACTCTTATGAAGTCTTGGATAGTTAAACTCATTCCAAGCCCTAACATTATAAGAGCCAAACCGATTGGAGCTAATTTTGTAGCAATTTCCATTTTTAAAACTTATTAGTTCATTTTAAGTTTTTCAAGAAAATGATTTTAAACTTACGATTACTAAGACAAATCAATAGCATTTTTCTTTAAAATTTCCATAGAAACAAGCTTTAAAGTTTTTTCATGTGTTCTCTTTAAATAAACAGGGCAAGGTTTTCCTGCATCAGCAGCTCTTGCATACCAACTAGCACAAACACACCAACCATCTCCCGCTTTTAAACCTGGAAAACCAAATTCTGGATGAGGAGTTATTAAATCGTTACCAGCTTCTTTACACCATTCTAAAAATTCAGTAGTAACTTTTGCACAAACAGTATGAACACCATGATCATTTTCATCAGTACTACAACAGCCATCTCTATGCCATCCAGTTAAGGGATCGTTAGAACATTCTTCTAGATCTTCTCCCAGAACGTTCTTTTGTTTATCACTCATTAAATTTTTGTAGGATTGGGTTGTCCTTTGTAAACAATTTCTGGATCAAATGATTTTTCTTTTTCTTCAAATTTCATTTCTATCTGTCTGCCATTTTCAATTGGACCTAATGGTATTGATCTATAAAAGCAAGATCTATAGCCTACGTGGCAGCTAGAACCATCTCCAATATCAACAGTTAACCAAACAGAATCTTGATCATCATCAATTCTTATCTCTAAAACTTTTTGCGTGAAGCCACTAGTCTTACCTTTGTGCCAAATTTGCTGCCTAGATCTACTGAAATAATGAGCCTCTTTAGTCTCAATAGTCTTTTTAAAAGCTTCAACATTCATGTAGCCATGCATCAAAATATCTTTGGTTTTTGAGCATGTGGTAATGACTGGAATTAACCCATCATTGTTAAATTTTGGAGAAAGCAATTTACCTTCTTCAATTTCGGCTATATTTTCTCTCTTTTTAAACATTTCTAGGTAATTATGTAGCATACTGTAGAAAATATTAAATATTTTAAAAATAGTGATTTACTGTATAAACTTGCCTTATGAAATTAGTAGAAGAGACAAATAACAAAATTTTAGATGCTAAAAAAGTTTCTGATAAAGAAGCTGAAGAAGCATTTAAAACAATCTTAACTTGGATAGGCGAAGACCCCAGTAGAGAAGGTTTATTAGAAACTCCAAAAAGAGTAGTTAAAGCATTTAAAGAATATTTTGGTGGTTATACTCAAGATGCTGCACAGATTTTAGATAAAACATTTGGTGATGTAGAGGGTTACGATGACATGGTTGTTGAAAAAAATATTTCAGTTTCAAGTCATTGCGAACATCATATGGCACCAATAGTTGGAACAGCGCATGTTGCTTATATTCCAAATGAAAGAGTTGTTGGTTTAAGCAAACTAGCAAGAGTTGTTGAGGTATTTTCAAAAAGATTACAAACTCAAGAGAGATTAACAATGCAAGTCGCTAAAGCTTTAATGGAATCCTTAGATGCAAAAGGGGTTGCGGTCACAATCGATGCGGCTCACCAATGCATGACTATGAGAGGTATTAAAAAAGAAAATGCAACAACAGTCACAAATTACTTCTTAGGACAATTCAAAGAGGATTTAAGTATCCAAAATAGATACTTAAGATTTATTAGTAAGTAACTTTCTCGAGAGGAGATGGTCATGTCAGATAATTTTAAAGCATTAGTAGTTAGTCAAGAAGGTGAAAATTTTACTCGAGAAGTAAAATCAATAGATAAATCATTTTTAAAACATGGTGATGTACTTGTGAAAGTAGATTATTCAGACTTAAACTATAAAGATGCACTTATTTTAAATAATGGTGCAAAATTAGTAAAAGAATTTCCACATATACCGGGTATTGATTTTTCAGGAACTGTTTTAGAGAGTGATAATTCTAAATTTGTAAAAGGTGATGAGGTAATTCTTACAGGGTGGAGAGTAGGAGAGATTTATTTTGGTGGTTATTCTCAAATGGCAAAAGTTAATGGAGATTTTTTAGTTAAAAAACCAAAAGATATTACATCTAAGCAAGCTATGATTTTAGGTACTGCTGGATTAACTGCTTTACTATGTTCTTTTGCAATTAAAGCACGTGAAGAAATTTTATTAGGAGAAAAAGTTAAAGATGTTTTAGTTACTGGAGCTTCAGGTGGTGTTGGAAGTATTGCAGTAATGATTTTAAATAAATTTGGTTATGACGTAACAGCTGTTACTGGTAAATCTGAAAATGAAGAATATTTAAAATCTATAGGTGCTAAAAACATAATAAATAAAGCTGATTTAGATAAGGATGCTAGGCCACTAGATAAAGGTCTATGGGACGGTGTAGTGGATACAGTTGGTGGAAAAATACTTGCCAATGCGCTTGCACAAACTAGAGACAATGGAATTGTTGCTGCTTGTGGAAATGCTTCCGATTATAAATTAAATACAACAGTTATGCCTTTTATTATTAGAGGTGTTAAGCTTTGGGGAATTAATTCTGTTACTGCATCTATTAAGAGAAGAGAATTTGTTTGGAATGAGGTTAAAAGCCTTATTGATTTTGAACAATTAGAAAAATCAATAAAGACAGTAAGTCTAGAAGATCTAATAGACATATATCCTAAGATGTTAAAAGGTGAAACATCAGGAAGATATATTGTTGATCTTAATAAATAAATGGATTGGGATAAACTAAAAATATTCCATGCAGTTGCAGAAGCGGGCAGCTTTACCAATGCCACGATAAACTTAAATCTTAGTCAATCAGCCATTAGCAGACAAATTCAATCATTAGAACAAGATCTTAAAGTACAACTTTTTGAAAGACATGCTAGAGGTCTTACATTAACAGAGAATGGTGAATACGTTTTTAAAACAGCTCACGATGTTATCAGTAAATTAAAAGAAGTTGAATCTACGTTGGGTGATCAAAAAAATAAACCTACTGGAAAATTGACTATTACCACAGTTAGAAGTTTTGGTACTCATTGGCTGACACCAAGAATTCAAGAGTTTATGACTTTAAATCCTGAAATAGAAATTGAATTAATCTTTGATGATAAAGAATTAGATTTAAGTACAAGACAGGCAGATTTAGGTATTTTTATGAGAAGACCTAAACAGCTTAACTATATTCAAAAAAAATTAGTAGATATAAAATATTATATTTATGGTTCTAATAAATATTTAGAAAAACATGGAATGCCAAAAACTGTAAATGATTTAAACAAACATAAGCTAATTTCGTTTGGTAAAGGTGCACCATCACCGGTTTATGATCCAGACTGGGTACTTAAGCTTGGAGTTAAAGATGGGAAAAAGAGAAAACCAGTTATGAAGGTCAATAGTGTTATGGGTTTACTCCTAGCTGTAGAGTCTGGTGTAGGTCTAGCAGCACTTCCTGAATATTTAGTTTTTAATTCTAATAATATAATAAAAGTGCTACCAAATTCAGAAGGACCAATTACAGAAGCTCACTTTGTTTATCCACAATCACTTAAAAATACTGCAAGAATTACAACTTTTAGAAATTTCTTATTTAGTAAAATAGGTGACTGGAAGTCTTAATTAGCTGGACTTATCATTAACATAAACTGAAACACCTCTAGAATTGATGTCTATATCAAACTTTTTATGAAGAGGTGGAAATGCTCTTTGTGAACAATCTAATCTATCGCATGTTCTACAGGATACACCAATTGGAATTTCTGTTTTTTTATCACTGATATCAATATTTTCGGTATAAACAAATTCTTTTGCATATTTAGCCTCACATCCTAAGCCAATAGACAAAATACTTTTAGATTGACCGTATCTTCCAACGCCTTTTTCAACAGTTCTAGCAATACAAACATATTTCTCTCCATTTGTCATTTTACTTACTGCTGCCTGAATAATACCAGGTCTAGTAAAGGCAGAATATACATTCCATCTAGGACAAGCACCACCATACCTTGGTATTTCAATACCAGATAACGAAAATCGTTTTGAAATGTTACCAGCAATATCAGTTCTTAACATATGAAAAGGAATACCAGGCAATTTAGGGTTTTGAAGACAAGTTACTCTATGTGCGACTTGCTCAAAAGAAGTTGCAAAAGTATTTTGAAGAAGTTCAAGGTCGTATTTTAATTCTTTACATTCTGTATGAAATAATTTGTAAGGCATTAAAATTGCAGCCCCACAA
>CAJQSC010000014.1 GCA_905612465.1 uncultured Candidatus Pelagibacter sp.
AAAGAGGTATTTCACTGGTGACTCCACAAAAGCTGACGCCTTTGCTTCAAAGTCTCCCTCCTATGCTAAATATGTTTTTCCTAACACCAATGTAAAGTTGCAGTAAAGGTGCACGGGGTCTTTCCGTCTAACTACGCGAACTCCGCATCTTCACGGAGAATTCAATTTCACTGAGTTGATGTTGGAGACAGCGGAGAAATCGTTACGCCATTCATGCAGGTCGGAACTTACCCGACAAGGAATTTCGCTACCTTAGGACCGTTATAGTTACGGCCGCCGTTTACTGGGGCTTCAAAAGTTAGCTTGCACCAACCGCATTAACCTTCCAGCACCGGGCAGGCGTCAGACCCTATACATCCACTTACGTGTTAGCAGAGCCCTGTGTTTTTGATAAACAGTCGCTTCTCCCTGGCTTGTGCCACCCTTCTATAGTTGCCTACAAAAGGGTCTTCCTTATCCCGAAGTTACGGAAGCATTTTGCCGAGTTCCTTCAACATCATTCTCTCAAGCGCCTAAATATACTCTATTAATCTACCTGTGTCGGTTTCGGGTACGGTCTTCATGATGGAGCTATTTCTTGGGACCCTTTCGCGGCAAGTTCAATCCATTAAGAACTCACAACTTACAGAATCCGTCACTACCATCAGGTCAAGGAATATTAACCTTGTTTCCATCGACTACGGCTTTCGCCCTCGCCTTAGGTGCCGACTAACTCTACGCGGATTAACCTTGCATAGAAACCCTTAGATTTTCGGCGACGAAGTTTTTCACTTCGTTTATCGTTACTTATGTCAGCATTCGCACTTCTGATACCTCCAGGATCCCTCACGGGTATCCCTTCGCAGGCTTACAGAACGTTCCGCTACCCCTTACAAAATTCGAAAACTTTGTAAAGCCACAGATTCGGTACATGATTTTAGCCCCGTTACATCTTCGGCGCAGAAACTCTATTAGACCGGTGAGCTGTTACGCTATCTTTAAAGGATGGCTGCTTCTAAGCCAACCTCCCGGCTGTTATGGAATTTCCACATCCTTTCACACTTAATCATGATTTTGGGACCTTATCTGGTGGTCTGGGCTCTTTCCCTCTCGACCATGGACCTTAGCACCCACAGTCTGTCTGCCGAAGAACAATGTCTAGCATTCGGAGTTTTATTAGGTTTGGTAAGAATCTCTTCCCCCTAGCCCATTTAGTGCTCTACCTCTAAACATCTATTTATTCGACGCACTACCTAAATAGTTTTCGCGGAAAACCAGCTATCTACGAATTTGGTTGGCCTTTCACCCCTTACCACAAGTCATCCAAAGACTTTTCAACGTCAACTGGTTCGGTCCTCCGGTTGGTGTTACCCAACTTTCAACCTGCTCATGGTAAGCTCATTCGTTTTCGGGTCTAATTCATTAAACTAATCGCCCTATTAAGACTTGCTTTCGCTGCGCCTACACCTAGATGGCTTAAGCTTGCTTAATAAATTAAGTCACTGACCCATTATACAAAAGGTACGCCCTCACCCTAAAAAGGGCTCGGACTGATTGTAGGCATGCAGTTTCAGGTTCTATTTCACTCCCCTAATAGGGGTTCTTTTCACCTTTCCCTCACGGTACTAGTTCACTATCGGTCACTGAAGAGTATTTAGGCTTAGAGGGTGGTCCCCCTATATTCGAGCAGGATTTCTCGTGTCCCGCTTTACTCAAGAATTTTGTTAAACATTACTCATACGGGACTATCACCCTCTATGGTTAGCATTTCCAAACTATTCAAATTTTTTTAACAAAACTACTGGCCTACTCCGCGTTCGCTCGCCACTACTAACGGAATCTCAATTGATTTCTTTTCCTCTGGTTACTTAGATGTTTCAGTTCTCCAGGTTGTCTCTTTAAACCTATGTATTCAGTTTAAAGTACCACATAAAGTGGTGGGTTTCCCCATTCGGAAATTTTCGGATCAAAGCTTACATACAGCTCCCCGAAACTTATCGCAGTATATCACGTCCTTCATCGGCTTTCAGT
>CAJQSC010000015.1 GCA_905612465.1 uncultured Candidatus Pelagibacter sp.
AAAACTTTTGGAAAGGTTTGGGCGCTTGAATAATTTAACTGAACAACAGAAAGGATCTTTATTAGCTTTTGTTGCAGTAATGTTTATTACACCTGATAGCTTATTTATAAGGCTTTCTAATGTCGATACTTGGGGGTTAGTTTTTTATCGAGGGCTTATTCCTTTTATTACTGTTTTTTTGGGAATGTTAATAATTTACAAATTAAACTTTTTTAAGATGCTTTTCTCAAGTGGATATCATGGGCTACTTTATATAGGAACTTTTTCAGTCACAAATATTACCTTTGTAGTATCAATACAAAATACAAATGTTGCTAACACGTTGGTTATGATTGCTATGGCTCCTATGTTATCTGCTTTTCTCGGTGCAATATTTTTAAAAGAATTACCTGATAGAAAAACGTGGATCACAATATTTGTAACATTTACTGCTGCCATATACATATTCTATGATTCTATTCAGCTTGGTAATTTTTATGGTGATATTTTGGGCTTAGTAACCGCTTTAGGGCTGGCTGTTGGAGCGGTTACAATTAGGTCAGCAAAAGATAAAAATTTAATCCCCGCTGCTGTTGTTGGTAAGTTAATTGTGGCTTTATTCGCCCTATTATTTATTGAAAACTTTGCACTAACAGGTGGTGACTTAATCATTGTTCCACTTATGTGTATTATGTGCGTTGCTATACCATTTGTTTTGGTAACTATTGCGCCAAGATTCATTCCTGCTGCAGAGGTAAATTTATTCTTCTTACTAGAGACAATTATTGGACCTGTCTGGGTATGGCTAATTATTAAGGAACAACCCAGTCTTGAAACTATCCAGGGTGGAGCTGTAATTATCACAGCTATTGCAATCCACTCATTTATAAAACTAAAGAATTCATAATTAAACCTTAATAAAGACTTGATTTACATCTAGATCACAAATAAGTACGGTCAATTTTATGAATAAAGTTTTAAAGAATTCTTGGGCATTATTTTTAGGCATGGGTTTCCTAATGATGGCCTATGGATATCAGAGTTCACTCCTAGGGGTAAGAGCAGTGAAAGAAGAATTTAGTCTAGCCGCCACCGGCTTTATGATGTCAGGCTATTTTGTTGGATACTTCATTGGTACATCAACAATTACTAATCTTATATCTCGAGTTGGTCATATCAGAGTTTTTGCAGCTTTTGCATCTTTAGCTTCTTTGGTCATCTTGGTTCACTCCGTTTTTATTAATCCATATATCTGGTTTATTCTAAGAGTTTTAACCGGAATAAGTATGGTTTGTATTTATACTGTCGCTGAAAGTTGGTTGAACGATAGATCAAGTAATAAAAATAGAGGAAGTGTTTTGTCTATTTATATGGTTATTTTATATGGTTCAATGGGTATAGGTATGTTTTTATTAAACTTTAGTAATCCTATAAATTATGAACCTTTCATATTAATTTCAATTATTACATCTATTGCTCTTATACCAATTTTATTAACTAAAAAGAAACCACCTACATTTAAAAAGATTAAGGGTATGCCTTTAAAAGAACTTTATGAGACCTCACCTTTTGGGGTGGTGAGTGCATTTTTTTATGGAACTATTCAAGCAGCACTATTTACATTGTTAGCAGTTTATGCGGCATCGATGAATTTTACTATATTTCAGATATCACTTGTAACTTTTCTACTAGCAATTTCTGGTGCTATTTCACAGTATCCTATTGGAAAACTTTCTGATAAATATGACAGAAGGAAAGTAATAGTGATTTCAACTTTTGGTGCATGTATTTTTGCTATGCTTGCTATTATATCATCGGGACAGATGTATTTACCAGGCGCTCTAGCTACAAGCAAAGTATGGTTTTTTCTTTTTTTAATTTGTTTTTCTATTTGTAGCTTACCAATGTTTTCTTTAATTTGCGCACATACCAATGATTATATACCAAAAGAAAAATTTGTGGCAGCAGGAGCTGGTATACAATTTACATTTGGCTTGGGTGCAATGGGTGGTCCATTTCTTTGTTCAATCTTTATGAATATAGTTGGTTCAAATGGATTTTTTTTATTTTTACTTTTCTTTCATGCTTTAATAGGAATATTTGGTATTTATAGAATGAGGGTTAGAGCTACAGTAGAAAATCCTGATTCTCAATTCGTTGCTATGCCTTCAACCATCACACCTGCTGGAATTGAATTGAACCCAACAACAGAACCTATTGAAGAGCCAGTGAAAACTGAAGATGTTCAAGGAACAACTAATCTTTAAGCGCAACGTCCAGCCACATAGCCAGAAGACCAAGCCCATTGGAAGTTATACCCACCCAAGTGACCAGTCACATCTACAACTTCACCAATAAAAAATAAACCTGGGTGCTTTTTAGACATCATCGTTTTAGAGGAAATTTCATCTGTATCTATGCCCCCAAGGGTCACCTCAGCCGTTCTATAACCTTCAGACCCTGTTGGATTTATAGCCCATGCATTTATTGAGCTGCTTAACTTATT
>CAJQSC010000016.1 GCA_905612465.1 uncultured Candidatus Pelagibacter sp.
AATTTTTTATTAATATGTATATAAAGCACTAAATTACAATTACTAATATATTATTCAAATATGGCTAAAATTAAAGTTAAAAACCCTGTTGCTGAACTTGATGGCGATGAAATGACAAGAATAATATGGGAGTTTATCAAAGGTAAACTTATCCTTCCATACTTAGATTTGGGTATAGAATATTTTGATTTAGGCATGAAAAGCCGAGATAATACTAATGACCAAATAACAATTGATTCAGCTGCCGCAATTAAGAAAATTGGTGTTGGTATTAAATGTGCAACAATTACTCCTGATGAAGCAAGAGTTGAAGAATTTGATTTAAAAAAGATGTGGAGATCTCCTAACGGAACTATAAGAAATATTATAGGAGGAACAGTATTTAGAGAGCCCATAGTTTGTAAGAATATACCAAAATTAGTTCCTTCATGGACTGATCCTGTAATTATTGGAAGACATGCATTTGGAGACCAATATAGAGCTACAGATTTTAAGGTTCCTGGAAAAGGTAAAATGGAAGTTAAATGGACAGCTGAAGATGGCAGCCAAGAGATTAAATATGAGGTCTTTAATTTTCCTGGTCCTGGGATAGCTCTATCAATGTATAATTTAGATAAATCAATAGAAGACTTTGCAAGATCCTGTTTTGGTTATGGTTTAATTAAAGGGTGGCCAGTTTATCTTTCTACAAAAAATACAATATTAAAACAATACGATGGTAGGTTTAAAGATATTTTTCAAGAAATTTTTGATAAAGAATTTAAAATAAAATTTGAAAAATTAAAAATTACATACGAACACAGACTAATTGATGACATGGTAGCATGCGCCATGAAGTGGAGTGGTAAATATATCTGGGCTTGTAAAAATTATGATGGTGATGTTCAATCAGATACTATGGCACAAGGTTATGGTTCTTTAGGACTAATGACTAGTGTTCTACTAACTCCAGATGGAAAAGTAATGGAGGCTGAGGCAGCACATGGCACAGTCACAAGACATTACAGAATGCACCAACAAGGTAAAGAAACTTCTACAAATCCAATTGCCTCAATATTTGCTTGGACTAGAGGTCTTGCCCATAGGGGAAAATTAGATGGAAATGAAGAGCTGATTAATTTTTCAAATACTTTAGAAAAAGTTTGTATTGATTGTGTTGAAAATGGATCAATGACTAAAGATTTGGCAATTTTAATTGGACCTTCAAGTAAATATTTAACTACTAGTGGTTTTTTAGATGAATTGGATGGTCAGCTTAAGAAAAAACTTAATTAATTAATTTCTTAATACTTTCAAAAGATTCTTGAATTTTGTCAGGTAATGTTCCACCTGCCTGCGCAAAGTCAGCTCTTCCTCCACCACCTTTTCCACCAATGATCTCAGAGCCAACTCGAACAATTTTCACAGCATCAAATTTACCTTCTAATGTTTTGGTAACACCTACAGCTAGTCCAACTTTATTATCGTTGATTGCATAAATTATTACTAACCCTTCTCCAATTTCTTTTTTTCCTTCATCAATCAACTTACGTAGATCTTTGAATGGTAAATCTAAAATATTTTGAAATCTAACTTTAACCCCATTAATAATCTGATCGTTAATTTTGTTTTTTGTCTTATCTTTTAAGATCAAGCCAACCGAAAGTTGATCAAGTTGCCTATTTAAATCCTTTATTAAAGATATTTGATTATTATTTTCGAGGTTAGGCTTTCCACCAAGTTCAATAATCTTTGATATTAGCTCTTTTAGGATTGCTTCATTTTTTTGATTTGACAAATTTGATAGGTTTTCTTTGTCTTTTAAAAAGTTCTCTAATTGGGTGTCTCTTAAAGCTTCAATTCTTCTAACGCCAGCTGCTATGGAAGATTGGCTTATTATCTTAAACTTCCCAATATCTGCTGTATTTAAAACGTGTGTTCCTCCGCACAATTCTGTTGAAAAAAATTGACCCTCTTCATCTCCCATAGATAAAACCCTGACCTCATCTCCATACTTTTCTCCAAATAAAGCTAGAGCACCATTCTTAACGGCCTCTTTAGGTGTCATTATTCGTGTTTTAACATCAGATTTTTTTTGGATCATTGAATTAACATGAGATTCCACTTTTTCAATCTCTTCCTCTGAAATAGGTTTCATGTGGCTAAAATCAAATCTCAATCTATCAGACTGTACCAATGATCCTTTCTGAGTTACATGTTCACCTAAAACTCTTCTTAAGGACTCGTGTAATAAATGAGTAGCAGAATGATAGGCTCTAATACTATTCCTTCTTAAAACATCTATTTTTAATTCAACACTATCATTTAGTTTAATTGAACCTTTTTTAACTTTTCCATAATGTGCAAATAAATCCCCTAGTTTTTTTTGAACATCTAAAACTTCAAATTCAAAATTTTCATTTGAAATTATCCCTATATCAGCTACTTGACCTCCAGACTCACCATAAAAAGGTGTTTGATTTGTAATTATAATTCCTTCATCATTTTCTTGGAGGTCTTGGACCTCTTTATTATCCTTAAGAATTAAAGTTATTACACCTTCTGCTTTATCTGTGGCATATCCTAAAAAATCAGTTGCACCTAAACGATTTTTTATATTAAACCAGATTTGATCTAATGAACTATCCCCTGATCCTTTCCAATTTTTTTTTGCTAATTCTTTACTTTCTTTCATTAATAAATCGAATTTTTTATCATCTACTGTTAATGATTTATTTTTTAAAATATCTGCTGTTAAATCTAATGGAAAACCAAATGTATCATAAAGTTTAAAAGCAACTTCACCTGGTAATACTTTTTTTACTTTTCCTATTTCTTCATTTAATATTTTTATTCCCCTATCTAATAAAACTAAAAACTTTTCCTCTTCTGCTTTTAAAGTTTCTTTTATTAATGACTGCGCTCTTTCTAATTCAGGATAATTATTTGACATCTCTTCTAATAATGTTTTAAAAATATCGTAAAAAACTGGCTTCTTAGAACCTAACAAATGTGAATGTCTCATGCCACGTCTCATAATTCTTCGAAGTACATATCCTCTCCCTTCATTCGATGGTAAAACTCCTTCTGCTAATAAAAAAGAGCTTGCACGTAAATGATCAGCTATCACTCTAAAACTAGATTGGTTAGCTTCGTTAACTCTAACATTCAATGAATCAGATGCTGATTGAATTAATTTTTTGAAGTGATCTGTTTCATAGTTGTCATGTGTTCCTTGCAACAGTGCCGCTATTCGCTCAAGTCCCATGCCAGTATCTACAGATGGTTTTGGAAGATTGATCCTTTTATCTTTTGAAATTTGCTCATATTGCATGAATACTAAATTCCATATCTCAATAAACCTGTTTCCATCTTCATTTTTAGTACCAGGTAGTCCACCATCTAAATGATCACCATGGTCATAAAAAATTTCTGAACAAGGTCCACAAGGTCCAGTATCACCCATAGACCAAAAATTATCTGATGTTGCTATCTTGATTATTCTATCATCCCTAAAACCAGCTATTTTCTTCCAATAGTCAAAAGCTTGCTCATCATCATGATATACTGTTACGTAGAGACGGTTTTTATCAATTCCAAACTCTTTGGTTATTAGATTCCACGCATATGTAATTGCTTCTTCCTTAAAGTAATCTCCAAATGAGAAGTTTCCAAGCATTTCAAAAAATGTGTGATGTCTTGGTGTGTAGCCAACATTTTCAAGATCATTGTGCTTTCCACCTGCGCGCACGCACTTTTGAGAAGTGGTTGCTCTTACATAGTCTCTTTTCTCTAATCCAGTAAGTACATTTTTGAACTGTACCATACCAGAATTAGCAAACATTAATGTTGGGTCATTATTTGGAACTAAATTACTAGACTCAACTATCTTATGATCATTTTTTTTAAAATAATCCAGAAATACATTTCTTATTTCATTTAAAGATTTGTCAGCCATACTTTTAAAATACAGCTTTTTTATTTGTTGTCTAGGTAAGTGTAAGGGAAAAAAGGCGCTTAAATTAAGCGCCTTTTAATAACTAAAGATGACTTTACTTTAACTAATCTTTTTTGGGTGGTGTAACTTCTTCATTGATTTCCACCTTAGGGTCTTCTATTTGATCTTTTGCAGCTTTTTCTGGATCAAGTGGATTTCCCTCAATTTTTTTTGCTATTACTCCAGCTTTTTCTCTTATTGCCATTTCTATCTCTGCAGCAATTTTAGGGTTTTGCTCTAAATAAATCTTAGCATTTTCTCTACCTTGGCCAATTTTTTCACCTTTGTATGCATACCATGCACCAGATTTTTCAACAATCTCAGCCTTTGCTCCAAGGTCAACTAATTCACCTACTTTACTAATACCCTTTCCATACATAAGGTCAAATTCTACAACTTTAAATGGAGGTGCTACTTTATTTTTGACTACTTTAACCCTCGTTGAGTTACCAATAATTTCATCTCCATCTTTAATGGCACCAATTCTTCTGATATCCATTCTTACTGATGAATAAAATTTAAGTGCATTTCCGCCTGAAGTAGTCTCAGGACTTCCAAACATAACCCCAATTTTCATCCTAATTTGATTAATAAAAATCATCATAGTATTTGTACTTGAGATTGAACCTGTTAACTTTCTTAAAGCCTGACTCATTAATCTTGATTGAAGTCCTACATGGTGATCTCCCATTTCTCCTTCAATTTCTGCTCTAGGGGTTAATGCTGCAACTGAATCAACAACAATTACAGAAATGGAACCTGACTTAACTAACGTGTCAGCAATTTCTAATGCTTGCTCCCCTGTATCTGGTTGTGAAATTAATAATTCTTCTGTATTTACACCAAGCTTTTTTGCATAAACTGGGTCTAAAGCATGCTCAGCATCTATAAATGCACATATTCCACCTGTTTTTTGAGCTTCAGCTAAAACTTGAAGGGCTAGGGTCGTTTTTCCAGATGATTCAGGACCATAGATTTCAATTACTCTTCCTTTAGGTAGGCCACCTATCCCAAGCGCAACATCTAAACTTAATGAACCCGTTGATACTGATTCAATATCCATTGCTCTTCTTTCGCCAAGCTTCATTACCGAACCTTTTCCAAAATTATCTGTAATTTGTGCTATTGCTGCGTCTAAAGCTTTTTGTTTTTCACTGCCTTCGGCTTGTTGTGCTTTTGTAGTTTTAACCACTTTTAATTTGTTTTTATTCATTTTATGCCTTTTTTATTAAATAATTAGTGTTCGAATCGAGTTTTAAATGTACACATTTTGTTCTCATTATCAATAGTTAATTTTTTTAATGACAAATTGGCTTTATTACTTAAGTTTTAGGTGAGTGCTATTTAATAGACCAATAGACTTTAGAACATTAAATTGAGCTAGTAGATAGTTTCTTTCTGAATTTGCTAAACTAATTCTAGAATTTAGTAAAATAGAATTAGATTGAATAACATCTAGTGTAGACCTTCCAATTCCCGATTCATACTCAACTGTTATTCCTTCATTTGCAATTTCAGCTGCCTTAACTTGAGACTTGACTGAATTTAATAAACTTTTTGAAGACTGAAGTGTAGACCATGAGATTGCTACATTGCTGTTATTGGTTTTTGTAATACTGTTTAACAATAATTTTTTTCTATTTTTTAAATTTCGACTTTTATTTAATGAAGCTCTATTTTTTCCACCTGAATATATTGGCCAAGTAACAGTTGCTTTTAAAATATTCTTATTACGCTCATCATATGATGAACTCAAATCTTGAGATCTAGAATTTTCATAAGAAAGTTTTGCAGAAGGTGATAGATCAGACCGAGAAATAAGCACATCTTTTTGTGACTGTTCATATTCTAATTTTGCTATAATTAATTCAGGATTATGTATTTTTGAAGTATCGATTGCATCACTCAAACTACTCGGGAGCATAAGATTAATATCAAAATTCTTATTTAAACTATTTATATCTATAATTGGTCCAATTACATTTTCATAATTTAATTTATTTGATATAATTTCATTTTGAGATTGAATAAAATTTGCTCGTGCTCCAGCTAATGAAGATTCTGATTGAGCTAAATCTGAAATAGTAATTTGACCTCGTTCAAGTCTAGCTTTATTGATTTCAACTTGTCGTTCTAGCAAATTAAGATTACTTTGATTAATCTTTAATTTTTCATTAGCTAATATTAATCCTGAATAGGCTTCAATTGCTTTTA
Source organism: uncultured Candidatus Pelagibacter sp. (assembly GCA_905612465.1). GTDB lineage: Bacteria > Pseudomonadota > Alphaproteobacteria > Pelagibacterales > Pelagibacteraceae > Pelagibacter. Next base: position 6,191 of record CAJQSC010000016.1, read on the forward strand.
ATAAAACCTCTTGTTCCTTTTTTAATAATCTTGTAATCGCAAGATCAATTCCAATTTCATTTTTTTTAACATCAGCATTTATACCAAAGTCTATTAACGTTTGTTCAATTTTTATAGATTGAGTAGAAGGATCAACATCATTAACTGATTGCTCAACTCCAGTTCTATTAGTCAATTTATTTGTGTTTTCTTGACTTTTGCTTCCTGAGATTACGACTGATGGTAAATAATTACTTTTTGAAATTTTTAAATCATCTTCTGAAATACTAATATTTTCTCTCTCAGCGTTTAAATCAGTATTATTTTTATAAGTTTCATTAAGTGCTTCAAATAAAGTTATAGCAAAAACTTGTTGGCTTAAAAATATAAGTGAGAATAGAATTAAAGTTATTTTTTTCATTATTTTCTAAATTTTATCTTTTCAATTTGGTGATTAATATTTAAATTCATTATTATAGATGAGCTTTTTAACGCATCTTTAAACATTTGTTGAGTAATTCTTTGATAAGTTTGCATAAAACTTATTACATCTACACTGCTCATAATTTTTAGATTTTTCTTATCTTTTGCTTGAATCCAAAGTTTTCTCTCTTGTTTTAATCTCCATTCTCTTAATAAATTAAAGTTTTTGGCTTTTAAATATAGAAGTCCATCTAACTGATTAAATAATAACTTATACTTGGTTTTTAATTGATTGTTAACATGAGTTCTCCATTTAGCGCTCTGATCCTGAGCTTTCTCGAGTGAGTTAATTGATTTTTTAAGCTGGTTAGCTGTTTGGGCTCTAGCCCCGACGCACCAACCTTCAAAAATTATAACATCTGGCTTAGATTCAATTTTATGCCATAAGTTCTTTGGATAACGATCATCTATCGCTTTATTAAATGTTGGAACTTTTAAACTTTTAAAGTTTTTACTTTTAATTTTTTTAAAGAAACTCAACATTAAGTCTATATCGTGAGTTCCAGGAACTCCTCTCGTCATTAATAAAGGATGCTTATTGTTAGCTAATAACCTTCTATCTTTTCTTGTTTTATAAAAATCATCAATAGAAACTTTAAAAACATTTAACTTAAAATATTTTTGTAAAATTAAAGTTAAAATTGATGAGATGGTAGTTTTTCCAGAACCTTGTCCTCCAGCTAATCCAATAATTAGAGGTTGTTTTTTATCAACTTTTTTTGCTATCCAAAAACTTACAGGAATTAAAAAGGATTTAATCATCCTATCCTTATTTTTAAACTTATCTCTCTTTGTTTCTTGAGATGAGATAAATTTAAGACAATCTTTTTTTACTTTAATAAAACAATCATTGACTTGTTGCATAAAAAATTATTTTTTATCAAGAGGATGATTTTGACCATCATTCACAGCAACATCTTTTAATTCAAAAGTGTTTACATCATCAATACATCCAAGATTAAATCCTGTCATTGCTGGATTGGCTCTTGGGTTATGATGTGTATAAATTCCACAATTAGAACAGAAATAGTGTTTCGCAATTTTTGAATGAAACTGATAAAGTTTTAATTTATCTTCACCTTTAATAATCTTAAAATCTTCATTCTTAACCATAGACATAATTGCTCCTTTTCTTTTACAAATTGAGCAGTTACATTTTAAAACTTTTTCTAAGTTATCAGCTACGTTTATTTCTACCTCTACTTCTCCACAGTGGCATGTTAGTTTTTTCATCTATATTTCTCCTTTATCTTTTATATTAATCACAAACATTGCCTCGTTTCTTCTTAGCAAAGGTAGAGTGAATGGGTTATTATAAGTTGCTTTAATAGGTGGACTCAAAATTAATATATTATCTTTCTTTAACTGATTTTTTAAAATATCTTTATGTTTAATGAAATTTTTATCAGAAGCTCTTCCTGAATATATAATAACCGCATAATAACCACCTTTAATATTTAATATTTTAATATCTGAATTAGATGGATTCGGTGTATTACTTTTATTAAATCTTGAAGGTAAATAAAATTGCATAGTCATATTTCCTTTTTTTTCTATTTGAGTAACTGGTGTTGTCATCTTAATCTCCTCATTATTCTCATTATCACCAGAAATGTATTTAAATAATTTTCTAAAACTGCTACCTTGATTTGATATTTCTGCTTCAATGGCTAAACGATCAGAATATTTTCTAATTTCATAAATTTCATTTTTCTTGATTACTTGATAGTTTGCCTCTTCATAAGCCATACAGTTAGAAGTTATAATTAAACCAAGTGTTATAATCGATAGAATTTTTTTCATTTTAATATGGGTTCTAAACTATCTCTGGTTGAAGTTATCCACAAGGGCACAAAATGTAGTTTCAATGTTCACCTTTTGATTCACCTTTGACTCAGTTACAGACTCAAAATACAACCTATTGACTGTATTGTATAAGTGCTCTATTAAATAGAACAAAACAAGAACATGAAATTAACTATCCCTTTTTATCTACATAAAGCAGGTGCAGGTTTTCCTTCTCCCGCAACAGACTACATAGAAGAAGATGTAGATCTTAACATTCATCTGATCAAAAATGTTCCAGCAACTTTCATTATCAGAGTTCAAGGAAAATCGATGACCGATGTTGGTATTTATGATGGTGACCTATTGGTTGTTGATAGAAGTTTAAAACCTAAAAATTTTTCAACAGTTGTTGCAAATGTTCATGATGAATTAGTTGTTAAAAGTTTTGTTAAATCAAAGGATGGACAATTTTTGACATCAGGCTCAAAAAATATTGAAGACAAAATAATTATTGGAGATGAAATGGAAGTATTTATTTGGGGAGTTGTGACTTATGTTATCCACTCAACATACTAAAAAAATAGCACTTGTTGATTGCAATTCTTTTTATGTTTCTTGTGAAAGATTATTTAATCCTAAAATTAGAAATAAACCTGTAGTCGTTTTATCTAATAATGATGGCTGTATCATTGCAAGGTCAAATGAAGCTAAAGCTCTTGGTATAAAAATGGGAGAACCTTACTTTAAAGCTAAAGATATAATACTTAGAAATAATGTTTATGTTTTTTCTTCAAACTATTCTTTATATGGAGATTTATCTAGAAGGGTGATGAGAACTTTAAAAAGGTTTAATCCTGAGTTAGAAATATACTCTGTTGATGAAGCTTTTTTAGACTTAAGTAATTATCCCGATGATGAAGTAGAAGATGTTGGAAAAGAAATTAGAAGTATTGTTTTACAATGGACTGGCATTCCAACTAGTATTGGTATTGCAAAAACAAAAACCTTGAGCAAGATTGCAAATCATATAGCAAAAAAAAAACAATCTGGTGTAACAAACTTAATAGGAATTGAAAATATTGATCCACTATTAGAAAAAATAGATATAAATGATGTTTGGGGAGTTGGAAAACAACTTACAAAATTTTATCATCAAAATGGAATTTATAATGCTAAGCAATTAAAAAATATGTCAAATACTTGGATTAAAAAAAGTTCTAATGTATTAAGTTCTAGAACTGCATTAGAACTTAGAGGTATTCCCTGTATTCCTATAGATCTGAAAGGTTCTAAAAGAAAAAGCTGTGTGGTATCAAGATCGTTTGGTATCAGAGTTGAAAAATTTCAAGAACTCCAAGAAGCAGTAGCAAGTTATTGCTTAAATGCTTCTGAAAAAATTAGATCAGAGTCTTTAATTGCAAAATCAATAACTGTTTCGGTTAGAACAAGTCCATTTCAAAATAGAGGAGTTTATTATTCAAATGCTAAGACTATAGATTTTCCAATAGCTACCAACAATAGTATTGAAATAGTTAAAACTGCTTTAGTTGCCTTAAATGAAATCTTTATAAATGGATATAGGTATCAAAAAGCAGGCATAACATTGACTGGTTTGGTTAGTTCAGATGGTAGTAAAAATTTATTCTCCTCAGAAAAAGATGAGAAAATTAAAGGCTTAATGAGGTCTATTGATAGTACAAATTATAGATATGGCAGATCAACGCTAAGTTTAGCTAGTGCTGGAGTAAATAAGAAGTGGAATATGAGGAGAGATCATTCCTCAAAGATAGATACTGCTAACTTTCATTCACTACCGATAATAAAGGCTATCTAATTCTCTTTATTTATAAATTATTCTATTAACTTACCTATTTGCTAAAGCATTATAGATACAACCCACTCCAATTCCCATAACCTCATCACTTTTTAAAGATCTTGCTCTATTCGTCATTTTAGATTTTAAGAATTTTGACGTTCTATGGTTTGGATATCTATATTGTATTATATGGAACCAAGGTCCATTAAAGCTTACACCATCTAAATTTTTATTAAATTTTTGCACACCATTACTAGCTTGTGAGTTATGACCTTTTTTTGCCCAAGGTTCTAAAATAGAATTATCTAAAAAACCATCTTGAAATAATTCAGCAGCTTTTAATAAGTTTTTTTCATAATTTTTTGGTAATTTTATATTAGCTGCATTCGCAATTTCTAAAATCACAAAAGCTTCTCCTAAGCCTGTATGATGATACCATAATGATCGATCTCCACGTGTAGTTCTATTTTTAATACTTCCATCAACTAATATCCATTTGTTAGCTCCTTTAACAAGCTTCTTAACTAATTTAGAATAATTTTTATTATCACTATGTCTTAAAGCTATATTTGGAAAATACCACCCAGCAGAATTTCCCATATAGAATTTATTGGCAGGTTTTATTTGTTTATAAAAAGGTTTGAACCATTCATTAATAGTTTTGTGCCTTGGATCTTTAATTTTATAATTAATAAAATTAAGATTGTAGATATAGTTTAAACCCATAATTATCTCTAGAGTTACAGTTGCATCTTTTATTGGTGCCAAGTCTTGACCTTCTGGATCACTCCACTCACCTTCACAATCTTTTAAAATTGAATTTTTTGGAGTGTTTCTATAGCATTGTTTAGTTTTAGTAAGAGCTTTATTTTTTGCCCATATATAAAGTTTATCAAAGAGAAACTCTTTTATCTGATGATTTTCAGATACACTTACATAAGTTACAACATCAGCATATTCTTTAAAAACATCCCGACTATGAACACCTTCTACTGTTTTCCAATTATCCATTCTTGAATTATAACCAAGTATTCTTATTGCTAAATCTTTGTTGATAATGCCTTTTCTAATTTTATAGTTTTCAAAACCACAAAACTTAGTCTTATGCTCAGTAGATAGTTTATTAAATTCATCTTGAATGCTATCTGAGATAAAAGGAGACTTACTTAACTGTTTTGCATTTAAAGAAGTGCTCAACAACAAGCCCAGAGCTATAATCCCGAAAAGTTTTTTCATTTAATCTTATCAATACTTTTAATATTTTCTAAAGAATTATTAAAATCTGACATGTTTTCTCTTTTAGACAATATGATTACTGAGACCATCATAATAATAACTCCAAGAACTGGTATCAATGTAATTACTGATATTTTTCCTATCACTAAAAATAAGTAAGCAATTAAGAATAATGTAGATCTAATTAATAACGTTGATTTAAAAACTGCAATAATTGAAAGAGAGTGTTTTAATAAATTAATAAAACTCATCTTGGATGGCCCAAAATATCTTTCACCCCGTTCAGATGAAATTGATTTTCTATCTTTTTCTATTTTTGCTAAAGATCCTGAAAAACTACTCCATGTTGCTGGTTCATTAACCATTTTATTAACTGTAGCTTTAGGAAGGCAAGTATAATTTCCAAACTTAATGCTTTGTCCTGTAAAAATAAAAGTTAAATACTTGTGAATTAAATAACAGAGTTTAAAAAATAGTCCTTCTGATCTTTTAACTCTGTTAGCTGTAATAACTTTATTGGGATGTTCGTAGGCCTTACATAGAAGTGACCCTAACTCCTTAGGTTTATCCTCCCCATCTCCATCCATAGGAACTACTAAATCAAATTCGCTATTAGTATTAATATATTTTAATCCAGCAGCATTACACCTTGCGTGTCCCTTATTTTCTTTCATGTTTATAATTTGAACCGACTTTAAATTATTAAAGGTAGAGGTGTTAATTGGCCTTTCTTCTGTGGAAGCATCATTAACAATTATAGCCGATATATGTGCAATATCAGAATCCCATCCTTTAAGCCCTTTATCAATATTTTCTAGAAGCTTAAACACAGACTGCCAATCATTATAAACAGGTATTAATATTTTTATCTTTTTCATTTATTTCCTACGCAGATAGTATCAATACAAATAAATTTTGATAATGAATTTAACTTATTTTTTGTAATAGCCCCACCCCACATAGGTCTGGATTTTAAATGATATGACAAATTTCCAGCAAACCATTCATCTCCAAGCACAACATTAATTGGTGCTTTATAATTTTTACTCCAAGCATATTGTACTTTTGTTGCAATTTCTTTTCCTGGATAGTCAGTTCTCTTTTCAGTCTCTGTAATTGAGATATAGGTATAAGCAAACGGAGAAAAAATAAATAAAATTAGAAATGCTGATATGAAGTTATTTAATTTTTTTAAGTTTATTTGTGTCTGAAAAACATAAACAATTAAAACACCAAAAAATAAATAAAAAGGGGTCATCCACATTGTTCTTATTTTTGATCCTGTTATCATAGATGTTAAAAACATTAATCCTATTGGAATTAAATTAATAAATATCAAAAATAATAATTTTCTATCTTTTAAGGATATTTTGAATTTAAATTTTTTAATCAAAAAAAATGACATAAAAAAAAATGGAATTAGTATTGCAATTTGTTTTCCTAAAAATATTAATGGATAAATTATGTGATCTAGTAGGTTTGAGTGTTCTAAACCAGCTCTTGCTAACCCATAAGTGATAGTTACATAATCATTATTTGTTAACCATATTAAATGTGGAATTAACAAAACAATAAAGACTTCTAAGGATACTAGATGCTTAAAATCAAATTTTTGATACTTCTTTATAAAGATTGTATAAAAAAATAATAGATCAATTGATATTAGGAGATAGATAAAAAGATATTTAGATAAAAAACCTATAGCCGCAAACACTCCTAACCAAAAACAATCCTTAAAGTTTATTTGCTGTTTATCAAATAATTTCCAAGCATAATAAACACATAGAGCCCAGAAAGGTAATTGACAAACATTTACATTAAACTCTGGAGTTGTGTAATTATAAAAATAAATACTTTCTAATAGAAGCACTGAAATTAAACTTAAATTGCTATTTTTGAATAATTCTTCTGCAAATTTAAAAATAATTATAAAAGCAATCACTACAAATATTTGACTTAATAAATAGTAAGCCCAATCTTGAGCACCAAAGATTTGATAAAAAAATTCAAGAAAAAAAGCAACTGCAGGAGGATGCTTATTAAAGCCCCAATCCAGGTTACTGCCCCATGCCAAATGTTCAATTGTATCAAGTGGCAAGTTATTATTTGTTAATGATGGAATCAGCGTCCATAAGATTAAGTGTATTGTAATAAAACTATAAAATAATTTATTTATATCTTTTTTATTAAAACTCATAATGGGTTTATATTTTTAGTGGTTTTTCTACTAAATTTATATGAATTAAGCTTGCTTGACACGTATTTATTGCTGAATATAATCCGGCCACGAAAATTTATATATATGCCTAAAATCTCAAAATCACCTAATAAAAAAACATTAGATAAAACAAAGAAAGTTAGCACGGCAATCAAAAAGCCTTCTAAAACAGCAAAAAAAGTTACTCCTATTGAAAAAAAAGCAAAGACACCAATTAAAATTTCAAAAAATTACATACCTAAAGATACTGAAAAATATATGTGTGATAAGCACTTATCTTTTTTTAAAATAAAACTTACTGAATGGAAAAAAGAACTAGTAAAAGCAAATAATGAAGCTCTTTACCATGGATCAATGGATGACAATAGTGTCTCAGCAGATATTGTTGACCAAGCAAGTTCTTACACTGATAAAGCTGTAGAAATGAAAGCGATCAATAGACAAATAAAATTAATTTCTAAAATTGATCAAGCCTTATTAAGAGTAAAAGATGGAACTTTTGGATTTTGTGCAGAGACGGCAGATCCAATAGGTATAAAAAGATTGATGGCAAGACCTGTCGCTCACCTTTGTATTGCAGCTCAGGAAAAGCATGAAAAAGAAGAAAAAGTATACGCTGATGATTAATATTTTTTTTCTTAGCTTGGATTAGCAATAACTTTTAAAGATTATTTAATTTTCCATTTCTATTGTATGTCCAGCTTTTATTTGACCATCATTTAATGCTCTTAAATAAATACCCATATCAAAATGACTATAATTTTTTTTTAGAGATTGAAGTAAATTCAGCTCATTATCATCTGTTTTTGGCTTTAAATTAATTGCAACACAACGTGGGATATTTTTTTCTACTTTAAAATAAATATTGTTAATTTTTATAGTTTTTCCAATCCATTTACGCTCTTCCCAGGCATCAATTCCATCAATATAAAAATTGCCTCTAAATCTTTGCAATTCAACTTTTTTATCAATTTTTCTTTCAAAATCTTGAATGCTTTTAAGATTTATAAGGGATATGGAATTAAAAATTTTATTTGAATGTGAGGTGTCATAAAAAGGAAATTCACCATTTTGCAGTAAAGAAATTGGTTTCATTAATGAGCTTTCTAGATCCATGAGTTTATCTATAAGCTTAGATCTTTGTTCTAAGTTATCAGCTTTTATTGAGATTAGCTCTTTACCACCAAGCATTAACGTTAATTTATTATCTGTGTATGTAAAATTATACTTATTTAGGACTGGAGAATTTTTTAATGATAAAAAATTATCTAGTTTTCGTTCATTTGGGTTTTTCTCAATTAAGAGTGCTTTGTTTTTGTCAATAATTCTTGAAAAAGCAAATTTTCTATCATCCAAAATTCCTAAATCTTTTTTAATCTCACATGACTCAATATTTGTAAAAGATAAAGATTTTATAGGACTAAAGTATATTAAAGAAATAATTCCATTCATTTAATATTTTATACCAATTCTACAAAAAAAAGGCTATTTGTAATTAAATATGAAAAAAAATAACTCAAAACGAAATTCGATTTCATTTCTTTTCGCTAAAAAACATATTTATTATTATTATGCTTTTATTTGGATAGTTTTATTATTATATCTATTTATTAAATGAACAAAAAATTAATATTAATTATTGTTATTGTTTTAGCTATAGAATTATCAGGAAATGGTATCTTAAGTTCTATATATAGGCTAATAAGTTAAGAAATTAAGGTTGAGGAGGAAACTCTTTTTTATTCATAAACTGATATCCTTTTATTACAGCTTCTCTTTTAGAAATATCAATATACCATCTTGATAAATTTATATAGTTCTTAAGCCCAATATCATGCCATTCATGTCTCGCAATCCAAGGCCAAGTTGCAATATCTGCAATTGTATAATCATTACCAGCTAAGTATTTTGATGAAGATAACCTTTCATCTAGCTCACCATAAAGTCTCTTGGCAATTTTAAAAAACCTATCCTCTCCAAATTGACTTTTGCCTGGATTGTAATGATGGAACTGATGATGCTGACCAAGCATTGGTCCAATAGTTCCCATCTGTGCCATTAACCATTGGTTTATAACATTTCGATCTTTAGCTTCATAAAATTTATTATATTTTTCTGCTAAATATATAAGTATCGCTCCAGACTCAAATACAGACTCATTATTTTCATGATCCACTATTATGGGTATTTTACCAAAAGGACTCATCTTTTTAAAATCAGGTTTCAGTTGATCATCTTTTGACAAATCTATTGCTGTAATTTTAAAATCACAGCCTATCTCTTCTAATAATATGCTTATTTTTTTTCCATTTGGTGTATCAGAACTAAAGAGTTCAATCACTCCTTCACACCTAGTCGTTCTTTAACTGTTTTTGAAGATGTAGTGAATTCAAATCTATATTTTTCATCTGGTTTTGCATATTTAAAGCATCCTCTAGCAGCAAGAGCACCTTCATGAAAGCCTGATAGAATTAATTTAAGTTTTCCAGGATAAGAGCAGATATCACCAATTGCAAAAATTCCCTCTTTATTAGTTTCAAAACTTTCAGTATTAACTGGAACTGTTTTTTTATCTAAATTTAAACCCCACTCTGCAATAGGGCCAAGTTTCATTATTAAACCAAAAAAACCTAGCACATAATCTGTTTTAATTTCTTTTATGGTTTTATCATCATGTCTTATACTAATGCTTTCAACTTTCTCTTTTCCTTGGACAGAATCTAGTTGATATTTTGTGTAAATTTCTATTTTACCTTCTTTTTTTAATTTATTAGCCTTATCAATGCTCGCTTGCATTGCTCTAAAATCATCTCTTCTGTGAACTAATATAACTTTAGATGTATTTGATAGTTCAATTGCCCAATCTAAAGCCGAGTCCCCTCCTCCAAAAATACAAATTGTCTTATCTTTAAAGACTGTTTTGTCTTTAATTGAATAAAGTATCTCTTTTCCTTCGTACTTTTCAATTTCTTTTGTTGGAAATTTTCTTGGCTCAAATGAACCTACTCCTGCAGCTATAATTATACTTGATGATTCAAATTCAGTTCCTTTATTAGTTTTTGTAATCCATTTTTTTTCAACTTTTTTAATTTCTTCTACTCTTTCATTCAAATGAAATTTTGTTTTAAATGCTTTTATTTGTTCAATTAGATTATTAGTTAATTCTTCACCTGTGCATTCGGGTACTGCAGGAATATCATAAATAGGTTTGTCTGGATAAAGTTCGATACACTGACCACCAATTTTATCTAGGTTGTCTACTACTTCACACTTAAGGCCAATTATTCCTAATTGATGAACACAAAATAATCCAACTGGTCCTGCGCCTATTATTAAAGTGTCTGTTTTAATCATTTAACCTTGTCTTGATGGCATACTAACAGTTAGCCCATCTAATTCATCTGAAACTATTAATTGGCAACTTAACCTACTATTCTTTTTAGGTTCAAAAGCCATATCTAACATATCTTCTTCTCCATCTTCTTTTTTTGGTAGCTTATCAAACCATTCTTCTGTGACATAAACATGGCAAGTAGCACAAGCCATTCCTCCTCCACAATCAGCATCAATACCTGGCACATCATTTTGAACTGCTCCCTCCATAACTGTTAACCCATTAGCAACTTCTATTGTTTGGGTATTTTCTTTATCAATAATGTAATTAATTTTTGGCATCTGAATATATATAATTATTAAAAAAAAAAGGGCAAGTACACAAAATGTACCCGCCCTTCTTTGAATTATTTAAGTGTTACTAATTACTTAGCTTTTCTTCCACCAGATTGCGTTGCTGCAGCCCAAATTACTAGACCAAATGCAATTTTGTTTAAGAAATCAGCAAGGTTATAAACAACGTTTAGTGTGTCAGCATCTACTCCACCTGTTAGGTAACCAAATACATAACCTAATGGGTAAATTGCCCAACCTACTGTAACAATCATTCTCATTGCACCAAATGCAGTAACAAGAGCTTTGTTTCCACTTTTTGCTGCAGCTTTTCCTGCTTCACCTGAGAATACTTCATAAAGAATGTAGAACCATCCAGCCATACCGATTACAAAACCAAGTGTAGCGTTAATGTATCCTGCTTCTCCTAAGTATCCACCAACTAGCATTACAACTGAACCAAGTAACAATCTCCAGAACATTCCAGAATTTGCTTTACCTACAGCAGCTAGAATTAAGTAAAATTCTACCATTTGTAGTGGTACAGTTATTAACCAATCAATATATCTGTAAACAGTTGGTGACTCACCAGTTGATACCCATACATCTCTCATGTACATGTAATGTATAAACGCAATACCAGTCACTAGACCAGCTACGATTATTGATGTTCTCCATCCTGCTGCAACACTTCCACTTTCCAAGAAAAAGAAAGCAGTAGCTGCTAACATTCCCATTGAAATCACCCAAAATGAAATACCTACGAAATCATCTTGAGCTAACATGGCAGTCTCTGCGTTTGCTACACCTGAAGCACCCATTAGGGCTACAGCTGTAAGAGCAAACAATTTTAGTTTTTTCATAAAAAACTCCCTCTTTTGTTAGTTTTTAACTTATAGTTTATATAAACTAGACATAAGCAAATGCTTAAATCACGTTGAGGGTTAACTATCAAAGTTATTTAGTTTTTAGAAGGTTTAATTGATGCTAATTTGTATTGATTTTACTTACTTTTTAAATTTTAATACAATTTTAAATTTAATAAGGACATAAAAATAGCAAAATAGAATCAAATCTCATGTCAAAAAAATTTAATGATATTTATCAAAATTCGCTAAAAAATCCTGAAAGTTTTTGGCAAGAGGTATCAAATGATATTTTTTGGTTTAAAAAACCAACTAAAATTTTAAATAAATCTAATCCTCCCTTTTACAAATGGTTTGAAGATGGTGTTACTAACACTTGTTATAATGCGTTGGATATTCATATTGATCAAGGCAGAGGTGATAAGTTAGCTTTAATCTATGATAGCCCAATAACTGGAAATAAAAAGCAATTCACTTACAAAGAATTAAGAGAAAAAGTTTCAAAATTTGCAGGAGCTCTTAGAAACCAAGGAGTAAACAAAGGTGATAGAGTTATAATTTATATGCCTATGATACCTGAGGCTGTAATTGCAATGTTAGCATGTGGAAGAATTGGTGCAATTCATTCTGTTGTATTTGGAGGTTTTGCTTCGAATGAGTTGGCTAGTAGAATTGATGATAGTAAAGCTAAAGTAATAGTTACTGCTTCATGTGGCTTTGAACCTGGAAAAACTGTTGAGTATAAACCATTGGTTGATGCTGCAATTAAAATGGCTTCTCATAAAATAGATAAAATGATTTTATTTCAAAGAATAGATCATGTGGTTGAACTAAATGCTCCAAAAGAAATTAGTTGGGGTGAGGCACTTTCAAATGCAAAAGAAGTGGATTGCGTAGAAATGAATTCAAATGATTTGGCTTATATTTTATATACCTCAGGAACTACTGGTGTGCCAAAAGGAATTGTTAGAGATATTGGTGGCCATATAGTTGCTCTTAAATGGACTATGAAAAATATTTATAATATTGATGCTGATGATATTTGGTGGTCAGCAAGTGATATTGGTTGGATAGTTGGTCATTCTTATATTGTTTATGCTCCTTTGTTTAAAGGTTGCACTACAGTATTATTTGAAGGAAAACCAGTTGGCACCCCTGATGCTGGAGCTTTTTGGAAAATAATTTCAGACTATAAAGTAAAATCTCTTTTTACTGCGCCAACTGCATTTAGAGCTATAAAAAAAGAAGACCCTGAGGGTAAATTTTTCTCTAAATATGATTTAAGTAAATTCGAGTCATTATTTTTAGCAGGTGAAAGAGCAGATCCAGATACTATCAAATGGGCAGAAAATTTATTAAAAGTTCCTGTAATTGATCACTGGTGGCAAACGGAGACTAGTTGGGCAATTAGCTCTAATTGTACTGGGATAGAAATGATGAAAACAAAATATGGCTCAGCTTGCAAAGCTGTACCTGGTTATGATGTCAAAATCATGAAACCTGATCAAACTTTAGCAAAGCCTAATGAGATGGGAGATATTGTTGTTAAACTTCCTTTGCCTCCAGGAACTTTTCCGACATTATGGAATGCAGATAAAAGATACAAAGATAACTACATGACTAATTATGAGGGTTACTATGAAACTTATGATGCAGGTCATATAGATGAAGATGGCTATATTTGGATAATGTCTAGAACGGATGACATTATAAATGTTGCAGGTCACAGATTATCAACTGGTGCAATTGAAGAAGTTCTTTCTGAGCATCAGTCAGTAGCAGAATGTGCGGTGCTAGGAATTGCTGATAAATTAAAAGGACAGTTACCAATAGGGCTAGTTGTTCTAAAGACAGGTGTTAAAAAAGATAACGAAACTATCTCAAAAGAATGCATTAAAATGGTTAGAGATACAATTGGGCCTGTTGCTGCATTTAAAATTGTAATTGTTATTAAGAGACTACCAAAAACTAGATCTGGTAAGATATTAAGAGGAACTATTAGAAAAATTGCTGACAAAGAAGAGTATAAAATACCAGCAACAATTGACGATCCTGAAATTTTAACTGAAATAAAAGAAGATTTAATTAAAAATAATATTCTTAAGTAGTGATTAAAACATATCTAATTTTAACAATTGCAATTTTTTGTGAAGTAGGTGGAACAATGTTGTTACCCGTTTCACAAAATTTCACAAAGATTGTTCCAACTGCTACTCTTGCAGTTTTATATTTATTATCTTTTTATCTTATAACTTTTGTAGTTGATAAAATTCCAATCGCAATTGTTTATGCAACATGGAGTGGTCTTGGAGTATTTACAGTTGCAATATTAGGATATGTTTTCTTTAAGCAATCATTATCTTGGCAAGCTGTGTTAGGATTATTCTTAATTGTTATGGGTGTCGTGCTTGTAAATAGCTTTACAGTAAAAACTATTTAAAATTTTAAAGGCTTACCCTCAGGTTTACCTAAAATTTTACCATCTCTCATTTTAATTTGGCCACTAATAATTGTTGATACTGGTGTTCCCTTAAATTCATACCCATCAAAAGGTGACCAACCACATTTGCTTTCAATATTTTCATTTTTAATTAATATTTTTTTATTCATATCTGCAATTGTAAAATCAGCATCGAAACCCTCTTTAATAAAACCTTTATTTTTGATTCCAAAAATTTTTACTGGATTTTCACATATAGAATTCATTAATTGCTCTAAGCTTAATTTTCCATCGTTAATATGATTTAACATAACTGGGAGTAGTGTTTGAACACCAGGCATTCCAGATGGTGAATTTGGATATGTTTTTTCTTTGTTTTCTTTTAAGTGAGGTGCGTGATCAGACCCAATTGTATCGTTAAGATTATTTTTTACCCCATACCATAATCTATCATAATGAGACTTATCTCTTAAAGGAGGATTCATTTGAGCATAAGTTCCAAGTTTATCATAACAATCTGGTGCGTAGATAGTTAGGTGCTGAGGTGTGATCTCAAATGTAATATTTCCTTTATGTTGTGATAAAAAATCAATCTCTTGTTTTGTTGTTACATGAAGAATGTGTGCTTTTTTTTTATATCTTTCAGCTATTCTTACAATTCTTCTAGTTGATGAAATTGCACATTCTTCACTTCTCCAAATTGGATGTGAATGAACGTCCCCTTCTTTGATCAATTTTTTGTTCATATTTAAAATTTCTTCATCTTCAGAATGAACTGAAACAACTTTTGAGGCACTTTTGAATACTTTTTCAATATCTTCTTCAAATTGAACTAATAAATTTCCAGTTGAGGAGCCTGCAAAGAGTTTAATTCCACAACATCCCTCTAAATCTTTTAGCTCTGCCAATTCAGTAGCATTATCTGGTGTAGCCCCAAAATAAAAAGCATAGTTGCAATACATTCTATTTTTTGCGAGATCTAATTTTTTTTGAAATTCTATTTTATTGGAAGTTGGAGGGTTAGTATTTGGCATCTCAAAAACACTGGTTATTCCACCAGCAATTGCCGCTCTACTTCCTGTATGAAGGTCTTCTGTATCAGTTGAACCAGGCTCTCTAAAATGAGTTTGAGTGTCAATGCACCCAGGTAAAACTGTTAGTCCTTTAGCGTCAAAAACTTCTTTAGCCTCACTGTCAATTTTACCAATTTCTATAATTTTACCATCTTTAATTGCAATATCTTGATCTTTAAGATCTTTATCTATGTAGCATGAACCATTTTTAATTATTAGATCTAACATTTATGAAAAAAGTAATTATATTAAATCCAGGCATCAATCAATTATGAATATTCAAAATGTATATATTTTAGAAGACAGGGGTATTCTCTACATAAACGGAGCAGATGCTGAAGAATTTCTACAGAACATGATTAGTAATGACATTAATAAGGTTAATGAAGATAATAGTTGTTTTGCATCACTGTTAAGTCCTCAAGGAAAGTTTCTATTTGCTTTTATTATTGTAAAACATAAGTCTGGCTACTTCATAGATTGTGAAAAGTCTCAAACAGAAGCACTTTTTAAACAACTAAGCATATATAAACTTAGATCTAAAGTTGAAATCATGAATTTAAGTAACGAATTTGTTGTTGCAGCATTTAATAGAGAAAAATTTTTAAAATTTGAAGGTGCCAAAGATGAACCTGGGTATACAATCAAATATAGAGAAGACCCTATTTTACTAGACCCAAGAAATAAAGATCTAGGTGCAAGACTTATTATTAATTTAGAAAAACTTTACTTATCTTTAAAGAAACTAGAATTAAAAGACTCACCAATAGATGAATATTATCAGTTAAGTCATGAGTTAGGAATTGCTCAAAAAGATATGAACAAATTGCAAAATAAATTATTTGGCATTGAGTGTAATTTTGAGGAACTTAATGGAATAGACTTTAAAAAGGGCTGTTATGTTGGTCAAGAAAATACAGCTAGGATAAAGCTTAAGAATAAACTTTTGAAAAGGTTATTACCTATACAATTAATCAGTGGAAAATTAAATGAAGGTGCTTCAATTTATGCTAATGATATTGAAATAGGTAAAGTATTGATTGATGATAAATATCCCTTTGCTTTAATCAAGTATCTAGATGAAAATTTTAAAAAAAATACTGAATTAAAAAGTGATAATGCAGTTTTAAGAATAAAAGTGCCTAATTGGATATAGTAGTGTGGCATAATAAGGAATGACAAATATTAACCTAATTGATAAGTTTTGACATGGAATTTACACCAGAAGTAAGAATAGCAACTGATCCAATTTATCAAAAAAATCTCAAAGGTTATGCCTGAGATTGAGTGGTCATTTCATGCTCCTTATATTCATAGAATTAATCAATTAAAAAAAGAAAAAAATGCAATTATACTTGCTCATAATTATCAAACTCCAGAAATTTATCATGGTATTGCAGATGTTGCTGCAGACTCGTTGGCTCTTGCAATTGAGGCTTCAAAAACTGAGGCTGATATTATTGTGATGGCAGGAGTTCACTTCATGGCCGAAACATCTAAGTTGATGAGCCCTGGAAAAAAAGTTTTACTTCCTGATATGACTGCCGGTTGTTCTTTATCATCGTCAATCACAGGTAAAGATGTAAGATTATTAAAAGAAAAATATCCAGGTGTGCCTGTTGTCTCGTATGTAAATACTTCTGCGGATGTGAAAGCTGAAACAGATATTTGCTGCACATCTGCAAATGCAGTTAAAATTGTAGAATCTCTTGGTGTTAAAAAAGTTATTTTTTTACCCGATGAATACTTGGCAAAATATGTTGCTTCGCAAACTGAAGTTGAAATTATTGCTTGGAAAGGTATTTGCATGGTTCATGACCAGTTCACTGAAAAAGAAATACATGATATCAGAGCAAAAAATCCAGGTATTAAAATAATAGCTCATCCAGAATGCCCACCTGATGTGATTAAAGCAAGTGATTTTGCTGGGTCAACTGGTGGAATGATTAAGTATGTTGAGGAGAACCAACCTAAAAAAGTTATGATGGTTACTGAATGTTCAATGAGTGATAATATTCAGGTAGAAAACCCAAATGTAGAGTTTATTAGACCGTGTAACCTTTGTCCTCATATGAAAAAAATTACATTACCAAAAATTTTAGCTTGTCTAGAAAATGAAACTGGTGAAATCATAATGGATAGAGAGACAATAGAAAAAGCAAGAATTCCTGTCGAAAGAATGGTTGCGATAGGCAGATAATAAAAGTGTCTCAAATTAAATTAAATAATTATTATATCAAAAATACTGTAAAGCTTGCTTTAAATGAAGATCTATACCCTTCTGGTGATATTACCTCAAACTTAGTTAAAAATAATAAGATAATAAAAGTTAAATTAATTTCTAACCAACGGGCTGTAATAGCTGGATTAGAATTTGCAAAACAAGCATTTAAATTAATAGATAGTAAGATTAAATTCATTATTAAGAAAAAAGAAGGCTCCTTAGTTAATAAGAATGATATAATAGCTGTAATTGAGGGTAAGGCTGAAAATATTCTAATTGGTGAAAGAGTTGCTTTAAATTTTATGAGCCATATCTCTGGGATTGCTACTAAAACCAATCAATTTGTTAAGCTGATTAATAAAAAGTGTAAAATTTGCTGTACTAGAAAAACAATTCCAACCTTAAGAGTAATACAAAAATATGCTGTCAAGCTAGGTGGAGGCACTAACCATAGGTTTAACCTAAGTGATGAGTTCCTAATCAAAGATAATCATATAGCAAGTTCTGATATCAAAACTTTAGTCTGTCTTGCTATTAAAAATAAAAAAGGAAGAAAAATTACAGTAGAGGTTGATAATTTAAATCAGCTTAAACAAATAATGGGTTTAAAATTTAATACAGTCTTGTTTGATAATATGAATAACAAAACACTAAAAGCAGGTGTTAAAATGGCTAAAAAACATTATGAAACAGAGGCTTCAGGTAACGTTAACTTGAGGTCAGTAAAAAAGGTTGCAGCGACAGGTGTTGATAGAATTTCAATTGGCAGCATAACCCATAGCGTGCCAGCTGTTGATTTTAAGTTGGAAATTTAGTTTTTTTTAGAGAGTTCAGCTTGAGCTGCTGCTAATCTTGCAATTGGAACTCTGTAAGGTGAGCAGGAAACATAATCCAAGCCTACATTTGCACAAAAGTGGATACTTTTAGGGTCACCACCGTGTTCACCACAAATTCCCAGTTTAATTTTTTTATTTTGTTTCCGCCCTTTTTGAACTGCAATTTCTACCAAATCACCTACACCATCATCAATTGAAATGAATGGATCTATAGAAAAAATTTTATTATCAAGATAATCATTTAAAAACTTACCACTATCATCTCTACTTATGCCAAATGTTGTTTGTGTTAAATCGTTGGTACCAAAACTAAAGAACTCAGCATGTTTTGCTATATCATCTGCTTTAATAGCAGCCCTTGGTAACTCAATCATGGTTCCAACTATATAATCAACTTTAACTTTCTTATCTTTTTGAACTTCTCTAGAAACTCTATCAACTAATTCTTTAATAATTCTAATCTCAGCCTCAGTTGAAACTAATGGAATCATAATTTCAGGGAATGCTGATTTAATTTTCTTTATCTTAAGCTCAGATAAGGCTTCAAAGATTGCTCTACACTGCATTTCATAAATTTCAGGAAATGAAATTCCGAGTCTGCAGCCCCTATGACCCAACATTGGGTTTTGTTCATGTAATTCATTAATTCTAGATTCAATTTCTTTTAAAGGAAGGCCAACAGCTTTTGCAACATCATTAATTTCTTTTTCAGTTTTTGGAAGGAATTCATGTAACGGTGGATCTAGTAATCTTATAGTAACTGGAAGATTATTCATAATTTTGAATATTTCAATAAAATCTTTTCTTTGATGTGGTAAAAGTTTTTCTAAAGCTTTATTTCTATCTTCTTTTGTTTTTTGACAAGATCATCTCTCTAACTGATAAAATTCTTTCCTCGTCAAAAAACATATGTTCCGTCCGGCAAAGACCAATACCCTCAGCCCCAAAATCTCTTGCTATTTTTGTATCTAGTGGTGTTTCAGAGTTAGTTCTAACTTTTAATTTTCTAAAACCATCAGCCCAACTCATTAATTTTGAAAAATCTCCAGAAATCTCTGGTTTAACCGTTTTTACTTCTCCTAAAATAACTCTACCTGTTGAACCATCGATTGTGATAATATCTCCTTCTTTAATTTCTATAAATGATGTTTTGAAAGTTTTAGTTTCATAATTAATATCAATTTCACTAGAGCCAGATACGCAAGGTCTACCCATGCCTCTTGCAACAACTGCAGCATGACTAGTCATTCCACCTCTTGCAGTTAAAATTCCTTTAGCAGCGTGCATTCCATGAATATCTTCTGGGGACGTTTCAACTCTAACTAAAATAGTATTTTGCATCATATCATTTAATCTCTCAGCCTCTTCTGATGAAAAAACAACTTTGCCGCTTGCTGCGCCAGGAGAAGCTGGCAATCCATTTGCTATAACGTTTACAGAGCTTTTTTCATCTAACGTTGGGTGTAATAAAGTATCTAAAGATGCTGGGTCTATTCTCATTACTGCTTCTTTTTTAGAAATTAATTTTTCTTTAACCATGTCTACCGCAATCCTTACCGCAGATTTTGAAGTTCTTTTGCCCGACCTTGTCTGTAGCATCCATAATTTATTATTTTCAACTGTAAATTCTACATCTTGCATGTCCTTATAATGTTTTTCTAAAACTTTTAAAATTTTATCTAATTGCTTAAATACTTTTGGCATAGACTCTTCCATCGAAGCCTCTTTTGCTTTTGCATCTTTTCTTGCTTTTTTTGTAATATATTGAGGAGTTCTTGTTCCTGCCACAACGTCTTCCCCTTGTGCATTAATTAAGTATTCTCCATAAACTTCGTTAACACCATCAGATGGGTTTCTTGTAAAGACCACTCCAGTTGCACAATCATCCCCCATATTACCAAATACCATAGATTGAACATTAACTGCAGTTCCCCATTCAGCAGGTATTTGATTTAATTTTCTATAAACTTTTGCTCTATTACTTTCCCAAGATAAAAACACTGCACTAATTGCACCAAACAGTTGCTCATGAACATTTTGTGGAAATTCTTTTTTCGTTTGATCTTTTACAACTTTTTTAAAATCATTTATTAAACCTTCCCAATCATCCGCATCTAAATCTGTATCTAGAAGAACACCTTTAGTTAATTTGTAATTTTCTATCAATTCTTCAAAATGATAGCTTTCAACTCCCATTACAACATTCCCATACATTTGGATAAATCTTCTATAACTATCTTTTGCAAATCTCATATTAGAAGTTTTGTTTGCAAGTGCGATTACAGTTTTGTCATTTAATCCTAAATTTAATATAGTATCCATCATTCCAGGCATAGAAACTCTAGCACCAGATCTGATAGATAATAGTAACGGATTTTTTAAATCACCAAATTTTTTACCAACATCTTTTTCGATAGTCTTTAATTCTTTTTTTACAATATTGACTATTTGTGAATTTAATTTTTTTTTATCTTTATAAAATAATTTACATACTTCAGTCGAAATAGTAAATCCTGGAGGAACAGGTAAGCCAATTCTACCCATTTCGGAGAGGTTTGCACCCTTACCACCCAAAAAATTTTTTGGGTTTTTTATTTTTTTTGAGTCTTTAGATTTAAAATTTAAAATTAATTTATTCACTATTTAGTCTCAATATTTGAAAAATTTACGTAATTATTAAAGGTTCTACATAACATTTGTAAAAGTTCCAATCTGTTTTTTTTGATATTTATGTCTTCATCGTTAACTTTTACGTTGTCAAAAAAATCAAAAATTACTTTTTTAGCACCTGCTAAATTTTTAAGAGATTCTATATAATTTTCATCCTTATTTATATTTGTAAAATATTTACTTAATTCATTAATCTTTTTTAATAAGTTTTTCTCATAGTCATTTCTAAAAATACCAGGGTCGGTTGTATTTGATAATTCTAGATTACTACTTTTTAATTCACTTTCTAGTATGCTTGATGCTCTTTTGTAACTAGCCATTATATCTTCACCAATTACTTCTTTTATTTCATTATTTAAGATTAGTCCTTTTTTGTATATTTTATTCATATGGTCTATTCCATATGAGCTAATGGCAGCTTCAGTAATGTCAGTTCTAATTTTTTTTTCTTTCATATAATACTTCAATCTATCCATTAAAAATTCTGCTAATTCATTTTGTAATAAATCATTTGGTAGCTCAAAACCTTGGTCTCTATGCAGCGAAGTTGAATAACTAATTAAATCTTTAATTTTAAATTCTTTATTGTTATCAATTAATAATTTTATAACTCCTAATGCCGATCTTCTTAGTGCATAAGGATCTTTTGAACTGGTTGGTTTTTGATTAATTCCAAAAAAACCTACCAAAGTATCTAACTTATCTGTTAAAGCTAAAGCGATACTAAATGGTTTTTTTGGTGTTTTACTATCAAGACCTGTTGGTAAATAATGTTCACTTACAGCTAAAGTTATTTCTTTATCAAATCCTTGTGCCTCAGCAAAATATCCACCCATGATCCCTTGTAATTCAGGAAATTCCCCAACTAAATCTGAGATTAAATCAACTTTACAAATTGATGCTGATAGTTCAACTTGATCCTTACTAATTAGCAGTTCATCCGAAATCATCCCTCCAAGTTTTCTCATTCTTTGAATTTTATCAAAATAAGATCCAAGACCCTTAAAATAATTCATAGTTTTTAATTTTGATACTTGTTTAACTAAGTTTTGAGATTTATTTTTTTCCCAAAAAAACTGGGCATCTCTAAGTCTTGCTTCCACAACTCGTTCGTTTCCTAATTTTATATAACCTGCTGGATCTTTATTATTTGCCACCACTAAAAATTCGCTTGTAATTTTCCCTTTTTTATCAAAGATTGGGAAATATTTTTGATGATATTGCATTGTAATTATCAAAATTTCCTTTGGTATATTTAGAAATTTTTCATCAAATTTACACACTAAAATATTAGGTTGTTCAACTATATCTGTAACCTCATTTAAAAGTTTGTTATTAGATTCAATAATGAAATTTTTTTTGTTAGATAATTTTTCAAATTCCTTAACAATAAATTCTCTTCTTAAATTATGATCTATTATTATTCCTGATTGATTAAAAAAACTTTTATAGCTTTTAAAATCTTTGAATATTTTCTTCTTATCTTCAAATTCTTTATCAATAAATGTTGTATTAGAACATTTTAGATGATGGAATTGAAAACCTAAGCTTTTATCATCAAAGACAGCAAGGATAGACTTTAAGGGTCTTGCCCAGTTAAGTTTGTAGTCTCCCCATCTCATTGATTTTTTCCACTGAAGTTTATCAAGAATTAAAGGCGTATGTTCTTCTAATAAATTAATTGTATAAATTTTTTTTGAAGATTTTTTAAAAAAATAAAAATCACCTTTTTCGATTTTTTTTTTAAATAGATCATCTTTATTTATTTTATTTGACCTTAAAAAGCCCTCTATGGCTTTTTCTGGGGCATTAACACTGGGTCCTTTTATTTCTTCTACTTTTTGCGTTATTTCTTTAGATAAACCCTCAAATAAAATTATAAGACGATTTGGTGTTGAAAAAGATGAGCTTTTTTTAAATGATATTTTTTTTTCCTGAAATAATTTTTGAAAGTTTTCCAGTAAAATACTACGTGCCTTTTGCTGTAAACCAGCTGGTATCTCTTCACTAAACAATTCTAAAAAAAATTCTGACATTAATCTGTTTGACTGTTTAACCAGCTTTCAGCAGCAGCCTTAGTAATTTCTCTAATACGCCCTATATATTCAGCCCTTTGAGCAACACTTATAACTCCTCTTGCATCTAAAATATTAAATACATGACTTGCTTTTAAACATTGATCGTAAGCTGGCAATGAAATTTTTTTCTCAACTAATGATTTTGCTTCAAGCTCGAACATGTCAAACATTTTAAATAGGTTATCTGTGTTTGCGTGTTCAAAATTGTACGCTGAAAATTCTTTTTCTGCTTGTAGAAATACATCTCCATATTTTACATCTTCGTTATTCCACAATAAATCATAAACATTTTTCTTTTGTTGTGTGAACATGCAAATTCTTTCAAGACCATAGGTAATTTCAACTGAAACAGGTTTACATTCCATTCCAGCCATCTGTTGAAAATATGTAAACTGTGTAATTTCCATTCCATCACACCAAACTTCCCAACCAAGACCTGCAGCACCGAGAGTGGGACTTTCCCAATCATCTTCAACAAACCTGATATCATGCTCTTTATGATTAATACCAATTACAGCCAAACTGTTTAGATAAAGTTTTTTAATATTGTCTGGTGATGGCTTTATTAAAACTTGAAATTGATAGTAATGTTGTAATCTATTTGGATTTTCACCATATCTTCCATCCGTTGGTCTTCTTGAAGGTTGCACATATGCTGCCTTCCAAGGCTTAGGCCCCAATGATCTTAAAGTTGTTGCTGGGTGAAAAGTACCAGCTCCTACCTCTAAATCATAAGGTTGAAGAATAACACATCCTTGCTTGCTCCAATATTTCTGAAGATTCAAAATAGTATCTTGGAAAGATTGAAATTTAGGTTTTATAATTTTTTCTTTAGAAGCCATATCTTTGCCAGATAGATCTTTCCTCTAAAATATTTGCTAATTGATCCACTTGATTAATAGAAGAAGAAAACTTTTTACTAAACCATCCTTTTGGTTTTTCAAATTTTTTGATTACTACATCTTCACCAAATTTTTCTTTTAAAATTTCACTAGCATTACCTAATCCATCAATAAGACCAAGTTCTTTTGCTTTGCTGCCTGCCCAAAATTCTCCTGAGAATAACTCAATACCATCTGTTTTAAGCTTTGCTCCCCTGCTTTCTTCCACAACTTTAATAAAATCTTTATGCAAGTCTAATTGAATATTTTTAAGTCTTTCAATATCTTCTAATTTTTCTTCTTGAAATGGATCCAATGAACTTTTATTTTTTCCAGCTGTGTGTACTCTTCTTTCTACACCAATTTTTTTAATCAACTCTGTAAAGCCAAATGATGAATAAATAACTCCTATAGATCCAATAATTGAACTAGAATTTGCATATATTTCATCTCCTGCACAAGCTATCAAATATCCACCAGAGGCAGCTACATCTTCTGCAAATACCATAACTTTCATCTTATTTTTTTTTGCTTGGGATCTAATAAATTTATAAATTAAATGTGATTGAACAGGTGATCCACCTGGTGAATTTATAGTAATTGCTACTACTTTTGCCTTTTTTAAGGAAAAAGCTTTTTCAATGATTTCTTCTTGGCCTGCAAAATCTATACCCTGTTTAAACTTTCCTGCATTACCAATCACACCATTTAACTTGATATGGGCTACTATTTTTTTCTTTTTAAAAAAAGAGAACATTGTTAATCCTTATAGAGTTTTGATTTAATATAAAGCTTACTTATAGTTGAAGATTAAGGTGCGTCAATTGATAAGTAATAAATATAACTTAATTATACTAACTTATTTTTTATGGGAACTGTAGTTCAGCTTAGAAACCAAATAAATAATTCTTATTTTCAACTAAAAGATTCTGTTGATGAGAAATTAGTTTTAGTTGAGGAAAAAATTAAATCAAAACTTGTTAGTGAAGTTGATTTGGTTCAAAAAATGACTGACTACCATATTGATACTGGTGGTAAAAGATTAAGAGCCTTACTTACTCTTGGTTCTGCCAAATTATGTGGATACACAAAAGGTGGCCGAGATATCAATCTAGCTGCTTGTGTAGAAATGATACATGGTGCAACATTAATGCATGATGATGTTATTGATCTTGGAAATATAAGAAGAGGAAAGAAAACATTAAACTCTATTTGGGGAAACCACTCCTCAGTTTTAGTTGGAGATTATCTCTTAAGCAGATGCTTTGAGATGATGGTAGAAGATGGAAATTTGGAAGTTTTAAAACTTTTATCCTCTACTTCTTCAAAAATAGCACAGGGAGAAGTATTGCAACTTCAGCACAAAGGTGAGGTTGATATGCTAGAAGAAACTTATTTAAAAATTATTACGGCCAAAACAGCAGAACTTTTTTCAGCTGCAACTAAAGTAGGTGCAATATTATCCAATAAAGGAATAAAAGAAAAAGAGGCACTTGAGTTTTATGGAAAAAACCTAGGTTTAACTTTTCAAATTGCTGATGACACCTTAGACTATAATTCTGATCTAAAATTTTTTGGCAAAAAAATTGGTAAAGATTTTTTTGAAGGTAAAATTACTTTACCAGTAATTTTATTATTCCAAAAAACAACTTCTGTTGAAAAGAATAAATTAACAGAAATTTTTAAACAAGATACTAGATTGGATGAAGATCTAAACTTTACCTTAACGCTCATTAAGAAATATAATATAATTAAAGAATGTTACAAAAAAGCTGAACACTTCATTAACCTTGCATCAAATTCTTTAACAGTATTCAAAGATAGTGATGAAAAAAAAATTTTAGAAAACCTTACTTCCTTTAGTCTAGAAAGAAGTTTCTAAGGACTCAATAAAGACTTAGTCCAATTACCTGCTTCATCTTTAATATACTTAAGTCTCTCATGAATTCTGCTATCTCCATCTAACCAAAATTCTATACTTGAAGGTGTTAAATTCCAACCAGACCAATGATCTGGTCTTGGAACTTCATTTTTATTATCATATTTTTTCTTATATTCTTCAATTGAATTTAAAAGTTCGTCTCTATTACTTAAAATAGAACTTTGTTTTGAGGCCCATGCACCAATTCTGCTTTCATAACCTCTGGTATTATAATACTCATTCGCTACTTTATCAGAAACTTTTTTCGCTGTTCCATTAATTCTCACTTGCCTTAAAAGGCTCTTCCAATGAAAACACATCGCAGCTTTTGGGTTATTCTTTAAATCATTTCCTTTTTGACTATTCAAATTTGTATAAAAAACAAATCCATCTTTATTAAAGTCTTTTAATAAAACCATCCTAATTGATGGAGAGTTATTATCATTTGAGGTTCCTAGCGCTACTGCGTTTGGATCGTTTGGTTCTGTAATTTTTGCTTCATTTATCCAGGCTTCAAATAATTCAATTGGATCATTTTTATCTAAAAAGCAACTATTGAGGCCTAATGAGTTTTTTTGATTCATAATTTTAACAAAATAATCTATATAATATAGATAATGTCATTTAATACTTTTGGAAAGCAATTTCGTTTCACAACGTGGGGAGAATCTCATGGTCTAGCTATAGGGTGTGTTGTTGATGGATGTCCACCCAATATAAACTTAAAAGAACAAGATATTCAAGTAGAGCTTGATAGGAGAAAACCTGGGCAGTCAAAATTTACCACCCAAAGAAAAGAAGACGATAAGGTACAAATTTTATCAGGTGTATTTGAAGGTAAAACAACCGGAACACCCATTTCTTTAATTATTTATAATCAGGATATGAGGTCAAAAGATTATGGAAATATCAAAGATAAATTTCGACCAGGTCACGCTGATTTTACATACTTTAAAAAATATGGAATAAGAGATTACCGTGGTGGTGGTAGATCTTCAGCAAGAGAAACAGCTTCAAGAGTTGCAGTGGGTGCAATTGCTAAAAAAGTTTTAGAAAATAAATTAGGTAAAAAGTTTAGAGTGGTCGGTGCTGTTACTCAATTAGGAATATTAGGATGTGATACTAATAAATGGAGTGATCAAATAATTAATAAAAATCCATTTTTTTGCCCAGATAAAAATATGCTTAAACTTTGGGAAAAATATTTACTAGATGTAAGAAAATCAGGATCCTCTTGTGGTGCGGTGATTGAAATAAGAGCTAGAGGAATTCCTGTTGGTTTGGGTGCTCCTATTTATTCTAAATTAGATATGGATATTGCATCTGCGATGATGAGTATCAATGCTGTTAAAGGAGTTAATATTGGCTCAGGAATGAACTCTGCACAATTAAGTGGTGAACAAAACTCAGATGAAATTTCACAAAAAGATAAAAAAATAAAATTTGATTCTAATAATGCGGGTGGAATTCTTGGTGGAATTTCAACAGGACAGGAAATTATCGTATCATTTGCTGTTAAACCAACTTCGTCAATTTTAACAACTAGAAAAACTATAGATAAATTTGGAAAAAACACCACCATCTCAGTTAAAGGGAGACATGACCCTTGCGTTGGTATACGTGCAGTACCTGTTGGTGAAGCAATGATGAATTGTGTTTTATTAGATCATTACTTAATGAATAAAGCTCAGTGCAGCTAATATTTTAAATTTAATTTTTAACTACTTTAATTGAATTTTTTGTAAATAAAATACCTAGTATTTTTTTTGAGATTTGAGATGCATTAAGACCAGCGATATCATACATTTTTTTTGGACTATCCTGTTCTATAAAAGTATCAGGTAATGTCATAGATCTAAATTTTAAACCTCTATCAAATATACCTTTTTCTGATAATAAATTTTCAACATGTGAACCAAAACCTCCTATAGACCCCTCTTCTACAGTAATCATTATTTCATGCTCTCTAGCACATTTTAAAATAAGTTCCTGGTCTAAAGGTTTTACAAATCTTGCATCAATTATTGTTGTATTAACTCCTTTATTTTTTAATTCTTCAGCTGCAATTTTACATTCCTCTAATCTTGTTCCTATACTTAAAATACAAACTTGTTTTCCCTCTTGAATAACTCTTCCTTTTCCTATCTCTATTTTCTCATCTATAGATGGCAATTCCAATCCAATTCCAGTTCCTCTTGGGTATCTAATAGCACTAGGTTTGTCGTTAATATCCATCGAAGTATTAATCATTTTAACTAGCTCTGCTTCATCGCTTGGCGCCATAACTATAAAATTAGGAAGAGTAGAAAGATAAGTAACATCAAATGAACCAGCATGAGTTGATCCATCAGCACCCACCAAACCAGCTCTATCAATTATAAATCTCACAGGTAAACTTTGAATGGCCACATCATGAACGACTTGATCATATGCTCTTTGTAAAAAAGTCGAATAGATTGCAACATAAGGTTTATAACCTTCGGTTGCTAATCCTGCAGCAAAAGTAACTCCATGCTGTTCGGCGATTCCAACATCAAACATTCTTTTTGGAAACTCTTTAGCAAAAATATCCATTCCTGTTCCACCTGGCATTGCAGCTGTAATACCTACAATCTTACTATCTCTTTCAGCATGTTTAACCAAAGTATTTGCAAAAACTTTTGTATAAGCTGGTAAATTAGTTGTACTTTTTACCTGCTCTCCAGTGACAACATCAAATTTTGATACACCATGATAATGATCAGACGCTTTTTCAGCATATGAATAACCTTTACCTTTTTGAGTTTTAATATGAATCATAATTGGACCTTGGTATTTTGTGTCTCTTGCATTTTTTAAAATTGGTAGAAGAGTTGTCAAATCATGTCCATCTATTGGACCAACATAATAAAATCCTAAAGAATTAAAAAGAGTTCCACCTGTTACAGCTGAACGTAAAAAGTCTTCAGCTTTTCCAGCTTTTGCACTAAATCTTTTAGAAAAAGCTGAAGTAATTAACTTAAATGTTTCTCTTAAATTAAAATAAATTTTTCCTGTTAAAAGTTTTGCTAAATAAGTTCTCATAGCTCCTACAGGTTTTGCAATAGACATGTCATTGTCATTTAAAATAACAATCATTTTTGTTTTTGAAGCACCTGCATTATTCATAGCCTCATAGGCCATACCAGCACTAATTGCTCCATCTCCAATAACAGCTATTACATTGTTAGATTTATTGGATAGTTTATTTGCCTCAGCTATACCTAGCGCTGAAGATATAGATGTTGAACTATGCGCAGCACCAAAAGGATCATATTCACTTTCAGATCTTTTGGTAAACCCAGACAGACCATTGCCCTGTCTTAAAGTTTTAATTTTAGACTTCCTTCCTGTTAGTATTTTATGAGGATAGGTTTGATGACCCACATCCCAAATTAGCTTGTCATTTGGAGTGTCAAATACATAATGCAAAGCAACTGTTAATTCCACAACACCTAGCCCTGCCCCCAAATGTCCACCTGTTTCGGAAACAGCATTAATCATTTCAGTTCTTACTTCATTAGATAGTTCTTGAAGATTATTTTCAGATAACTTTCTTAAATCAGAAGGAAAATTAATATTTTTTAAAAATCTATATTCTTGTGTCATTTATTTCTTGTTAAAATATAATTTAAAGTCTCATTTAAATTACTTGTGTTTGAGCTATACTTATTTAAATCTTTAATTATTTTAAATTTGATTTTATCACTATACTTAATAGCATTTTGATATCCTAGTAAACTGATTAAAGTAGCTTTGCCTTTTTTCTTATCTTTGCCTGTTATTTTTCCTGCAATTTTAGATGAGCCTTTAAAATCAATAAGATCGTCTGCTATTTGAAATAAAAGACCGATATTCGCACCAATATTTTCAAAAAACTTTATATCTTTATTATTTCTCTTCTTAATAATAGCTGGTACAGCACAACAAAAACTGAACAACTTTCCAGTTTTTTTTATTTCCATATCTATAATTTTATTTTTTGAAATCTTTTTCTTTTCAAAACTTAGATCTAAATATTGACCTCCAGCAATTCCTAAATGCCCAGAAGATTGAGATAGTTTTAGAACTAAGTTTACTTTAGTTTTTTCATCAATTTTTAAGTTTGAACTAGTTAAGATTTCAAAAGCCATTGTTAAAAGTGAGTTTCCTGCAAGTACTGCTGTCGACTCACCAAATTTAATATGGGTAGAAGGTTTTCCTCTTCTTAAATTGTCATTATCCATGCAGGGCAAATCATCATGAATAAGTGAATAAGCATGAATGCACTCTACGGCAGCACCTATGGCAATTAATGTTTTGTATTCAATTTTAAATACATCTCCAATATCCAATAAAATTTTTGATCTAATTTTTTTTCCCCCTGGAAATAAGCCATACTCCATGGTTGTGATTAATTCTGTTCTTTTTTGTTTCTTAATAAACCTTTTTAAAAATAAATTAGTATCTTTTGCTACCTTAATAAGTTTATTTATCATTTTTCTTTGAAGTTATATTGTTAATTTTTTTCTTTGTTTCTTCATTAATCATTTTTGCTGTCTTATGAAATTTTTTTTCAATAATGTTATTTAATTTTAATAACTCTTGATAAGAATCAATTGAGTTTTGAAGATTCTTTTCTACTTCCAAAGATTCAATAATATTATTTGCTGCTTTTGTTAACTCTTCAAGAGATTGCAGGTTATTATCAGGTGGTAAATTTTTATCTTTCATATAATAATAATTATTAATACATGAAATCTAATCAATCAAATATCAAAAAAGCAAAAAAATACCTTAATAAAAATTACTGTATAGGTGTCCCAACTGAAACTGTTTACGGTTTAGCAGGTAATGCCTATATAGATTCTGCAGTAAAAAATATATTTAATTTAAAGAAAAGGCCTAAAAATAACCCTCTAATTGTTCACTATCATAATATTGACTCTCTAGAAAGAGATTGTTTAATAAATGAAAATTTCATCAAACTTTATAAGAAATTTTCTCCAGGTCCAATAACATACGTATTAAAATTAAAGAAAGATTCTAAAATTTCTAAATATGTTACTAATAATCAAAAAAGCTTAGCAGTAAGGTTTCCAAAGCATGGTCTTTTTAAAAATTTACTAAAACAATTAGATTATCCACTAGCAGCTCCCAGCGCTAATATTACTACAAAAGTAAGTACGGTTAATGCAAGAGATGTTAAAGAAGAATTTGGTAATAAAATTAAATATATTTTAGATGGTGGTGCGTGTGCCATTGGCATCGAATCTACTATTATTAATCTTATAGGTAAGCCCACTATATTAAGATTGGGTGGTTTAGATATTTCAAAAATTCAAAAAACTCTAGGATTTAAATTAGGTATAGCCATTAACTCTAAGAAGAAAATTTCACCTGGTCAATCTCGTCTACATTATTCTCCAGGTATCCCTCTCAGAATGAATATAATTAAGCCAAAAAATAATGAAGCATTTATAATAATTAAAAAAAGAAAAACTAAATTAAAAAATTATTTCTATTTAACTACTAAAAATAACTTAGATGAAGCTGCAAAAAATCTTTACTCTTGTTTACGAAAAATAAAAAATAAAGGCTACAAATCGATCGCCGTAGAAAAAATTTCTAATAAAGGGTTAGGAAAAGCTATAAATGATAGGTTGCAAAGGGCTTCTAGGTATTAAATGCTAAACTTGGTTGTCGTGCGCCACATAGGAGTCGAACCTATAACCCCCAGATTCGAAATCTGGTGCTCTATCCAGTTGAGCTAGCAGCGCATATAGTATTAATATTACATTTTATGGAAAAAAACATTAATTTAATAGTTGAGATAGATGAGAATAATCTACGACTTGATGTATTCGTCAACAAAAGAGAGAGTTTGATTAGTAGAACTAGAATCAAAAATCTAATCCTAAAAGAAAAATTAAAATTAAATGATGTGACTGTTAATAGTCCTTCAAAAAAAATTTGTACTGGTGATAAAGTAGACCTTCAAATTCCAGAACCAAAAGAAGCCTCTTTAAAACCTTATAATTTTAAATTAGAGATTGTCTATGAAGATGAAGACTTATTAGTAATTGATAAACCGGCTGGAATAATTATGCATCCAGGAGCTGGTAACTATGATGAAACAATTGTTAATGCCTTAATGCATTATAATAAAGATTCATTATCTACAATAGGTGATGAGCTAAGACCTGGTATTGTTCATAGAATAGATAAAGATACATCTGGATTAATAGTTATAGCCAAAAATAATATAACGCATGAAAATTTATCTCATCAATTTAGTGAACATACAATCATAAGATCTTATCAACTTTTAATTTGGGGGAAACTTAGACCTTCATCTGGAAAAATTGATACCTTCATAACTAGGAGTTCAAAAAATAGGCAAATGATGGAGGTTAGTGGCTCCAAAGGTAAAAGAGCCATAACTAATTATAAAACTATAGAGATTTTTGAAAATGATAAAACACCCACACTAAGTTTAGTTGAGTGTAGATTGGAAACAGGTAGAACACACCAGATAAGAGTTCACATGACACATATGGGTAATAGCATTATGGGTGACGGTAAATATAAAAAAAAATATAAGAAACTTAAGAATATCGATACCAGTTTGGAAAATTTAATTTATAAACTGGACAGACAATTTCTTCATGCCCAAACTCTTGGCTTTATTCATCCTAAAACTAATGAAGAAATGACTTTTACCTCAATTTTGCCACAAGAACTTGAAAATATTCTAGTATTGCTTAGAAGTACTAGTAAATAGTATCTTGAAATATTACAATAGTTAATTAAATAAACACAACTTATGAGAACTACAATGAACAGTAATTTTCCTGCACTTTCAAATGAGGGTGGTCTATCTGCTTATCTTGAGCAGATTAAAAAATTTCCTATGTTGGCAGCTGAAGAAGAATATATGTTAGCAAAGAATTGGAAAACGACAGGAAATGTTAAAGCTGCTGAAAAACTTGTAACAAGTCATCTTAGACTTGTTGCTAAAATTGCGATGGGTTACAGGGGGTATGGACTTCCAGTTAATGAAATGATTTCAGAGGGAAATGTTGGTTTAATGCAGGCAGTTAAAAAATTTGAACCTGAAAAAGGTTTTAGGTTGGCAACCTATGCAATGTGGTGGATTAGAGCTTCTATTCAAGAGTATATATTAAGATCTTGGAGTTTGGTTAAAATAGGAACAACTACTGCACAAAAAAAGTTATTTTTTAATCTAAAGAAGATTAAAAATCAAATTGCTCCTCAGTCTGAGGGTGATTTAAGACCTGAGCATGTAAATGAAATAGCTAATAAATTAGATGTTAGTAAACATGAAGTTGTTTCAATGAATAGAAGGCTTTCTGGTAAAGAATTTTCTTTAAATGCTCAAGTTGGAGAAGATGGTGACGAATGGCAAGACTGGTTGGTAGATAAAGAGCTAGACCACGATCTTAAATTTGCACATCAAGAGGAAATGGGTCAAAGAAAAGGCTTACTTAAAGATTCTATAAAAATTCTTAATGAAAGAGAAAGAGAAATTTTGTACTCTAGAAGATTAAATGATGAAGCTACAACACTTGAAGATTTAAGTAAAAAATACAAAATTAGTAGAGAGAGAGTTAGACAAATTGAAAACAAAGCATTTGAGAAGCTTCAAAAACATATGTTGCTATCTGCTAAATCTAAAAACTTACTTCCAGTAAACTAAACTTCAAAAGGATTCTCTAAAAGAATGGTATCTTCTCTTTCGGGGCTTGTTGAGATACTTGAAACTTTTGTCCCAATAAAATTTTCTAATGCATAGATATAATTTTTGGCATTTTCCGGTAAAGCTTCAATACTTTTTATTCCTTGAGTAGAACTTTTCCAGCCAGGGAAAGTTTTATAAATTGGTTTGATTTTTATCTGATCCTCAACACTAGCTGGTAGGTAATCCATTTTTTTTCCATCAAGTTCATATTCAATACACATTTTAATTTCATCTAATTCATCTAAAACATCTAATTTAGTTAATGCTATTCCATCTATACCTGAAATTTTAATTGTTTGTCTAACCAAAACACCGTCAAACCAACCACATCTTCTTTTTCTACTAGTGACAGTACCAAATTCTTTTCCTCTAGAACCAAGTAATTCTCCAATATCATCTGTTAACTCAGTAGGAAAAGGTCCTTCACCGACTCTGGTTGTGTAGGCCTTTGTTATTCCAAGAACATAATGAATAGAATTAGGACCACAACCAGTTCCTGTAGCAGCGGCAGATGCAACGGTATTGGATGATGTCACAAAAGGGTACGTTCCATGATCTACATCAAGTAATATTCCTTGCGCACCTTCAAATAATATTCTTTTTTTTTGTTTTTTAAACTCATCAATTCTAAGCCACACAGGTTGAGAAAATTTTAATATTTCTGGAGCAATCTTTAAAAGTTCTTCTTTAAGTTTGTTTTTTTCAAAAATTTTTTTACCTAACCCTTTTCTAATTGCATTATGATGAAGTAGTACTGTTTCTAATCTGTGGTCTAGATTAGTCTCAGATCTTAAATCCATAACACGGATTGATCTTCTTCCTACTTTATCTTCGTAGGCTGGCCCAATTCCTCTTCTTGTTGTTCCAATTTTTCCTTTTCCAGCAGCATCTTCTCTTATTTCATCCATCTCTCTATGAAATGGCAAAATAAGATTGGCAGATTCTGAAATTATAAAATTATCCACATTAACCTCAACACCCTTAGATTTAATTTCGTCTATTTCTTCTAATAGTGCCCAAGGGTCAACAACAACTCCATTTCCTATAATAGAAATTTTATTTTTTCTTACAATCCCAGAAGGAAGTAGTCTTAATTTATAAGTTATTCCATTAATTACTAATGTGTGTCCAGCATTGTGTCCTCCTTGAAAACGAATAACAACATCTGCTTGGTCTGATAGCCAGTCAACTATTTTACCTTTTCCTTCATCACCCCACTGAGATCCAACAACTACAACGTTTTTCATTATCTAAATTTTTTTTCTACTGTTACTGAACTTAAATGGTTGATAGGTCCATGACCTTTACCAAATTTAAGGTTTGAATTTATTGAATTGTGTACATACTTAGTTGCGAGCTCACAAGATCTCTTTAAGGTTTTTCCACATGAAAAGAATGTAGAAATAGCAGAAGAAAGGGTGCAACCAGTGCCATGTGTATTCCTGGTTGTAATTCTTTTATTTTTTATAATGAAAATTTCATTTTTATTTACAAAAATATCTTGGACAATTTTAGATTCTAAATGACCACCTTTTATAAAAACATTTTTTGCACCTAATTTGATTAATATACTAGCAGCAAAAATCATATCTTCCTTTGTTCTTATTTTAGTTTTAGTTAATATTTCAGCTTCTGGAATATTGGGAGTTATTAAACTAACTTTTTTAATTAGTTCATTTTTTAATAATTGAATTGCCTTATCATCAATAAGTTTTGCTCCACCCTTAGCAACCATAACAGGATCTAAAATTATTTTTTTTACTTTAATAAGCTTTAATGAATGAATTACTGATTTTATTACTTTTGTAGAATGTAGCATTCCAATTTTTACAGCATCAGGTTTAATATCTTTTGAAGTAAATTCTATTTGATTAGAAATTTCCTTTGGATCAATTGGCACTATTGATTTTACACCTGTTGTATTTTGGATTGTAACAGCTGTTATTGCTGTCATTGCATACGAACCTAAAGCGGTGATAGTTTTAATATCAGCTTGAATACCAGCACCACCCGATGAATCTGATCCGGCAATAACTAATATTTTAGATTTTGGTTTCAATTTATTTAATTTTTTTTAATATAATTTTTAAACATTTTTGAAGTAATTTACCATTGTCACTCTCTCCCATTACTCTGATTTTAGATTCAGTTCCTGAGTTTCTAACTAATATTCTACCCTGTCCTTTAATTAATTTTTCTGCTAATTTTATAGAATTCTTAATATTGATATTTTTAATTATACCTTTGTCTTTAACGTCAATATTTTCCAATATTTGTGGAGTTTTCTTAAAGGTATTAAAAAAACTACTAGCTTTTTTTCCTTTTCTTAATGAAAATAAAACTTCTAAAGCAACTAGTAAGCCATCTCCAGTAGTTGCAAATTTACCTAAGATAATATGCCCAGATTGTTCACCACCTAAATTAAAATTATTTTTTTGCATTTTCTCTTTTACGAAACGGTCTCCTACATTTGATCTTAAGAATTTTATATTATGTAGTTTAAAAAATTTTTCTAATCCATAGTTAGACATTAAAGTGCCAACTACACCTCCTCTTAACATTTTTTTTCTTTTCCATCTCATTGCTATTGCGGCAATTATTTGATCTCCATCAATTACAGTACTTTTTTCATCACACATAATAATTCTGTCGGCATCTCCATCAAGCGAAATTCCTATGTGTGCTTTATATTTTTTTACTGCTAATCTAATTTTATTTGGAAAAGTAGATCCACAATTTTTATTAATATTAAGACCATTAGGGTTTATTCCAATTGAAAATACTTTGGCACCTAAAGATTTTAACAATTCAGGCCCAGCCTTGTATCCAGCTCCATTTGCACAATCAATCACTATTCTTAAACCTCTAAGGTTAAAATCTTTTGGTAAATTGCTTTTTAAAATTTTTATATAATCTTTATTTGCAGTTTCTAACCTTTTTACACGACCTAATTTTTTTGGTTTTGATAAAGATTTTTCAATTTTTTGATCAATTAAGGTTTCAATTTTTTTTTCAATCTTATTTGACAGTTTTAACCCATCGGGTCCAAATAGCTTTAACCCATTGTCATGATATGGGTTATGAGATGCCGTAATCATAATTCCCATGTTGGCTTTCATGGTCTTTGTTAGCATCGCTAAGCCATTGGTTGGAAGTGGGCCTAATGTATAAACGTGCATGCCAGCCGATGTAAGTCCTGATACTAGTGCAGGTTCTAAACTATACCCTGATAGTCTCGTATCTTTAGCAATTATTGCTATTTGTTTCTTTTTTTTTTGAGTTTTAAAGTAAGTTCCTGTTGCAAGACCAAATTTAAAAAACATGTCTCCATTAATATTTTTACTGTTAACGGCACCTCTTATTCCATCTGTTCCAAAATATTTTTTTACCATCAGTTTTTTATTAATTCTTTAAATACCTTTATACTTTGTCTTAATTCATTCACGTCATGAATTCTTAGAACTTGAACTCCTTGCATTATTGCATACATAGAAGAGGCTACTGTTCCACCTAACCTTTCCTTGCTATCATTTTTTCCAGATAAATCCTTAATGAATCTTTTTCTAGAAAGCCCAAGTAATATAGGAAAACCAAGAGTATGAAAAATAGAAACACTCCTAATTAAATTCATATTATGTTTCAAATTTTTTCCAAAGCCAATCCCTGGATCAATCATGATATTATTGTGTTTTACACCCATAGATATTAAAAATTTAATCTTTCGTTCAAAGAAATCATAAATATCTAATAATTCATTTTTATATTTAGGATTTTTCTGCATTTTTTCTGGTGTACCTTGTGAATGTTGAATTACAAATGGAGTTTTATTTTTTTTCAATACACCAACTGTTTTAGAGTCATAACTTAGCCCTGATACATCATTTATAAGTTTAACTCCTAACTGAATCCCTTTATTCATGATTTCTGATTTTCTTGTATCTAATGATAGTGGAATTTTTTTATTAACATCTTTTAATATTTCTTTTATTCTATCCCATTCTTCTTTTTTACTTACAGATTTAGATCCAGGTCTCGTTGACTCTCCACCAACATCAATAATGTCCGCTCCAGATTTAAATAAATTCTTTGCATGAGATATTCCTATTTCCTTTTTATTAAACTTACCACCATCAGAAAAACTATCCGGTGTTAAATTTAATATACCCATTATATTAGGAATTTTATTAAAATTTAAACTTGAAAAATTTTTATTTTTTTTAACAATAATCTTAATATCTTTATTAATTTTCTCTCTGAGAGATTTAGGTAATTTTTTTATATCTTTAAGGTCAATTATTTCGCTTGAAGTTCGTGTAAGGATTTCAATTTGCCCAAATGAAATTTTCTTATTACCGTTTAGTGGTAGATTTTTTTTTTTTCTAACTAATTCAATCGAAGATTTACCATAAGCAAAATTACACGCTCTTGTGTAATATTTTTTCATTTAGTTTTAATGAACTATTTTTGGCTTAAGACCCATTGAGCTTAAAGCTGAGCCTTTATCTTCATCTTCAACTTTTAAATCTTCTTTATTGCTTGGATATATGTTTTTGTTTATTAAGTTTTCTATTTCTTCACCCGAAAGAGTTTCATAAGTTAAAAGAGCTTTTGCTAACTTATGTAAATCATCAATTTTCTCAGTTAAAACTGTTCTTGCTCTTTCATAACCTTTATCTACAATTTTTCTAATTTCTGAGTCTACTTTTTTTGAAGTTTCTTCAGACATATTTTGAGTTCTTGCAACAGATCTACCCAAAAATACCTCTTCTTCATTCGAACCATAAGCAACAGGTCCCAACTCTTTACTAAGGCCTGCTTGCATTACCATAGCTCTCGCTCTTTGAGTTGCTTGTTCAATATCACTAGATGCACCGGTTGTAACTTTATCTTCACCAAATATAATTTCTTCAGCTACTCTACCACCCATAGCTATAGCTAATTGAGCATGAAGCTGTTCTCTTGTTTGAGATATTTGATCTCTCTCAGGTAACTGCATAACCATTCCTAGGGCTCGACCTCTTGGAATAATTGTTGCTTTATGAATTGGATGCGCAGCACTCTCATTAATAGTTACTATTGCATGACCTGCTTCATGATAAGCAGTTAAAGTTTTTTCTTCCTCAGTCATAACCATTGATCTTCTCTCTGAACCCATCATTACTTTATCTCTAGATTCTTCAAATTCAACTAGAGTAACAATTCTTTTATTTTTTCTTGCAGCAAGTAATGCTGCTTCATTAACTATATTAGCTAAATCTGCACCTGAAAAACCTGGGGTTCCTCTTGCTACAGTTCTTAAATTTACGTCTGGTGCCATTTTAATTTTTTTCACATGCACTTTTAGTATTTGTTCTCTTCCTATAATATCTGGAAGTCCAACTACTACCTGTCTGTCAAATCTACCTGGTCTTAATAGGGCTGGATCTAGCA
Source organism: uncultured Candidatus Pelagibacter sp. (assembly GCA_905612465.1). Classification (GTDB taxonomy): domain Bacteria; phylum Pseudomonadota; class Alphaproteobacteria; order Pelagibacterales; family Pelagibacteraceae; genus Pelagibacter. The sequence continues at coordinate 45,555 of CAJQSC010000016.1, forward strand.
CATCAGGTCTGTTTGTTGCTGCAATAATTATTACACCTTCATTGGTTTCAAAACCATCCATTTCAACTAATAATTGGTTTAAAGTTTGTTCTCTTTCATCGTTTCCTCCACCTAGACCAGCACCTCTACTTCTTCCAACTGCATCAATCTCATCAATGAAAATTATACAGGGTGAATTTTTTTTACCTTGCTCAAACATATCTCTAACTCTTGAGGCTCCAACACCAACAAACATTTCTACAAAATCTGACCCTGATATAGTAAAGAATGGAACACCTGCTTCTCCAGCTATAGCTCTTGCAAGCAATGTTTTACCTGTTCCTGGTTGACCAACTAACAAGCATCCTCTTGGTATCTTTCCACCAAGTCTACTAAATTTTTTTGGATCTTTTAGAAATTGAACGACTTCCTCAACCTCTTCTTTTGCTTCTTCAACACCTGCAACATCATTAAATGTTACCTTACCCTTTAATTCATTCATTAATTTAGCTTTAGACTTACCAAAGCCCATAGCACCACCCTTACCACCTTGCATTTGTCTCATAAAAAAGATCCAGACAGCAATTAGTAATAACATCGGGAACCA
>CAJQSC010000017.1 GCA_905612465.1 uncultured Candidatus Pelagibacter sp.
GATTTTTGATGGTGTAGGAGAAAATGAAGTTATTGGAGATTTTGGTTTAGTAGGTGGAGGAGCTGCTGGAGTTGAATTAGACAGATATGATCTAGAATTTGGTACACCTCATAATGCTTTCTTACTAGCAAGATCTGAAAACCACACCAACTTAATGTTGCAAGTGAATGAAGAAATTCATTTTTCTGTAAGAGGTTATCATGGTGGTGGTACAGAAAATCCAATGGTTAGAGCTGATATGATCTATTACAAAACACCTAAAGATGGAGCATTGTTTGCTCCAGGATCACTTTCATGGTGCGGAAGCTTATCGCACAATGATTATAATAATAATGTTTCGAAAATTTTAGAAAATGCTATTCGAGGATTTTTAAAAGAAGGACCACTGCCATAATGAAAGAGCAATTAATTAACAGGCCAAAAGGAACAGACGGTAAAGCTATTCTTGGCTCAGATAACACTACAGCTTTAAATGAATTAGAGAAAGTAGCATTGAATGATTTAGATAAAGATAAAATTGGTGATCTAGCAGAATGTCTTTTTGTTCTTAATAATAAAAAATATGGACCAATTCCAGGTGCTTATATGGTGATGTGCACGAAACCAGGAAAAGAGTGGTGTGTGGCTCAATTAAATGCAGATAGAGCTAAACCATTTATTTTATATGAGGATAAAGTTTTTAATTCAATTGCAGAAGCACAAAATGCTGCTGAAAAAATTAAAAAAGAGAGAGGTGAAACAGCACCACGACGTTGCACCTAAGTAACTTAGAAGAATTAAAAATATGGCTAAATCCAAAGTCCTTATAGAAAATGATAAAACTATAGTGACTGAATGGTCATTTGAAGTGGGTGATAGCACTGGTCACCATATTCATAAATATAATTATATAGTTGTTCCCATGCTTGATGGAGAGTTAAAAATAATAGATAAAAAAAATAATGAAACAATTTCAAAGCTCACTAAAGGTGGGGCTTATTATAAAGATAAAGGTGTAGAGCATAACGTCTTCAATAATAATAGTTATCCATATTCTTTCATTGAGATTGAGATTTTAAAATAAAATTATGTCTGATAAAGCCCTTTGGTTTACAATATTCTTATCACTATATGTTGCATATTGTTTTTTTTGGGGAGTAAGAGGATCAAGAAATATAGATAATCCAGAGAAATTTTATTTAGCAAATAGAAGTGTTTCATCGTGGGTTTTCTTTTTTGCGGCAACAGCAGCAACTTTTGCTGGTTTAACTACTTTAGCACATACAGGATTAATTTTTCATGATGGTTTTCAATATATAGGTACATCCTTTATTGCAATAACAGTTCCATTGGGAAGTATATTTTTTTTTAAAAGACAATGGATGCTCAGCAGAAAATATGGCTACATAACCCCTGGGGAAATGTATTATGATTATTATAAGAGTGATGCAATTCGTATAATTTCAGTCATAGTTACTTTTTTTGTTTCTATACCAATACTAGCTGTACTATTTGGTGCTACAGGATTTTTAGTTAGTACACTGACTGATGGTTATGTTTCTAGAGAATTAAGTATGTGGGTAATTTCTGCTATTGTTTTATTTTATGTAACAGCAGGAGGCTTTAAATCTACTGTAAGTGTAGGTGTGGTGCAGTCTTGGCTATTTATGTCAACGGTTTTAATTCTGGGATTAGTTGCATATTCATTTATAGGAAGCTTTGAAATTTTTGGAAATACTTTATCAAAGATTGCAAATTCACCAATTAGTGCTTGGGGGAAAACAAATGGTTATGGTGGTGGAGATTATAATGGATACTTTGCTGTTCCAGGAGTTATTCAATGGGTGGCAGGACTTGGAAAAAATGAAGCTATAGGAGGACCATGGACTTCAATGATGATTTTTACTTACACCCTTTCATTTATGGGGATAATTCTCTCTCCTTCTTTTTCTATGTGGAGTTATTCAGTTAAACATCCAAAGGTTTTTTCTTATTATCAAATTTGGGGGTCTGCTGCAATTGTAGGTGCTCTATTATTTATTTTTTCAACCTTTCAGGGTGTGGGTGCAAATATTTTAGGAGCTAATGCTGATATAAATAATTTGGGACTGTCTATTAGTAACGTATTACCAGAAATTTCTAGAGAAGATCATTCTTTAGTTGTTTATCATTTAATAAACCTAATAGATGAATCTGCTATATGGTTAACAGGATTACTAATGGTTGGTCTAATAGCCGCTCTTCAATCAACAGCTGGGGCATTTTTAATGTCCTCTGGAAGTATTATTACTAGAGACTTATACAAAGCATATGTTGATAAAGATTTAACATGGGAAAAAGAAAGAACAGTTGTTAGATTGATAATGTTGCTAGTTTTTTTAGCATCACTTTATATTGCTACATTTGCCAAACCAGCAATGGTACTTTTTAGTGGGATAGCAATTTCTATTTCATTTCAGTTTCTAGTTGTTTTATTAGGAATAATTTGGTTTCCTTGGATTACTAGAGGTGGGGCAATTTTTGGAATAATTATTGGTATTTTAATTGTCATATTAACAGAAACAATTGGACAACAAATTACAGGTAATAGACTGCCATGGGGAAGGTGGCCACTAACCATACACTCTGGTGTGTGGGGTTTACTATTCAATATATTTGTTTGTTTTTCTATATCAGCTTTTTCATCTGTTTCTAAAAATGACATTTATAGATCACACAGAGAAAAATTTCATGATTTTATGAATGATCATATGGGTCTTCATCCAAGCAGAAGTAAACTAAGGTCATTTGCTTATGTTATTGTTTTAATCTGGCTTTTTTTTGGAATTGGGCCAGGGCAAATTTTGGGAAATTTATTTTTCGGGGAACCTGGAGCAGGATTTGAAACTTGGGTTTTAAAAATTCCATCCATTTGGGGTTATCAATTAATTTGGTGGGTTATTGGTATTGGTTTAATTTGGTTTTTAGCCAGTAAAATGGATTTATCAACACTACCTAATAAACCAATTCAACCTAACGATCTTTTTAAAGGACCAAATGAAACAGAGGCTGATGAAAACTATATTGATAAAGTTGGGACAGGATATGGCTGGATACTAATACTTGCTGGCTTAGCGATTTTAACAATAATATTCTATGCTTACGTCGTATAAAAAATTATGACTTTAAATTCATTTCAATTTAATACTACTGCTGGATTGAGGTTTGGTAATGGATTTGCAGTAAGCTCTTGTGAGGAAATTTCAAAAAAACTTGGTTCACGTATTCTTTTTATAACTGATAAAGGCTTAATGTCTTTAGGATTAACAAAACCTACTATCGATGAATTAAGTAAAAAAAATTCAATCGAAATTTTTGATAATGTTGAGGCAGATCCATCCAAACAAACTCTTTTATTGGCTGTTGAGGCTGGAAAGAAATTCAAAGCAACAGGAGTTATTGGTTTTGGTGGTGGATCATCAATGGATATTGCTAAACTTGTAGCTCTAATATTAGGTTCAAATGAGGATTTAGAACAAGCTTGGGGTGTTTCAAATGCAAAAGGGCCACGTTTACCATTAGTTTTAGTTCCTACTACAGCAGGAACTGGTTCAGAAGTTACACCAGTTGCAATTATTACTGTTGGTGAAGATGAAAAAAAAGGAGTGTCTTCTTCAATTATTTTACCAGATTTAGCAATTTTAGATCCAGAACTTACCCTTGGGCTGCCTGCTGGAACTACTGCTGCAACTGGAATAGATGCGATGGTTCATGCTATAGAAGCCTATGCTTCTAAAAATAAAAATAATAACTTAATATCAAGAATGATTGCAATTGAAGCTTTAAAATTACTTGGAGCATCAATAGAAACTGCAGTTTTAGATGGATCAAATTTAGAAGCTAGAGGTAATATGCTTATCGGAGCTATGTTAGCTGGAAAAGCTTTTGCAAATTCACCAGTAGCTGCAGTACATGCTTTAGCTTACCCAATCGGTGGAACTTTTCATGTCTCTCATGGTCTTTCAAATTCCTTAGTTTTACCTAATGTTCTTAAATTTAACAGTGTTGATGTTAATGCAGCAAAAGATTATTCTGAACTTGCTCGACATGTGTTTCCTGACTTAGATACAAATAAAGGTACACAAGCAGTTTGTGCAGAGTTTATTGAGAAGATTGAGAATTTATCTAAACGACTAGGTTTGCCACAAAAACTTAGAGAAGTTAATATACCAGAAGAAGCATGTGTGAAAATGGCAAGTGATGCAATGAAGCAAACAAGATTATTAGTGAATAACCCCCGTGAAGTAACTGAGGCTGACGCACTGAATATATATAAGGCAACCTGGTAAAAATATTTATGGAAAAAAAAGATAAAGATATATTTGAGCACACTACCAAATTTAATACAGGTGTAAGATTATATATGTTTCAAACTGGTTCCATTAAAACTAAAATAAAATTTATAAAAATGAATCAAGGTGAGGAGCCTTATGAAATACCAGTACCTTGGTTTTTGATCAAACATCCTCAAGGAGATGTTATAATTGATGGTGGAATGCCAATAGAGGCAGCACTTGATAAACATAAACATTGGGGATCAGTAGTTGATGCCTATGACCCGGTTATGAAAGCATCAGAATGGTGTAGAGAGCAAGTAAAAACAGTTAACACAAACCCTGAAGATGTTAAAAATGTTATACAAACCCATCTACATTTAGATCATTCAGGTGCAATAGGTCACTTTCCAAATGCCACACATATAACTCAAAGAATAGAATATGATTATGCATTTAACCCAGATTGGTTTTCACAACCTGCTTATGTTAGGGCAGATTTTGATAAACCTAATATCAGATGGAAGTTCTTACAGGGAAAAAAAACAGATTATTATGATGTATATGGTGATGGAGTTATAAAAGTCATATTTACTCCAGGTCACACACCAGGTCATCAGTCAGTACTAGTAAATTTACCAAAAACTGGTCATATGCTATTGACAGGAGATGCCTGTTATACAGGTGATCATTGGTGTGATAGATGTTTACCAGGTCTTGTGGCATCAGCTTCTGATGCAGCAGATTCAGTGGCAAAACTAAGAAAAATTGCAAAAGAAACTAATGCAAAAGTTGTTTGGGGTCATGACCCAGTTACATGGTTAGAGTGGAACAAAGCTCCAATGTTTTATTATGATTAATTCAAAAATTATATGGATTCTAAGGGAACTGTAGATTTCATAAAATTATTTTTTCTAAAATTAATTAACCATTTTTTTAGATGGGGACATTCTTCTTCCCATCTATTGTTAAGTCTAAAATTTGTATATTCAAGTGAACATGCGATAGCTATCTGATCCATAGTTAAATAATTATCTCCATAATTATTCCAATTATTTTCTAACCATTTGATAGTTCTTATTGTCCGAATTTCTTGTTTTTTGATAAAATCTTTACTTTGTTCATTATGTGGTCTGATTGTTTCCATGCGTCTTTCCAAAACAGATTGCATTAATCCATTTGCAATTGATGTCATTGAAGTAATTTTAAAATATTCATTTTTTGGGAAAAGTGTTTTTTTTTTTGAAATTGAATCTAAATAAATACAAATATTATCACTATCAATTATGGGTAAATCGTCAACTAATAGAGTGGGTATTTTTCTTAAGGGATTGTATTCATCTAAAAAATTTGCTTCCTGAACTTTAATTATCTTTTCCTCTAGGATTATCTCTTGAACTAAGGATGTTATTTTAGTTTTTCTACCAAAAGGTGAGTTAGGACCATTATATAAAATTATTTTTTTGTTCATAAGGATTATAGTTTACAGATAAGAGAAAACATATTTATAACTAAAAAAGTTAATATCTCTTCTTTTAAATCTTTATAATTTATTACTTTTAAATCAATGAATGATAAAGCTGTATTAACTAAACTTTTGGCTTCCTCGATTGAAATCCCAATTTTATTAGAAAGTTCCTGAATCATCATTAGGTATGATTTTTTTTTGAAACTAAATTTTTTCATAGATTTTGATTTTATTCGATTAGGATTGCTATAGTTCCTGGGTCCACTGCCTCTTGGTCATTAACAATATTAACCTCAATTACTGTACCATTTATTGGAGAATTATGATGAACTTCAGTTTTCATTACTTCCATAATAAATAAATCATCGTCTTTTTTAACAATATCTCCAACTTTTACTAAAACCTTCCAAATATTTCCTGGTACTGTTGTTTTTACTTCAGTTGCCATATTTTTATATCTCCCATATACAATTATTAATTAAAGAAACGAATTTTCATATTTTTCATACCCTTTTTTTCCATCATTTTTCTTCTCAATTTTTCTTTTAATTCATCTTTTTCAAAATCTATTATCTTTACAGATTCAACTTTTTGAATTGATTCTTTGGTGGTTGCTATTTTGTCATCATCAAATGATTGAAGACTTATTTCACTACAAATAATTGACTGTTCTGTTCTTAGTAATTGAGCTTTTTCAACCGATACTTCAGTAAAATTAAAGGTATCCCCAGGTTTAGCTTGCCCTAATTTCCAAAATGCAGCAGATGGAACGGTATATGGGTTGATAAATCCACCCATACTTGGCCCATCGTTTACAAGTATAATTGGTGTTTGACCTGCAAGATTTATTGCACCAGAGGGATAACCTTGATCAATAATATTTGATGGTTCTGATCCATTTTCTAAACTTTTGTTGGTTGCCTTATCAGTAAAAGATAACTTTGGTCCATCCAACCTATAGCCAGTCCTATCACTTTTAGCTTGAAGCTTCCATTTTGAATTGAGAAAAATTTGATGACCATTTTTATCAATCCAATCATCATTTGGTCCTAACACAACCTCTATAGACCAGTTTTTATCATTTGACATTTTTGGAATAGAATTTTTTTTAATTTTTTTTGAAGCAAAATCTCTATTTTCTCCTAAGGGTAAAATTTGCCTATTTTGTATAGCTTTACCATCTATACCCCCAACTCCAGCTTTATGAAAAGTGGATCTCGAACCTAACCAAGGTTTACTATTGATGCCACCTGAAAAAGCAATATATGATCTAGCACCTATAGTAGCAAACTCCATTTCTAAAGTTTGGTTTGCTTTAATCTCTAAGCTTTCCCATAATGGAACAATCTTACCATCTATTTTAGGAGACATATCAGCCCCAGTTATTGCTATCATTCTATCACTTTTAAATTTCAGTGTAGGGCCCATGAATTGACATTCAAGTGCTGCTTCACCAGGTTCATTTCCAACTAATATATTTGCTAATCTGAATGACCAGCTATCCATTGGACCCGAAGCAGGAAATCCTTGATTTAAAGTACCAATTCTTCCTGGATAAATGGACAAAAGAGTGTATTGAAGATTATTCAAGTAAAATAGCCAAAAAAACTCCGGATCCAGAGTTTATTGTTGAACTAAACAATCTTAAAGATACAGACCAGTTTGTAAGAGTTCATTCTGGAACTGAGTATTGGGTGTCTGCCCTTGGCTTTTGGCCTGGCCTTCCTTTTATGATGCCACTTGATCCTAGGTGTAAATTAACAGCTCCTAAATATAACCCGC
>CAJQSC010000018.1 GCA_905612465.1 uncultured Candidatus Pelagibacter sp.
AATGATTCTAATTAATGAGTTTTTAAAAGATAATAAAAATTCTTTAGATGATATAGGTGCTATTTATGTAAATAGGGGCCCAGGTAGTTTTGCAGGCATTAGAAACTCCTTATCAACAATTAAAGCTCTATTTTTAACTAAAAAAATTGATTATTATTGCTTTAGTTTTGGGGATTTTAAAGAACCAAAGGTCATTAAATATGTAGATGTACCCCAGTTGTGTGAAAAATATAAAATTAAAAAGAATTTGATTAATCCTATTTATTTGAGTTAAAATTAACTATGTCAGAAAATATTGAACAAAAGTGTTTAGCCAAAGGAGTTAAACTAACAGATCAAAGAAGAATTGTTGCTAAGGTTATGTCAGAGTCAAATGATCATCCAGATGTAGATGAGCTTTACAATAGAGTTTCAAAAATTGACTCAAAGATTAGTATCGCAACAGTTTACAGAACAGTAAAACTATTTGAAGAATCTGGAATTCTAGCAAAGCATGAATTCAAAGGAGGAAAAGCAAGGTATGAAGAATTAAATGAAGGACATCATGACCATTTAATTGATGTTAAGTCAGGTGAGATCATTGAATTTGTTGATGAAGAAATTGAAAAGCTGCAAGAAAAAATTGCTGATAAATATGGTTATCGTTTAGTGGACCATAAACTAGAATTATATGGGGTTAAAAAAAAATCTTAACCTAATGTTAAAAAAAATATTTATCAAAACTTTTGGTTGTCAAATGAACGAATACGATTCTAATCGTATATTTGATATAGTAAAAAAAATAGGTTTTGAAAAAACTGATAAGTATGAAGATGCAAACTGTTATCTTTTAAACACTTGTCATATAAGAGATAAAGCAAAAGAAAAAGTTTATCATGAAATTGGAAGAGTAAAAAAAATTTTTAGATCTAAAAAAAAACCTATCGTGATTGTAGCAGGATGTGTTGCTCAAGCTGAAAATCAAGAGATGTTAAGAAGGGAGCCTTATATAGATATAGTTATTGGACCGCAGTCATATCATAAGATTAATGACACTATACAAGAACATATAAATAATAAGAAAAAAAAAGAGGAAACTGAGTTTGATACGATTTCAAAATTTAATTATTTAAGTAAAATTAAAAATAAAGATAGTAAAGTATCTTCTTTTTTAACAATTCAAGAAGGGTGTGATAAGTTTTGTAACTTTTGTGTTGTTCCATATACACGAGGACCCGAATACTCTCGACCGTTTAATCAGATTATAAATGAAGCTAAAGAGATGGTTCAGAGTGGTGTAAAAGAAATTATTCTTTTAGGACAAAATGTTAACGCTTATAACTACAAAGAAAAAAATAATGAATTTAGATTATCTGATTTATTATTGGAGTTAGAAAGTTTTAATGAGCTAGAGAGAATTAGATATACCACATCTCACCCCAAAGACATGACTGATGATTTAATAAATGTGTATAAAAAATCTACCAAATTAATGCCTTTAGTGCATCTTCCGGTGCAGAGTGGATCAAACAAAATTTTAAAACAAATGAATAGAAAACACACTATTGAAGAATATTTAATGATTTATGAAAAATTAAAAAAAATTAATCCTAATATAGAGTTTTCAAGTGATTTTATTATTGGATATCCAGGGGAAAGCAATGAAGACTTTAAATACACGATGGAATTAATTGAAAAAATGAAATTTATTAATTCTTATTCTTTTATTTTTAGTCCAAGACCAGGCACTGTGGCTGCAGAGCTAGAATTAGTTGATAAAAAAAAATCAAAAGAAAGATTAGAAATAATACAAAAAAAATTATTTGAAAATCAAATAAATAAAAATAAATCCTTAGAAGGAAAGATACTTAATGTCTTAGTTGAAAATAGAATGAAAGATGGAATTAAATTATTTGGTAGAACTGAGTTTATGACATCAGTAATTTTTGATGGTAATGCTAGCTGTATAGGAAAAGTTGTTCAAATAGAAATAAAAAGTAGTAATCAAAATAGCTTTTTTGGATCACTAAAAGAAAATTATAAACAGAAGGTAGCCTAAGAGTTGAAGAACGTAGCATCAAAAAAAATTAATTCTATTCTAAAATTTGTCTATTCTGATCAAAATTCTTTGAGCGTTATATTTCAAGACAATGATTTGTTAATGGGGGTAGTTGGTGAATTTAATGAAAATTTAAAAGAACTAGAAAAAATTACTAATACTAATCTATATTCTAGGGGTAATTCTATTTTAATAAAATCAACACCGAAAGAAAATGAAATTGCAAAAAATGCTATTCAATTTCTAGCCAATCAGTTTATAAATAATGGTAGTATAGAAAAAAAAGATATAATCTCTTCAGTAGATAAATTTATGATCGAAGAAAAAGTAAAAAATCAAAATATTTCAGATATAATTAAAACTCCTAAAAAATCAGTTATTCCAAGATCAGAAGGACAAAAAAAATATGTTAGAGCTTTAAGACAAAGTGATATTGTTATATCAGCAGGTCCTGCTGGAACTGGGAAAACTTTCTTAGCTGTTGCAGTTGGTTTGACATTATTACTTGATAAGAAGATTGAAAGAATTATTCTATCAAGACCAGCAGTAGAAGCTGGTGAAAGATTAGGTTTTTTACCAGGAGATATGAAGGAAAAAGTAGATCCTTACCTAAGACCTTTATATGATTCTCTGTATGATCTTTTCGACTTTGAAAAAATTCAAAGAATGATTGAAGTTGGTGATATTGAAATAGCACCACTAGCATTTATGAGGGGCAGAACTTTAAAAAATTCTTTTGCAATTTTAGATGAAGCACAAAATGCAACAGATACACAAATTAAAATGTTTCTAACACGTATCGGAGAAAACTCAAAGATTGTTATAAATGGTGACCCGTCTCAAATTGATTTACCCCACAAGAATATGTCTGGATTAAATAGATCTAAAAAATTATTAGGACATTTGGATGAAGTCTCCGTTATAGATTTTGATCATTCTGATGTAGTTAGACACCCGTTAGTTTCTAAAATTGTAAAAGCGTATTCAGACCAAGAAAATGATTAGTATTGACGTAGTTTATGAGAGTAACCTATGGATTAAAAAAATTAAAAAAGCTGATGTTTTTTTTAATTCCTTGGTAAAAGTTTTTCCTAAAAAATATAGATTTATAAAAAAAAAAGTAGGTTTAACTATTTTACTCTCAAATAATAAAAATATTAAAAAACTAAATAAAAAATTTAGAAATAAAAATAAAGCAACAGATGTCTTATCTTTTCCTTTTGAAAAAAAAATGAATATAAAAAAATCGCCTTATATTGGAGATATTATTATCAGCTATGAGTTTATGAATAAACCCAAAGCACTAAGTGCTCTAGAGTTTAAGAATAAAGTAACAAAGATTTTTATTCACGGTTTTTTACATTTATTAGGTTATGACCATATCAAATTAAAAGATTTTAAAGTAATGTTAATTGAAGAAGAAAAAATATATCAAACTATTAAAAAAAAAATTATCCAAATTGTTTAAAAAAAACTTTTTAAATTATCTCTATATTATTTTTTTAGGAGCATTAAGTGCTTATAGCTTACCTCCATATAATTATTTTATAATTAATTTTATTACTTTTTCTTTATTTTTTATTTTTATTTTTAATAAAAAAAAAAGAACACCTAACAATAAATTTTTTTTTCAGTATGGTTGGTGCTTTGGGTTTGGATATTTTTTATTTAGTCTATACTGGATAGCAATTTCATTGACTTTTGACCATAGCTTTAGGTTCTTAATTCCAGTTGCTATAATTCTACTACCAGCCTTTTTGGCCATATTTTATGCTTTAATTACATATCTATTCTCAGTTCTCTACTCAAAAAATGTAGTTAGTTCTTTTTTAATTTTTTCAATTTTATTTGGAACAATAGAATTTGTCAGGAGCTCCATACTTACAGGGTTTCCTTGGAATTTAATTTCATATAGTTTTTCAGATAATATTTATTTTATTCAAATTCTCTCTATTATTGGCACCTATTCTTTCAATTTAATTTGTATTTCCTTATTTACTGCGCCTGCTTTATTTATTTTAAGAAGATCTAGAATAGAAACCATAGTTTTTTTTTTCTTTATTCTACTATCTGTTGGGCTTTTAATATTTGGCAACATAAGAGATAATAATTTTAATTCTCTAGAAAGTGTAAAAAACTCTTATACAATCAAGGCAATATCATCAAATATCAGTCTAGACAGATTCTACTCAAATCAAGATGAGTTAAAAATAATCAATGAGCTTATAGATTTAAGTGCTCCAACAAAATTAAAACCTACAATTTTTTTGTGGCCTGAAGGCATTATTCCAGACAGCTACTTAAGAGAGATGAGTATTTATAAAAACTTATTTACAAATAGTTTTGGAGAAGATGATTTTATTATTATGGGTTTAAATAGTATGGAGATAAAAAATGATAAAAAATTATTTTTTAATTCAATGGCCATCTTTAATAACAAACTAGATCTTATCGAAAATTATAATAAAGTTAATCTGGTGCCGTTTGGGGAATTTACTCCGCTTGAGAGCATTCTTAGCTTGATAGGCTTTAAAACAGTAACTAATAGTTATCAATCTTTTTCCAGTGGAGACATTAGGGCACCGCTGAATATAAAAAATAGTAAAATTGATTTAAGTTTACTTCCCTTAATTTGTTATGAAATAATTTATTCAGGTAAATTATCTAAAGATAATAATTTTGATTATATAATTAATATTTCAGAAGATGGTTGGTTTGGAAATTCTATAGGCCCTATGCAACACTTTTCGCATAGTATATTCAGATCTATCGAGAGTGGAAAGTATATAATCAGGTCTACAAATAATGGGATTACTGCTATTATTAATCCTATTGGAATTATAGAGCAAGAAGTAGTATTTGGATCAATAGGATATGTGGAACTTTCTGAGAGTAAATTGGTTAAATCCACACTTTTTATGTTATATGGGAACAAAATCTTTCTAATATTAATTTTAATATATATTTTTTTAATTTTTTCATTTAATAGAATTAAATATGAGTAATTTAAAAAACTTTTTATTCACTAGTGAGTCAGTTTCAGAGGGACATCCTGACAAAGTATCAGATCGTATTTCAGATATGGTGGTAGACAGTTATCTTGCTGGAGATCCATTTTCTAGAGTTGCATGTGAAACACTAACCACAACAAATAAAGTTGTACTAGCCGGAGAAGTAAGGGGTCCAGAGATTAAAGAAGAAGATCTTATTCAAAAAGTTAGAGAATGTATTAAAGATATTGGATATGACCAAGAGGGTTTTACATGGAGAGAAGCAACAAAGATAGAAAGTCATCTTCATTCACAATCTGTAGATATAGCTATGGGTGTAGATTCTAAAGACAATAAAGATGAAGGAGCTGGAGATCAAGGAATAATGTTCGGATATGCATGCAACGAAACAGAAGAATTAATGCCGGCACCCATTCACTATTCACATAAAATTTTAAGACTGATGGCAGAAGATAGAAAAGCAGGAATATTAAAAAATATAGAACCAGATTCAAAGAGCCAAGTTACTTTTGAATATACTGATGGCAAACCAACTAAAGTTAAATCAGTTGTGATATCTTCCCAACATTCTGCAGATATAGATCAGGCCAAAGTAAGAGAGTTATTAACACCGTATATGATAAAATCAATTCCTGAAACATTTTTAAAAGATTTTGATGAAAAAGAATTTTACGTAAACCCAACTGGAAACTTTGTAATAGGTGGACCAGATGGAGATTGTGGTTTAACAGGAAGAAAAATTATTGTTGATACCTATGGTGGAGCAGCGCCTCATGGTGGTGGAGCTTTTTCTGGTAAGGATCCAACAAAAGTAGATAGATCAGCAGCATATGCTGCAAGATATATTGCAAAAAATGTTGTTGCTTCTAAAATTTCTGAAAAATGTTTAATTCAATTAGCTTATGCAATTGGAGTTTCTAAACCCCTGTCAATTTATGTAGATTTATTTGATAATGATTTGGAAAAAAATAAATTTGTTTCAGAAAAAATTTCACAAAATTTTGATTTAAGCCCAAGAGGAATAAGAGAAATGCTAGGTTTAAATAAACCCATTTATGAAAAAACATCAGCATATGGCCACTTTGGAAGAATGCCAGAAGCAGATGGTTCATTTTCATGGGAAAAGACTGATAAAAAGGGTGTTTTTTCTAAATAGTTCTTATTGTATTAATAAAAATTCTTTATATATTGCCCTTACATTATTGAAATCGCAGGATGGGCTTCAGCCCATTTTTTTTTGGAACTAATAAAAATATGTTAAATAGAAGATCAGACAAACTAGAATTATTAAGAATAGCTGAAGCAGTAGCTTTAGAAAAATCTATAGATAAAGAATTAATTATTGATTCCATGGAAACAGGAATTGCTAAAGCCGCTAAATCTAAATTTGGGCAAGATAATGAAATTAAAGTTTTAATAAATAGAGAAAATGGTGACATTGGAATTTTTAGAAAATTAATAGTTGTGGAAAAACCAGAAAATATAAATACAGAAATTAACCTTCAAGATGCGATTATATTAAGCGAGGAAAATAAAGATAAGAAAATTGGTGATGAAATTTTACAACCGCTGCCCTCATTTGATTTTGGTCGAATAGCAGCACAAACCGCCAAACAAGTTATTAGTTTTAATGTAAGGGAAGCAGAACGTGAAAGGCAATTTAATGATTTTGTAGATAAGAAAGATTCAATTTTAAGTGGCATTGTTAAGCGTTTAGAGTTTGGAAGTGTAATAGTTGATTTAGGAAGAACAGAAGCAATCATTCAAAAAAATGAATTGATCCCTAGAGAAAACATAAAAGCTGGTGATAGAATTAAAGCTTATTGTTATGATGTAAAAAGAGAACCTAGGGGGCAACAAATATTTTTATCAAGAGCTCACCCAAAATTTATGGAAAAACTATTTGTCCAAGAAGTTCCAGAAATTTATGATGGTTTAATTGAAATTAAAGCATCGGCAAGAGACCCAGGAAGTAGAGCAAAAATTTGTGTTAAAGCAGTTGATACCTCATTAGATCCAGTAGGGGCTTGTGTGGGAATGAGAGGATCAAGAGTTCAGGCGGTAGTTAATGAACTTCAAGGTGAAAAAATAGATATTGTTAACTGGTCTGAAGATCCAGCAATAGTAGTTTCAAGTGCACTGTCACCAGCTGAGGTTCAAAGAGTAAATGTTGATAGTGTTGCAAAAAAACTAGATGTAATTTTAACTGAGGAAAACTTAAGTAAAGCGATTGGTCGTAGAGGTCAAAATGTAAGATTAGCTACAAAACTATTAAATTATGAAATTAATATAATGACCGATGCAGAAGATTCGGAAAGAAGACAGTCAGAGTTTAAAGAAAAAACTGAAAATTTTGTTAAAAATCTAGAATTAGATGAAACCTTAGGGCAACTGCTTGTGGCCGAAGGTTTTTCTTCAATTTCAGACATTAAAGATAGTTCACCAGAAAACTTAATGAAGATTGAAGGTATAGAAGAAGATACTGCTAAAGCCTTAATAGAAAGGGCAAAAGATTTTTATTTAAAAGATCAAGAAGATATTACAAAAAGAATTAAAGATTTAGGACTACAAGATGATCTTATAAATCACAAAGGGTTAACACCAGGTATGCTGGTCACCCTAGGGGAACAAAAAATTTTAAAACTAGAAGATTTTGCAGACCTTGCATCGGATGAATTGACCGGTGGCTACGATATTGTAAAAGGTGAAAGAATTAAAATTCAAGGATATCTTGAAGATTTTGCTTTATCTAAAACTGAAGCAGACGAACTAATTATGTCTGCAAGAAATATAATTTATAAAGATTGAGTAATGAAATATGGACAACAAAAAAACAAAATTAACACTTTCTGGTATAGCCAAGAAATCGATAGAGAATATAGAGTTAGCAAAAACTCAGAGTAAAAACTCAGTTGTTATTGAAAAAAAACCAAACAAGTTTGCCCCTAGAGGTAACTTTAGTAGACCTGCTAGTGTAAGATCAAAACCACCTGTAAGTCCCACTGGAAGCTTTATCCAAAGAAAACCTTCTGCACCCAAACCAGCCTCATCAATTACGAATGACTACGAAAAACGTAAATTAGCTGAACAAAGAGCAACTAGAAGACTTAAAGGTGAATCAGGAAAGCCTGATACAAAAAAAAGAGAACTAAAGTTAACCGTTTCAAGAGCTTTAAGTGATGAAATTGAAGCAAGATCAAGAAGTATGGCTTCAATTAAAAGAGCAAAGTTAAAAGAAAATAGAGAACTTACCAAAGAAGAGATTCAAGAAAGTTTAAGACCCATAAAGAGAGATGTTAATATTCCTGAGGCAATTACCGTTAGAGAGTTGTCTAACAGAATGGCTGAACAATCTAACAATGTTATAAAGCATTTGTTTGGAATGGGTGTGACAGTTACTATTAATCAAACATTAGCAGCAGATACAGCTGAATATTTAGTAAAAGAATTTGGTCACAATCCTATAAGAGAAACAAAAGCTGAAGAAATTATTCAAAAAATTAAAGATTCTAGATCTGAAAATCTAAAAAATAGACCTCCAATAGTAACTGTGATGGGACATGTTGATCATGGTAAAACTTCAGTGCTTGATGTTTTAAGAAGTGCAAATGTTGTATTAGGTGAATTTGGTGGAATTACACAACACATTGGTGCTTATCAAATAGAACATGAATCAAAAAAAATAACCTTTATAGACACACCAGGTCACGCAGCATTCACTGAGATGAGAGCTAGAGGATCAAAACTAACTGACGTAGTTGTATTAGTTGTTGCAGCAGATGATGGTGTTAAACCTCAAACTATTGAGTCAATAAAACATGCAAAAGCTGCAAATGTTCCAATAGTTGTTGCAATAAATAAATGTGATTTACCAGAGGCAGACCCACAAAAAATTAAAAATCAACTTTTAGAATATGAACTTATTGCAGAAGATTTATCAGGAGACACTTTAATGGTCGAAATCTCTGCAAAAACAAAAAAAAATTTAGATAAATTAGTAGAGGCAGTTGTGCTACAAGCTGAAATTTTAGACCTAAAAACTGATTTTGAATCTAAAGCAACTGGAATTGTTTTAGAATCAAAAATTGATGTGGGTAGAGGGGCTGTAGCAACTGTCGTGGTAACATCGGGAACAATTAAAAGAGGTAATTTTTTTGTTAGTGGATTGAAATGGGGAAAAGTTAGAGCATTAATTAATGATAAAGGAAAAACTATTGACGAAGCACCACCATCAACACCTGTTGAAATTTTAGGAATTAATGGAGCAGCAAAATCTGGAGATGATTTTATTGTTGTTGATTCTGAAAAAGAAGCAAAAACATTAAGCGAAAACAGAGCTGATGAAACCAAAACAGGAGGAAGCCCATTAAATCTTGCAACACAAGATTCTGCTTTTGCAGATAAATCTGCTGCTGAATTAAATATTATTATAAAATCAGATGTACACGGGTCTGCTGAAGCAATTAAAAGTGCTATTAATCAAATTACACACGATGAAGTTAAACCCAAGATTATTCTATCAGATATTGGAATGGTAACAGAAACTGATGTGACTTTAGCAAAAGCATCTAATGCAACTCTAATTGCATTTAATGTTAAGCCTAGCAAAGAAGCAAAAAAATTAGCAGAGAATGAAAAAATTAAAATTTCTTCGTATAATATTATTTATGAAGTTTTAGATTATATCAAATTGAGAATGTCAGGACTTCTTGCTCCAGATATTCAGGAAACAATTAATGGTACAGCTCAAATCTTAGAAATCTTTAAAGTTTCTGGAACTGGAAAGGTTGCAGGCTCTAAAGTAACTGATGGAGAAATAACCAGCGGAACGAATGCTAGATTAATTAGAGATGGCACAATTATTTATACTGGTAAGATTAGTACAATTTTTAGAGAAAAAGATCAGGCGAAACAAGTTAGCAATGGCCAAGAATGTGGAATAACACTTAAAGACTTTGTTGATTTTCAAAAAAATGATACAATAGAGGCATATAGCACAACTTCTACTGAGAGAACGGTATAATGGTTGATAAAACAGGAAAACCAGTATCACAAAGACAATTACGTGTTGGAGAGATGATTAAGCAATCTTTAGGTATGATTTTTGCCAGAAATGAAGCTAAAGTGCCGAATTTAGAAACTAATACTGTCACGGTAACAGAAGTAAAAATGAGTCAAGACCTTAAAATTGCAAAAGCGTATGTATTGCCTCTAGGGGGAAAAGATACTGAAAAAGTTATTAAAAAATTAAGAGAATACTCTTTTTTAATTAGAAAAGTTTTATCAAAAAAAGTATTTATGAAATATATACCAAAGATACTTTTTGCTAAAGATGACTCTTTTGAATATGCAGAAAAAATAGAAAACTTAATAAAACAAACAAACAAATAGGAAAATAAACAGTATGACGAATAAAGCAGAAGAATTAAAAATGCATGAGAAGGACACTGGTTCTTCGGAGGTACAAATTGCATTATTAACAGGTAAGATTGAAACTCTTTCAGCGCATATTAAGCAATTCAAAAAAGATAAACACTCTTCGGTTGGATTGTTAAGAGCAGTAAATAGAAGAAAAAAATTGTTAGAATATTTAAAGAAAAATAAATTCGATTCTTACAAAAATGTATTAACACAATTAAATTTAAGAAAATAGATAGAAGGAAACGGAAAATAAATGTTTAAAGTATATAAGAAGGAAATTGAAGTAGCAGGAAAGAAAATAAGTTTAGAGACAGGTAAAGTAGCAAGACAAGCTGATGGAGCAATCATTGCTTCATGTGGTGAAACAGTTATTTTAGCAACAGTAGTAGGAGCAAAAAGAGTAAATCCAGATATGGATTATTTTCCGCTATCTGTAAATTACCAAGAAAAATATTATGCAGGTGGTAAAATTCCTGGAGGATATTTTAAAAGAGAAGCAAGACCAACTGAAAGTGAACAATTGATCTCAAGATTAATTGACAGACCAATCAGACCTTTGTTTCCAAGTGAATTTAAAAATGAAGTTCAGTTATTACCAACAGTAATTTCATATGATAAAGACAATCAACCAGATATTTTAGCAATTACAGCTTCTTCAGCGGCGCTAGCTATTTCGGGAATGCCGTTTATGGGTCCTGTGGGCGCTTCAAGAGTTGGTTTAGTTGATGGTAAATACATTTTAAACCCATCAAAAGCAGAGTTAGAAAATTCTACTTTAGATTTAGTTGTAGCAGGTACTAAAGATGCTGTGCTTATGGTTGAGTCTGAAACATCAGGTTTAACAGAAGAAGTAATGTTAGATGCAGTTAAGTTTGGTCATAAAGGTTTTGTTCCAGTAATTGAAATGATTGAGGAACTTGCAAAAGAATGCAGAAAGCCAGAATGGACTGTTGAAAAGAAAGATTTATCTGAAGTTAAGAAAAAACTTGAAGAAAATTTTACAGCAGATTTAACTAAAGCTTTTGGAACAATAGACAAGCAGGACAGATCAAATCAAATTTCAGAAATTTCTGATAAAGCCAAGCAGCTTTTTGCAGATGATGAAAATTATTCTGATTTTAATGTTAATGATGAATTAAAAAATCTTGAAAAGAAAATTGTTAGAACTGACATTCTTAAAAACAAAAAAAGAATTGATGGTAGAGGTTTAGCTGACGTAAGAGCTATTGAATGTGAAGTTGGTGTTTTACCAAGAACTCACGGATCAGCTCTATTTACTAGAGGTGAAACACAAGCGATTGTTACTACTACTTTAGGCACATCTGATGATGAACAAAGATTGGAAAGTTTAGATGGACAGCATAGAGAAAGATTTATGCTTCATTACAACTTCCCTCCTTTCTCAGTCGGTGAAACTGGAAGAATTGGAACTGGAAGACGTGAAGTTGGCCATGGAAAATTAGCATGGAGAGCAATTAATTCTTCATTACCTGCAAAAGAAGAGTTCCCTTACACTTTCAGAGTAGTGTCTGATATTACAGAATCTAATGGCTCTTCTTCAATGGCGAGTGTTTGTGGTGCATCTCTTGCGCTAATGGATGCTGGTGTGCCGATTAAAGAACCAGTTGCAGGTATTGCGATGGGATTAATTAAAGAAGGTGATGATTTTAGTGTCTTGTCAGATATTTTAGGTGATGAAGATCATCTAGGTGATATGGACTTTAAAGTTGCTGGAACTAAAGATGGAATTACTTCACTTCAAATGGATATCAAAATTACAGGTATCACATTTGAAATCATGGAGCAGGCTTTAAAACAAGCTAAAGAAGGAAGAGTTCATATCTTAGGTGAAATGAATAAAGTTTTAAGTGAATCAAGAGCTGATGTTGGTGAACACACTCCAAAAATGGAACAAATTACTGTTGATAAAAAAGATATCGCAGCTGTGATTGGAAAAGGAGGAGCAACAATTAGAGAGATTGTTGAAAAATCCGGCGCTAAACTTGATGTGAATGACGATGGTGTAGTAACTGTTGCTGCTCCAGACGAAGAGTCTAGAAACATTGCTATGCAAATGATTAAAGATATTATTGCTAAACCTGAGATGAATAAAATCTACTCAGGTAAAGTAATGAAAATTATGGAATTTGGTGCTTTTGTTAACTTCTTAGGTAAACAAGATGGACTTGTTCACATCTCAGAACTTGCTGCTAAAAGAGTAGAAAAAGTTACTGATGTTGTAAAAGAAGGTGATGTAGTTACTGTTAAAGTAATTGGTTTTGATAGAGGTAAAGTTAAACTTTCTATGAAACAAGCAACAACTGAAGCAGAAACAAAAGCTTAATAATTTAAATTAAAATCCTAAACCCCTGGAATGAAAGTTCTGGGGGTTTTTTTTTATTTAATGGCAAGCCTGATTAAACTTTTTAAGTCTCCAATAATTATAAGGCCAAGGTGTAAGGAATCCTGCTATTAACATTATTGGTATTACCCACCACACTAAAACAGCACCACCAGTTAAAAAATAATCAGTTAAATTCATGGTTGTTTCCATACTAACCATTGAAATAAAACTCATACCACAAGCAGTTTTTAAGGCTTTTGAAAAATTAAAATTTTGTCTCATTAAAATATAGGTTTCAAGCATAATGCTAGTGATCAACCCATTAATAATTGCTAGGGCCATAATTCCAAGTATGGGAAATGGAACTTGAGTTAATTGAAAATAGAGAATAGTTCCAAAATCACCAATCGCACAACCCAATAAGCACCAAGCAGTATTAACTGCGCTCTTCTTCCAAGTATACCCACAAGTCCAGTGAAAAGTAGTTATGATTTTCATTATAAATATAACTTAGAAGTAATTACAATCATATTAGCACCATTCTTACTTACAATCATATTCAAATATACTCATTTGATCAGTTATAAGGTTTCCACGATATGTTTGTCTAAGGTTCTTAACTTTAAACTCTGGATTAATTTTTTTACACCTTAGTTTTGCTCTACCAGCTAATTTTATTGAATTTTCTCCAAATAGAAAATGGTTAGTTATGATGCCACCAGTTGCAGTTTCAAATGAATAAGTTAAAAAAGCTGAATCTTCCTTATTATAAGTACCAGTGTGCTTAGCACAACCACTTATTAAAAAACTTAAAATTATAATTTTTAAAATTTTTTTCATTAAATAAGATTCTAGCATAAAAATATAATTCGTACATGAATTGTAATTAAATTAAAATTCCATATTTTACATTTCGACTTTATTAGAAAATAAGAATTATAAAAGAACAGTCTGGGTGTTGGTTAAAAGAATATTTTTATAAATTTAACTATATATTAGATAATATTTTTAGGATCTGGCATTCCAACCTTATTATAACCAGCATCTACGTAGTGAATTTCACCTGTAACACCACTAGCAAGTTCACTTAGTAGATATAATGCTGAATTTCCAACATCGTGAATATCTACATTTCTTTTTAGGAATGAATGATCTGCATTCCATTTATAAAGAAATTTTGCATCTCCAATAGCAGAAGCAGCTAGAGTTTTAATTGGTCCTGCACTTATTGCATTTACTCTCATGCCTTTAGCACCTAAATCTCTTGCAAGATATTTAACACTTGCCTCCAATGCTGATTTACAAACACCCATCACATTATAATTTGGGATAGCTTTAGTAGACTCGTAAGTTAAAGTTAATAAACTTCCACCCTCTTTCATTATCTTAGAAGCCTCTTTAGCAACTTCAGTAAATGAAAAACATGAAATTAACATACTTCTTAAAAAATTTTCTCTAGATGTATTTAAATATTCACCTGATAATTCTGATTTATCTGAAAAAGCAACCGCATGAACAACAAAATCTATTTGTCCCCATTGTGATTTAATATCATCAAAAAGTTTTATAACTTCTTCTTTGTTCTCAACATCACAACTAAAAGTAACTTTTGAATTTAATTTTTCAGCTAGTGGTATAACTCTTTTCTTTAATGCATCACCAAGATAAGTGAATGCAAGCTCTGCTCCAGCTTCTGCAAGTTTTTGTGAAATACCCCAAGCTATAGATCTTTCATTGGCAACACCCATGACCAATCCTCTTTTACCTTTCATCAAACTCATAAATTAAACTTTCTCAAAAATTAAGGTTGCATTTGTTCCACCAAAACCAAAACTGTTAGACATCACAGAGTTTAAAGTAACTCCTGTTTCAGTTTTAGTTACGATTGGAAATTTTTTAGCTTCATCATCCATGTCAGTTATATTAGCTGAAGCTGTGATGAAACTATTTTTCATCATGATTAAACTATAAATTGCTTCATGAACAGATGCAGCACCTAGTGGGTGACCAGAAAGAGATTTAGTAGAACTAATTTTTGGTACCTCTGCACCAAATGCTTCTCCAACACCTCTTAGTTCTGTCATGTCTCCAACTGGAGTCGAAGTTCCATGAGTGTTTAAGTAATCCATTTTATTTTTAGCAGTCGCTAAAGCCATCTTCATACATCTAACAGCACCTTCACCTGATGGTGCTACCATATCATACCCATCAGAAGTCGCACCATAGCCTGTTAATTCAGCATATATTTTTGCACCCCTAGCTTTTGCATGCTCGTACTCTTCAAGCACCAAAACCCCACCACCACCTGCTATTACAAAGCCATCTCTAGTCTTGTCATAAGCTCTTGAAGCGGTTTCAGGTGCATCATTGTATTTAGAGGACAATGCAGTCATTGCATCAAACATCGCAGTCATTGCCCAGTGTAATTCTTCACTTCCACCAGCAAAAACAATATCTTGTTTACCCATTTGAATTAATTCACTTGCATGACCAATACAGTGTCCACTCGTTGCACAAGCAGAACTCATTGTATAGTTTACACCTTTGATTTTAAAAGGTACGGCAAGAGTTGCCGAAGATGTACTAGCCATAGTTCTTGGAACAATAAATGGCCCCATTAATTTTGGTGTCTTAGCTCTAGTTTTATCAACTGATAAAACTACATTTTCTATCGAAGGACCACCAGAACCCATAACTATTCCAGTTTTAAAGTTACTGACATCCTTATCTTCCAATCCTGAATCATTGATAGCTTCCTTCATTGCTATATAATTATAAGCAGAACCAGACCCCATAAATCTAATTGTTTTTCTGTCAATATGATCTTCAAGTTTTATATTTGGCTTACCATGAATATGACTTCTTAAATTATGTTCTTTATATTCTTCACAAAAAGATATTCCTGATTTTGAATTCAAAAGAGATTGATAAACTTCTTCTTGATTATTTCCCAAACATGAAACAACACCCAATCCTGTAACTACCACTCTTCTCATTATTTAAATAATCCCACTTTTAAACTGTCTGCTGAGTATATTTTTTTGTCATCTGCAAATACTAATCCATTTGCAAGACCGACTGTAGTTCCACCAGGAGCCATAACTTTTTTCATATCAATTTCGTATCTTACTTTTTTAACATTCTTTAAAACTTCACCAGTAAATTTTACAGTACTCACTCCTAAAGCTCTTCCTTTTCCAGGGTTGCCAAGCCACCCAAGATAAAACCCAACCAATTGCCACATTGCATCCAAACCTAGACATCCAGGCATAACAGGATCTCCTTTAAAGTGACAATCAAAAAACCAAAGATCTTCTTTAATATCTAGCTCAGCTTTTAAAGAGCCTTTTTTAAAAACTCCACTATCTTCATTGATTTCTGATATTCTATCAAACATGAGCATTGGTGGAAGAGGTAATTTTGCATTACCAGGTCCAAAAAGTTCA
The DNA here is from genome assembly GCA_905612465.1 of uncultured Candidatus Pelagibacter sp. Classification (GTDB taxonomy): domain Bacteria; phylum Pseudomonadota; class Alphaproteobacteria; order Pelagibacterales; family Pelagibacteraceae; genus Pelagibacter. Next base: position 16,261 of record CAJQSC010000018.1, read on the forward strand.
CCATTTCCGCAGCTTATTAGCTCATCATATGTGAATGAGTTTTTTTTCATAAATTTAAACACCTTAATACTTGATTTATTAGGATTATAATATAGAAATAGTTTAGAACTATTATAAACAATAATGACAAATATAAATTTATATACTAAAAAATTAAGAGAATCTGGCTTAAGACCCACAAAGCAGAGACTCAAAATTTGTGAAGTATTATTTTCATCTGAAAAAACTTTTCATTTTACAATAAATGATCTTACTAAAATTATAGAAGAAAAATTAAGTGAAAAAATTTCTTTAGCTACAGTTTACAATACTATTCATGCTTTTAAGAAAAAAGGGTATTTAAAAGAAATTTCAATTAATAGTGACAAAAGCTATTTTGATACCAATATTACTGATCATCAGCACTTTTTTGATGAAGACAAAAGTCAGCTGATAGACTGTGGAGATGATGAGATTGACTCTGTTAATGTTAAAAGGAATATTACTGGAAAAAAAATTAAATCAATTGAGGTTTTGATTAGAGTTGCGAGTGATAATCAAAATCAAAATTAAGTCAATAATTTCATATACTTAACAAATACTTTAAAACTATTCTAAACTATTGACATTCAGTTTAGAACAGTTATACATTTACAATAATCATTAAGGAGAAAAATATGTCATTAAAGGGTAGTAAAACAGAAGAAAACTTAAAAGACGCTTTTGCTGGTGAAAGTCAAGCAAATAGACGTTATCTATATTTTGCACAAAAAGCAGATATTGAAGGTTATAACGATGTAGCATCTGTATTTAGATCTACAGCAGAAGGTGAAACAGGTCATGCACATGGACATCTTGAGTATTTAGAAGAAGTTGGTGATCCAGCTACTGGACTTCCAATTGGTGAAACTAAAGCTAATTTAGCTTCAGCTGTACAAGGTGAAACACACGAATATACAGATATGTATCCAGGTATGGCAAAGACAGCTAGAGAAGAAGGTTTTGAAGAAATTGCTCAGTGGTTTGAAACTTTAGCAAAAGCTGAAAAATCACACGCAGGTAAATTCCAAAAAACATTAGAATCTATTGCGTAAATAAGACTTATTTTATGGTGGGGGCTTCCCCCACCATCAAATCCTAAAATTTTAAATATGAGCAAAGAAGGCAGCATAGACGCGCCCACTAGACACCCAATAAATTTTGAGCATCCTGATTTTTTAGACCCAAAAAAATTAGATGACGAAATGAGAAGAGCCTTTGATATTTGTCATGGGTGTAGAAGGTGTTTTAATTTATGTGATTCGTTCCCAAAATTATTTGATATGATTGATGAGTCAGAGAATGAGGATGTAGAAAGTTTAAAAAGTGAACAGTTTGAACCTGTAGTAGATGCATGCACATTGTGTGATATGTGTTTTATGACCAAGTGTCCCTATGTTCCGCCACATGACTTTGATTTAGATTTTCCACATTTAATGTTGAGGTATAGAGTGGCTCAAAAAAAATTAAATAAATTACCAATAGTACCTGCATTGTTAGCTCAAATTGATAGAAATGCAAAAATTGGTGTTGCCTTATCATCATTAATAAATTGGGCATCAAATATTAAAAATACTTTCTTTAGAAAAATATTAGAATTAGTTGCAGGAATAGATATGAGGGTTAAACTTCCAGTTTATAATTCAGAGACATTTACAAATTATTTCAAAAAAAATAAAGATCCAATTAATGGTGATGCGCCATCTAAAGATAGGAAGGTGGTAATTTATTCAACTTGCTTTGTGAATTTTAACAAAAAAAATACAGGTGTTGCTGCTTTAAAGGTTTTAAAAAAAAATGGAGTTGAGGTTCAAGAGTCTTATCCAGGATGTTGTGGTATGCCCTTCTTAGAGCAAGCAGACCTCCCCAAAGTTGTCGAACAAGCAAAAAAAGTATCAAAAGATTTATTAGAATGGGTGGATAAAGGGTATAAAATTATAACACTTACAGCTAGTTGTGGTTTAATGTTGAAATTTGAATGGCCACTATTATTGCCAAATGATGAAAACATAAAAAGGCTTTCAAAAAGTACTAGCGATATAGATGAATATATTGTTGATATAGCGCAAAACGAAGGCTTAGCAGAAGGCTTGCAAGAAATTGATGGTGGTGTAACAGTGCATAACGCTTGTCATGCTAGGGCTCAAAATATGGGAATCAAATCTAGAGACATGTTGAAATTTATTCCCAATATTAAAATGGATGTTGTTGAAAGGTGTGCTGGCCATGGAGGAACTTTTGGAGTTATGAAGGAAACTCATGAGCTTGCTGTAAAAGTTGGAACACCAACAGCGAGACAGATTAAAAATAAAAATAATAAATACATGGCCTCTGATTGCCCATTAGCAGGCAAACATTTAAAACAATTAGAAACAGATACAAATATATCTAACGATGAGGCACTACACCCCATCGAATTAATGGCAAAAAGTTATAGGTTATAATTATGAGTAAAGAAAAAAGAGAAATAGAAAAACAAGATTTAATGCCAGCAGAAGCTTATGCTGAAAGTAGAAAAAAAATTAGAAAAGAACTTGTTGAATTTAAAAAGAATAGAAGAATAGCACTTGGACCTTATGCAACTTTTTATTTTGAAAGTTTTGAAACTATGGTGGCACAAATTCAAGAAATGCTATACATTGAAAAAGGTGGTGATGAACAATTAAAAGATGAGTTAACCGCATATAACCCTTTAGTTCCAAATGGAAAAGAGTTAACAGCAACACTAATGTTTGAAATTGATAATCCTCTTTCTAGGGGAGTATTTTTAGGAAAGGTTGGTGGTATTGAAAAAAATATATTTATTAAAATTGAAAATGTAGTAGTTAAAGCGGTACCAGAAGATGATGTAGATAGAACATCAGCTGAGGGAAAAGCATCTTCAGTTCAATTTATTCATTTTAAATTTAATGATGATCAAATTATTAAAATTAAATCAGGCAATGTAAGTATTGAACTTGGAATAGATCATAAAGAATATGAACATACTACAAAATTAACTGAAGAAAATATTAAATCATTATCAGCTGATTTTATTTAGCAGATCCCCAAATATTTTTAACTTTAATCCAGCCATTATAATTATCAGTTGTTACATTACACCAATCATTCTCACATTTTTTTATAACCAACAATCTACCTTTCTCTAATCTTGCAAAAGGTTCAGAAAAATTTGAAGGTTTTTTAAACAAAATTTTTTCTTCTATAGTAATAACAGAGTTCGATGGCCTTAACTGGCTCCAGTGTATCCAGCCACTATTATTATCTAAAAATACAACTCTTCTCCAGTTCTCTTTTTTATCTATTTGTCTTACGGTTAGATTAACTTTTCTATAAACATATTTAATAGGATAATCTAATCCAGGCCCGTATCTAACATTTGTTTTATTTTTTTTTAAAGACAAAAATTTTTCATCAGCACTTATAGATTGAGTATATAAAAGTGATAGACATAAAAACCAAACAGCTAATTTTTTAATCATATACAAATACAGTTTTTTCTTTTTTTAAATTTAACTTTCCTAAAATTTAAATGAAGTAAATCTAGAATGAAAATGTATCCATCTAATCCTGTTCCAATATTTAGTATTTTTTTTAATACCTCATTTGCTTGAATAGTTCCCACAATTCCCGCAATAGTTCCAAGAATACCTTCTGACTCACAGTTTAACAAATCATCTGAAATATTAGATTCTTGGAAAAAACACCTTAAACAAGGAACCTCTTTACCTTTAAAATTAAAAGTAAATATATGTCCATCAAATTTACTAATTGCCCCCGTCACAAGGACTTTTTTTAATTTTAAACAATAATCATTTAATAAAAATTTTGTTGTAAAATTATCTGATCCATCAACTATATAATCATAGTGATTTATAATTTTCTTAAAATTATTATTATTTAATCTAATTTTATAAGTAGTGACCTTTGTATTAGGGTTTATTTTTCTAATTTTATCTTTTGCTATTTTGACTTTAAATTTTCCAATATCTGATGTGTTATAAAGACTTTGTCTATGTAAATTAGAAAGACTTACTTTATCGTCATCAACTATTCCTAGTAATCCTACGCCAGCTCTTGAAAGAAATTCTGCAACTGGAGATCCAAGACCACCAGCACCAACAATTAAAACTTTAGATAATAGAATTTTTTTTTGACCTAAAATGCCAATATCTTTAAGTACTATTTGTCTTGAAAATCTTTCAATTATTTTTTTATTCAGTTGGCTTTTCATTTACCAGTTGAGCCAAATCCACCTTCACCTCTTAAAGTATTTGGTAAATTATCTGTTTCTTCTAATTCCATTTTAATAACTGGTGTTAAGATCATCTGTGCCACTCTATCCTTGTTATTAATTATAAAATCTTCTTTTCCGTGATTAAAAAGAATAATTTTAATCTCACCCCTGTAATCACTATCAATAGTTCCTGGCGTATTCAAAACAGTTATACCTTTTTTTGCAGCAAGACCTGAACGAGGGCGAATTTGTACCTCATAATCCTCTGAAAATGCCACAGAAAGCCCTGTAGGTACTAAATATGAACTATTGGGTGATATTTTAATTGGCTCTTCTATAAAAGCCATTAAGTCCATACCAGAAGCGCCACTTGTTTTGTAAACTGGAAGTTCTACTTCAGGGTTTAATTTTTTGATTAATACTCTTGCCATTAAATTTTAATTTAACTGCTCAATAACTCTATCTGTTATCTCCTCTGAGATTTCAGATTTTTTTTTCATGGCAAGTTTTTCATTTTTTATTTGTTTATCTTTATAAAAAATTGAAACCTCATTAAAATCAGAGTCAAATCCAATAGAATTATTAGATACATCATTTGCTATTATCCAATCACAATTTTTTTCAACTAATTTTTTTTGAGCATTCTCTTGAATGTTATTTGTCTCAGCTGCAAATCCAATAACTAATTTTGGCCTAAGAGAGTTATGTTTTGATACATAATTTAGAATATCAATATTTTTTTCAAGTTCTAAATTTAAATATTTTTGTTTCTTCATCTTTTCATTTTTTTTCTCTTTTATTTTAAAGTCAGCAACGGCGGCTGAAAAAATTGCTACATCGGCAGGTAAATTTTCTTGTGTTGCTTTAAACATTTCATTTGCTGTTTCAACTTTAATTAAATTTATATTACTATCTATTTGTAGGTTCGTAGGTCCAGAAATTAGAGTTGTTTGAAATCCTCTTTTTGCCAAAGATTTTGCTAAAGCATATCCTTGCTTTCCAGAAGATTTATTTGTTATAAACCTAACAGGATCAATATATTCATTAGTTGGTCCTGCAGTTACTAGAGCTTTTAATTTTTGATTTTTATTTAATTCACTAAAGTATGCCTCAATTGTTTGAAAAATATCTTTTGGTTCAGTCATTTTTCCTTCACCAAATTCTCCACAAGCCATATCTCCAATTTCGGGGCCAATTATTTTATACCCATAAGATTTTAATTGATTGAGATTTTGTTTAGTTGAAGGGTGCTCCCACATTCTTACATTCATAGCAGGTGTCAAAAAAACATCCTTGTCAGATGCAAGAATTACTGTTGAGGCTAAATCATCTGAAGATCCAGCGCTTAATTTAGAAATAGTATTTGCAGTAGTAGGAACAACAAGTATTACATCTGCCCATCTAGAGAGTGATATATGGTCCATTTCAGCTTCATTTTCAGCATTGAATAAATCATCATAAACCTTTCCTTGAGAAAGTGAGGCCACTGATAAGGGGGTTACAAATTCTTTTGCACTTTTGGTAAGTATGGTTTTAATTTCTACATCTTGTTTTTTTAATAATCTAATAAGTTCCAAACTTTTGTACGCAGATATACCTCCACATATTATTAAAAGTATTTTTTTCTGTGATAAATTATTCATTTGGCAAATTAAAATACTAATAGGCCAAAGATTACAAGCAGTAATAACCCAACAATAGATTGGTTTCTAAACGTAATCATTTCAGATTTTTTTTCGTTTAAGGCTGTATAGGAGTTTGAGTTCTGCGGTATTTGCCCACTTGCCAAAAATGTAAGTGCTTGATTGGCTTTATCCATAATTTCTGGAAAATCAGGTAATCTTTTAATTACCTCAGTTGTACTTTTTAAACCCTCACTTAAAGTATTAATAGGATCTTTGGTTTCTCTTAACCAACTTTCTAAAACTGGTTTTGAGGTTTCCCAAATATTAGTATTAGGGTTGAGTTTTCTAGCAACACCCTCAACTACTACCATAGTTTTTTGTAACATTAATAATTGGGGCTGAGTTTGCATGTTAAATTTTTCAGTAACATCAAAAAGCTGTTTTAGTAATTTTCCACCAGAAATATCTTTAACAGACTGACCAAAAATTGGCTCACCAATTGAGCGTAACGCTTGAGCGAGATCATCCACAGGGACATCTTTAGGGACAAGGCCAGCAACCAAATGTACTTCAGCAACTTTTTTATAATCTCTCTGGATAAAGCCAAATAAAATTTCTGCTAAAAATCTTTTACTGAGGCTGTCTAGTCTACCCATAATACCAAAATCAATTGGAACAATTTGTCCATTGTTATCAATAAAAATATTTCCTTGATGCATATCAGCATGAAAAAAGCCATCCCTAACAGCATGCCTTAAAAAATGCTGAATAATATCAGAGGCAATTCTCTTAGTATCAATATTTCTTTTTTGTAAATCTTTAGTTTCCCGAATAGAAACACCATCCACCCAATCAAGTGTCATTACATTTTCACTTGTAAAATTCCAATAAATTACAGGAACTCTAAAACCAGCATCATTCTTTGTATTTTCTGCGTATTCATTTGCAGCAGCAGCTTCAAATCTTAAATCCATTTCAAGATTAGTTATTTCTTTAAGCAAAAAAACAACTTCAATTAACTTTAATCTTTTGGTTTTTTTGACAAACGACTCTACAAAAAAAGCAAAAAGCATCAGCGCATCTATTTCTTCATTAAAATTTTTTTTTATATCTGGTCTTAAGATTTTAATAGCCACATCTTTTATTGTGCCATTATCGTTTATTTTAGCTTTATGAACTTGAGCTATTGAGGCAGCAGCAACTGGTTCACTCAAATCTATTATTGAATTAAAGGTTTCTTCCCCCAAATCTTTTTTAATGATTATCTTTGCCTCAGATAAAGGAAAGGCCGGAAGCCTGTCTTGTAAACCTTCTAACTGCTTTGCTAATTCTTCTCCAATTATGTCTGGCCGTGTAACCAAAAATTGTCCCAATTTGATAAAAGTTGTTCCCATTGACTGTAATGATTTTGAGAGTCTTTCTCCTTCTGTATTATTAAAATTAATTTTTTGCTTATTTGAAAAAGAAAAGGAAAGTATTTGAAATAGAACTTTAATAGCGAGAGGTGGTTTTTTAAATTTAGAAACAACATTTAAAATATCAGATCTAGCTAATTTTCTTCCTAATTTAAAAAGAATAAATAGTTTTTTAATCATTAAATCTTCCAGCCAGAGTGAATTGCTACAATTCCACCAGATAAGTTTCTGTAACTACAATTTTGGAATTTATTTTTTTGCATTAGATCAATTAATTCCTCTTGGTTAATAAATTCTTCAATACTTTTGATTAAATATTCATAAGGTTCTTTTTGACCCACAACTGCTCTTCCAATCAAAGGAATAAGCTTAGAATAATTTTTATAAATAAAATTTAAATTTGAGTTTTGAATTTTTGAAAATTCCAAACACAAGTAGTGACCACCAGGTTTTAAAATACGATAGGCTTCAGAAAGAGCTTTATTAAGATCCTTAGTATTACGTAGGCCAAAACTTATTGTATAATAGTCACAAGAATTTTCTTTTAAGGGTAATTTTTCTGCTGGGGCAATCACCCAGTTAATGTTTTTATAAGCAGCTAATTTCTTTTTACCCTTGCCAATCATTCCTTTATTTGGATCAACACAAAAAATTTTACCATCTGTATTGGTAGAGTCTAAAAAAAGCTTACCTAGATCACCGGTACCACAAGCAACATCAATTAATATTTTATTTTTTGAGGGATTCATCCAGCTCATTAAATTTCTTTTCCAAATTCTATGAACACCTAATGACATAAAGTCATTCATTAAATCATATTTATCGTAGACATTATCAAAGACACCCTGGACAAGTCCTTTTTTATTTTGGAGATATTGTTGCATGTTAAATTTGTTATTTACTGATAATATACTGTAAATGCCAGAATTACCAGAAGTAGAAATAGTTAAACAATCATTAGCTAAAAAAATACAACAAAAAAAAATCAAGAGAGTAATAATCACGAATAGAAATTTAAGATTTAAAATTCCTCCTAAATTTGAAGAATTATTACAAAATAAGATCATTAAAAAAGTTACAAGATTTTCAAAATATTTAATCTTGAATTTCTCTGATGGATCATTTTGTTTAATTCATTTAGGAATGTCAGGAACAATACACTTAATTTATAAAGATAATTTCAATAAATTTACAAATACTAGTTTTTATAATTCGCCAACGTTGCCAAAAAAACATAATCATGTTGAAATACAATTTAAGGATTTAAAAGTTATTTATAATGATCCTAGGAGGTTTGGTTTTTTTATTTTTATAAATAATAAGAACGAGCTCATAAATAGATTTAATCACTTAGGACCAGAACCATTTTTTAAAAATTTTGATCTAAAATATCTTTTGAAATATTTCTTAAATAAAAAAAAAGATATAAAAAGTTTTTTACTAGATCAAAAGTTTGTATCTGGAATTGGTAATATCTATGCAAATGAAATTTTATTTTTAAGTAAAATTAATCCAACAATATATGCAATGAAATTAACAAAAAACGATTGTAAAAAAATTATTTCTTTTTCAAAAAGTATACTCAAAAAAGCCATCAAAAAAGGTGGCTCTAGTATTCGTGATTTTAAGAATACCTCTGGCCAAAGTGGAAATTTTCAAAAAGAATTTAAAGTTTACCAAAGAGAAAATCTAAATTGCCTAAGAAATAAATGCCCTGGCAAAATAAAGAAAATATTTATATCCAATAGATCTACTTTTTTTTGTAATATCTGCCAAAAATAAGCAATTATTCTGTTGACCAGTATAAATTCTCGAGTTATACCACAGCGCTTATGGCAAACACAAAATCAGCAATTAAAAGAATTAGAAAAATTGCTACGCAAACACTAGTTAATAAGGCTCGTAAGAGTAAATACAGGAATGCTATAAAAAAGATGAACCTTCTTCTTGAAGAAAAGAAAAAAGATGAAGCTTTAAAATTCTTGCCAAAGTTGAACTCTGAGTTAATGAAAGTTGCAAAGACTGGAATTATTAAAAAAGCTAACGCTTCAAGAAATGTTTCAAGAATAACAAAAAAAATTTCAGCCTTATAAAAACTACCTGCAGTTGCTGAAAAATTTCAATCAAAAGTACTTATACCAAATAAGATTTTTTTTTAATTAACGACACTACATCTAGATTTTGTAAAGTTTATAATTTGTAAATCGTACACTCACAGATTTTAAATTTGTAAATTTATTAGTACATTTAATTGGTGCTGTGATAAAAATATTATCCAGAATAAAAATAGACCATTTTTTATAAATAAAAATAGAACATTTTTAAAAGATAATTATTCCCGTTATAAATGATTCACTCAGAGATTTTATTTATTTTCAAAATTACAAACAATTTTATTGTATAATTTCTAATTTACTTCTAACTAACTTTATTCCTACAAATTTATGTCTAGCAACAATATAACACAAAATTTAAAAAATGTTTCTTCAGAGGCCTTAGATTGGGTTCTTATTCAAAAAGATATGAAGAATAAATTAGGTGGTGATATATATGAAAGTTGGCTTAGAAAAATAGACTTTGTTGAGGAGATGAATAATTATATTTTACTCTCTGTTTCAACTAGATTTATAAGAGATTGGATTACTTCAAGGTATTTAGATCAAATTTTACAAGTCATTAAAGTCTATAAAAAAGACCTAACAAGAATTGAATTTAAAATTGTTGAAAAAAACTCCGACAATGATGTTAAAGGTAATATTCAATCAAATGCTAATAATGAAAATGTATCATTTATTAAAGATACATACTTACAGTATAATAGAATTGATCCTAATAAAAGATTTGATAATTTTATAACAGGTACAAGTAATAAATTGGCATACGAGGCATCACTAAAAGTTTCAGAAAATATTTCTCATTACAATCCACTTTATATTTACGGAGGTGTTGGAATGGGTAAAACTCATTTATTAAATTCAATTGGTCTTTCGTTGAAGGATAAAAATAAGGTTATGTTTATTTCTGCTGAAAGATTTATGTATCAATTTGTTAAGTCTATTAAATCTAATGATATGGTAAAATTTAAAGAATATTTTAGAAATACTGATATTTTATTAATTGATGATATCCAGTTCATGAATGGCAAAGAAGCAATGCAAGAAGAGTTTTTTCACACATTTAATGCATTGATTGATAAAGGTTCACAAGTAATAATTTCTGCAGACAGAGCCCCAAATAAGCTATCTAGAATCCAAGACAGAATTAAATCAAGGTTCGCAGGTGGTTTAGTTGTTGATATTCAAAAACCAGATTATGAACTTAGAAGTAAAATTGTTAAACAGAAAACTGAGGAGCTTAATATTTTTTACTCTAATCAAGTAAATATTTCTGAAGAAATACAAAAATTTATCAGCACTGAAATTACAACAAGTATTAGAGAATTAGTTGGTGCAATTAATAGAGTTGTCTCTTTTTCAAGAATATATAATAAAGTTCCAAATTTATCTGAAGTTAAAGGTGTATTAAAAGATTTATTAAATTTAGGTGAAAACAAAGTAACAATTGATTTAATACAATCTACTGTATGTAAATTCTTTAAAATTAGTAAAAATGAAATGCTTTCTGCAAGAAGATCTAGATATCTTGTTAGACCAAGACAGACTGCGATTTATTTAACTAAGATATTGACATCTAAATCCTTACCAGAAATAGGAAGAGAATTTTCTAATCGAGACCATACAACAATCATACATTCTGTTAAAACAATTGAAAAATTGAAGGAAAATGATGCAGAAATGACTAACAATATTAACAACTTAAAAAATCAGATATTGTATACTAAAGAAAATGAAATTTAACGTTAACCAACAAGATTTACAACAAGCACTGAATTATTGTCAGGGTGTAATAGAGAAAAGAAGTACACTGCAAATTTTATCAAATGTTTTATTGAGTGCCAGTAATTCAAACTTAACTATTACGGCAACAGACTTAGATTTAATCTTTATCCACCAAATTAATAATGTAGAAATTATTGAAGAAGGAAGCACAACCACCACTTCATCAGTCATGTATGATATTATAAGAAAATTTTCTTCAGGAAAAAAAATTAATTTATCATTAACAGATGTTAGTAAGCTCCAAGTTGAATCGGAGAAGTCTGTTTTTAATTTAAACTGTATTAGTTCATCTGAATTCCCTTTAACAGATGAAAACTTTAATCAAAATGAGTTCTCTATAAAGTCTAAACAATTATTAAAATTATTAAATAAATGTAAATTTTCTGTTTCTAACGATGAAACAAGACACTACCTAAGTGGAATTTTTTTTCATCAAACTGAAATTGAAGATAAAAATTTCTTAACTGCAGCTGCAACAGATAGTCATAGAATGTCTATATCTAAAATAAGGTTAGATCAGAAGGTAGATTTTGAACCAATTATATTACCTAAAAAAACAATATTTCAATTATGTTCTTTGCTAGAGAGCTATGATGGGGATGTAAAAATTTCAAATATTAAATCTAAAATTAAGTTTGAGTTAAATAATAGTATTTTAATTTCTAAGTTAATTGATGGCAAGTTTCCTAATTATATTCAGGTGATACCAAAAAATAACCAAAAAAAATTAGAAATTAACCTTAAGCTATTTCTAGACTCTGTGGATAGAGTTGCCTCAGTTTCATTAGATAAAAAGGATGGTGTAAAATTTAATTTATCAAAAGACGTTTTAAATCTATCAGTTAATAACACTAACAGTGGTGATGGAAAAGAAAGTCTAAATGTCAAATTTGAGCATGATTTAGAAATTAGTTTTAATTCCAGGTATTTGATTGATGTTGCATCGCAACTAGTTGGGGATAAAATTGAAATCTTTTTTAATGACACTGGATCTCCGGCTCTAATTAAAGACCCAGGTGACTTTGATAGTATATTTGTTGTAATGCCTATGAAGGGTTAACTTAGAACTTCCAGTTCAGAATAAATAATATTCTCTAATTCTTTTAAAAAAATTTCTTTTTCTAAACCTGGCTCAATTGGTTTTAAAATTGAGATGGTCAAAATTGTATTAATCTTTTTTAAACCTTTTTTTGGCCAAGTATTTCCAGAGTTAATTGCTATTGGTTGGCAAGAAATTTTTAACTTTTCATAGATTCTGCTGGAACCTTTTTTAAAAGGCGCTCTATCTTTAGGTAGTAATCTTGTACCCTGTGGAAAAATTATTAAAGGCCTATCAGATGAATTAATTTGTTTTAATATATCATCAAAAAAACTAAGATTTTCTTTTGAAATTTTGTTTCTTTTAATTGATATGGAACCAATCTTTTTTAGATACCAGCCAAATATAGGGATCATTAACAACTCTTTTTTTAGAATAAAAACAGGAGAATCGAAAATTGTTTGTAAGAAAAAAGTTTCAAACATTGATTGATGCGAGGCTGCTATAAAAAATTTTTGATTTTTAATTATATTTTCCTTACCTTTGATAATTATTTTTGTTGATAAAAAAATTTGTAAACAAATAGAGGTCCAGTAGCCCATAATTTTTCCACCAAATAAAACTATCTTCTTAGGTAAAAAAATTGCTGGAAGGAATATTAGTGAAATAAAAATAATTCCAGTAAAAAAGAAGAGAGAAAATAAAAAGTTTCTTATCATTTTTATCAAAAGCTAAATCAAGTCTTCTAGTTTTTGTCTTTTTTTAATGACGTTAATTTTAGAGCCTTTGATTAATATTTCTGGTGATTTTGGCCTAAGATTATAGTTTGAGCTTAATGACATTCCATAAGCTCCAACATCACACATTACTACAAGGTCTTTTTCTTTTAATTTTTGAAATTTTTTTAAAGTTGTAAATTTGTCAGTACTTTCACAAATTGGGCCAACGAATTCGTAAACTTTTTTTGAAACTTGGCTTGTTTTTATTGCAGGCAAGGTTCTATGGTGAGCACCATATAACGCTGGTCTCATAAGGTCATTCATTGCGGCATCCAATATAATAAAGTCTTTTTTATCATTCTCTTTTATATAAATGACTTTTGAAATTAGCGATCCTATATTACCAACTATTGATCTACCTGGTTCAAATATAATTTGAGATTTATGATTTTTTAAGAATTTCTTTATAGCAATATTGTATTTTTGATAATTAAGTTTTTTATTATTTTTTTCATAAGATATTCCCATACCACCACCAAGATCCACGAACTCAAATTTATGATTACTTTTTTTAATAACTTTATCCACCACTTTAAGCATTTCTTCATATGGTTTATGATCAAGAATTTGACTTCCTATATGAACACTTAAACATTTAAGATTAATATTTTTTGATAATTTAGAATAACTGACAAGGTCAAAAAATGTTTTTTCATCTACACCAAATTTATTTTCTTTTTTACCAGTTGAAATTTGTTTTAAAGTTTTTGCATCTGTATTTGGATTTAATCTAATACCAATATTTACAATTTTTTTTTTAGATTTGGCAATTCTTTCTATTTCACTAATTTCACTTTTAGACTCAGCATTTATTAGTAAAATTTCTCTATCAACTGCATAACTTATTTCATTTGATGTTTTCCCAACCCCCGAAAAAACTATTTTTTTTGGGTCTATGCCAGCCTTAAGTGCCATCATCAATTCCCCCATCGAAACCACATCTGCACCTAATCCAAATTTTCTAATTTCTCTAATCAGATTAACATTGGTATTAGACTTAATAGCAAAACATACCAGTGGAGCAAAAGAGTTGAAACTCTTCTTAAAATTAATTATGTTTTCTCTCAATTTTCTGTATGAGTAGCAATAGACAGGAGTACCAAATTTTTTTGCAATATAGTTAACTTTAACTTTTTCAATTGAAAGATTTTTATTAATATATTTCATTAATCTACAGATTTAGGAAAAACCATTTCATTTCCATCATATTGGGGGTCACCTTTTTTCCCACATGAGAATAAAAAAAAAGTACATATAGAAATTAAAATTAATTTTTTTATCATTTTATCCTTTTTTATATTTAATTATCATTTTTTTAATATTATCAAAAGATGTTCCACCATAGGATTTTTTTGAATTTACTGAGTTTTTTACATTAAATATCTTCAAAACTTCATTTGTAAGCTTAGGTTCAATTTTTTTAAGCTCTTCAATACTTAATTCATTTAATTTTTTATTTTTCTTTTCTGCAAAATTAACAATTGCTGCTGTGACTTGATAAGCCTTCCTAAATGGCATTGAATGATTTTTAACAAGGTAGTCTGCTAAATCTGTAGCTGTAATATAGCCAAAATTTGCAAGATCTAACATTTGTTTCTTATTGGGCCTCAAGTTTTTTAAAACCTCATTAAGTATTGCAATACAATTGTTAAGAATTTCATTAGATTTAAATAGTATTTCTTTATCATCTTGAAGATCCTTGAAATAAGATATTGGAAGACCTTTAAGTATTGTTAACATTGAAAATAAATTTCCATAAGTTGAGCCGGTTTTTCCTCTTAGATATTCTAATAAATCAGGGTTTTTCTTTTGAGGCATTATCGAAGACCCTGTAACAACTTTGTCTGAAAGGGTAATTAGATTAAAACCATCTGAATTCCAAATAATCAGTTCCTCAGCAATTCTTGAAATATGCATAGAACAAACAGACGCGCTATATAAAAAATCTAAAACAAAATCTCTATCTGCTACAGTATCAATTGAATTATTAGTTGGTTTTTTAAACCCTAGTTTCTTTGAAGTAAAATTTCTATCAATATTGAAAGAAGTACCTGTTAATGCCACAACACCAAGAGGACATTCTGATAAACTTTCTAAGTTATATGAAAATCTTTTTTTATCCCTACTAAACATTTCTACATAAGCCATTAGATAATGAGCAAATGACACTGCTTGAGCATTTTTTAAATGTGTGAATCCTGGCATTATTGTTTCGATGTTCTTTTCAGAAATTTTCAGGATTGTTTTTATAATATTATCTAAGTTTTTATTGATCTCTTTAGTAGCTGAAGTGGTCCACATTTTAAAATCAGTAATCACCTGATCATTTCTAGATCTCGCCGTGTGAATATATCCCGCTTCTTCACCTATGATTTCAAATAATCTTTTTTCAATATTCATATGAATATCTTCATATTTCTTCTTGTATTCAAATTTATTTTTTAAAATTTCTTTTTCAATTTTGTTTAATCCATAAATTATTTTATTCTTAATCTTAAAAGAAATAATTTTTTGCCTAAATAGCATTTCAACATGTGCAACTGACCCTAAGATGTCTTCCTTAAAAAGTTTTTTATCAATATCTATTGAATTTCCTACTTTTTGAAATAATGTAGAGGCATTATTTTTTATTCTTGAGCCCCATATTGCTTTATTGTTTTTATTTTTTACCATGATAATTAATTATACATATTTAGTATGAAATTATTAACAATATTTATTTATCTATTAATCACCAACTTTAGTTATGCTCTGGGTAAACCTGATATAAAAAATTTAGTTTTAATAAAAAATCCAAAAACATATGAGGATATAATCTTCAAGGATATAAACCAAAGAGATGTTGTTTTAGATGATTTTAAAGGAAAACTGTTAATATTAAACTTTTGGGCAACCTGGTGTGCTCCTTGTAAGGAAGAAATGCCATCTTTAGATAATCTTCAATCAAATAGTAATTTAAACAATTTAAAAATCTTTCCAATAAATATTGGTCAGGAAGATATATCTAAATCAGAATTTTTTTTTAAAGAACTAAATATTAAAAACCTAGATATTTATATTGATGCGCCCATCACGTTAGCAAAGAAATTTTCTTTAAGAGGTGTTCCAACAACTATTTTATTTAACAAAGAGGGAAAAGAATTTGCACGAATTATGGGATCTATCGATTTTAACGATGAAGAGTTTGTTAATTGGTTAAAACTTTATAATTAATTTTTAAAAAAATAAGCAAAACAAACCAGCACAATTATAGCTATAAATTGAAAAAGTACCCTGTATTGCATTAGTTTATTTGAATATTTTTTACTAGTTTCTCCCCCTTTAAATAATGTTCCAATTCCCAAAATTAATACAACAGCAACAACTATTAAAAGTACTATACCAAAAATTTTTACCAATGTTCCAGAAATCATAATTATACTGTAGTGTGTTTTTTAAATAAAAAAACATAATAAAACATCTATGACATTTTGTCTAACAACTACGATTGTAAAACCAGAAAAAGATATACCAATTAAAAGTGCGGTTATCTTACTTCATGGGTATGGAGGAGATGGAAGAGACATAAGCATGTTAACCTTAAATTGGAAAAGGTTTCTGCCAAGTACTATTTTTTTATGTCCAAACGGATCTGAAAAGTGTGAAATTAACCCCACTGGATATCAATGGTTTGACTTAACCAGAGATGATCCAGAATATATTTTAGAACAATCTATAAAAGCTGAAATAAAGCTTAAACAATTTATTGAAGAAGTAAAAAACGAATATGGTTTAATAAATTCACAAATTTGTCTATCTGGTTTCAGCCAGGGATGCATGATGTCTATAAATTTAGGACTAACAAGCAGTGAAAACTATAATTGTATTATTGGTTTTTCAGGAAAAATAATAAATTCAGAAGATCTTACAAAAAGAAAAACCTCATCAACGAAAATGCTTTTAATACATGGAGATAAAGATGAGGTTGTTTCACCAACTTTTTTATTAGAAGCAAAGGATTTTTTGATTAGAAATAATGTTGAGGTTGAGACTAAAATGATAGAGAACTGTGAACATCACATTCCAGTTGAAGCTTCTAGTATAGCATTAAATTCTATAAAAAATAATTTCCAAATTTAATAAACATTCTATTTATTGATAAAATAATTTTTTTCAGTTAAAATTTTAAAATGTTTTTTACTGATCAAAATCTTTCCTTAGAAAAATGTCCTGCGTTAGTTTTAAACGCTGATTATAGGCCTTTGAGTTATTATCCGTTGTCACTGTGGAGTTGGCAAGACTCAGTGAAATCTGTTTTTTTAGATAGAGTAACTATAGTAAGTAATTATGATAGAATTATAAGAAGCCCATCCTTTAACATGAAACTACCGAGTGTAATTGCTTTAAAAAGTTTTATCAAACCTCAGTCGAACCCAAGCTTTACAAGATTTAATGTTTTTTTAAGAGACAAATTTTTATGTCAATATTGTGGGAGTGATAAAGAACTTACATTTGATCATTTACTTCCAAGATCTAAAGGGGGACAGACGAATTGGGACAATGTTGTAACTGCCTGCTCTTCATGTAATGTAAAAAAAGGTGGTAGGTTATTAAAAAATTCAGACATGACACTGAATCAAAATCCATTTCACCCCTCTACTGAAGATTTACATAAAAATGGTAAACATTTTCCACCAAATTTTCTTCATAAAAGTTGGATGGATTATTTGTATTGGGATGTTGAGTTAGAGGCTTAATTAAATTTTTTCAGATATATTAATTGCTATCTTTGAGCCAGTTTTAATAACTTTATCCAAAATAGAATATAGGCCTACTTTAGTAGCACCTTCTTCATAGGCAATATTTTTATGGTTTATCTCATCTTCTCTAAATTTAATAATTTTTTCTTTTAATTTTTTTTCATCTGATTCAAGTTGTTCTATTTGATTTGTATAGTGTTCTTGAATAACTTCTTCGACTGAAGCAGTACAAAGCATCGCAGCTTTCTTCCCTAATATTGTTGAACCAAATCCCAGTCCCACACCAAGGATATCCCATAGGGGTAAAAATTTTGTAGGTTCAATATTTCTTTTTTTAATTTCATTTTCAAAATAATCACAATGCTCTTTTTCATGAATTTTCATTTCTTCAATTTTTTTTTTTAGAGCATCATTTTTTACAAAAGTATTGAGAGCTAGTAGTTGTCCCTCATAAATTTTTATTGCCCCACGCTCTCCAGCATGATCAACCCTAATAAATTCTTCTATTTTATTTTTATCTGTTTTTTTCATAATTTAAAAAAAGTTTTGTCATCATAACCCCTAATACCAAATTAATAAAAATATTAAAAGTCGCAAGGGATAAACCAAAAATTTTAAAAGTTACATCTCTACAGCTTATTGGCATTTTTTTTAGTTGATTTAAAAGAGCTTCTTTTGATATGCTGTTATCTTCATTATTTAAATCACAAACTAAAGATTCTTTAATAAACCCCTGTTCTATACCATAATGGTAAAATGCTATTAAAGTTGCAGAAAAAAATATTAAACTTAAAATTATTAAAGACAGTTTTTCAAATCTCTTGGTAAATAAACAAATTGAAATAATTATTACTGAAAAAATATAAGGTATTCTTTCAATCAAACATAGGTTGCATGGCTGATGTTTTAATACATACTGAATAAAGTATGCTGCAAACAAAGCAAAAATACTAAATAACAATATTAAACTAAATATCATTCTATTTTTAATATTAGGCATATTATTCACTCAAAAAATATACTGTAACAAATATAACTACAATCAAAATACCTAAAATTGTGAACCATTTGGTAGCCCCAGTTTTCATAAATCCTTTAAATGTATCACCAAATTTAAATGAGAGATAAGAAATGATAAAAAATCTTAAACCCCTAGAAAATAAACAGATAAAAAGAAATATGAATAAATTAAAACCAATCATTCCGCTAGTTATTGTAAATACTTTAAAAGGAAGAGGTGTAAAGCCAGCAAGAAATAAAGTAGCTAACCAAATATAAAGTCCAGTTCCACTTGCTAGCTTATATTTAAGATTAAGAACTTTACCTTCATAACCATAAAATTCTACCACACTAAGTCCAAAATCTAAAAAATATGAACCAATAAAATAACCAAATATTCCACCGAGAGTGGAGAAAAGTGTAGCAATTAAAAAAATCTTTAAATAATCATTTTTCTTTGCCATAACCATTGGTACAATCATGACATCAGGTGGAATGGGGAAAAAAGAACTTTCCGTAAAAGACACAATTGCTAAAAATATTTTTGAACTCTTATGTGCAGCGAGCTGCAAAGATTTTTGATATAATTTAGTAAGCATTTTTTGGTTTTAATATAAATTAAGTTCTTATACTATTTAATTTTATAGTTATAATAATGAAAATTCAGGGCGAATGGCGGAACTGGTAGACGCGCACGACTCAAAATCGTGTTTCGCAAGAAGTGAGAGTTCGATTCTCTCTTCGCCCACCAAAAGTTTATGCAGATAGATAAAATAAATAATTTATTAGAGTTGTTTTACAAACAATATCAAAAACAAAACAAAGATAGTATTTTTTTACAATCTTTAAAAGAATCTAAAAAGAAATATTCATGGAAAGATGTTTATTTAAATATAAATAAATTATCTGAAGAAATGTCAAAACATATTAAAAAAGGTGATAGATGCCTATTAGTGTCAGAAAATAGACCTGAATGGATGATAGCAGACCTATCAATTATGCTTTCGGGAGGAGTAACAGTGCCTGCATATACAACTTATACAGAAAGAGACTATGAATATATTATTAACGATTGTACGCCAGCAATTATTATTATTTCAAATAAAATTCAATATGAAAAAATTAAAAATATAATTCATAAAAAAGATTTTATTAAAAAAATTATTTTATTTGAAAATATAGAAAATATAGATGAAGAATTTAATTTAAAGATACAGGATATTTTTAAAAAAAACCAATGTAATGATAAAAATTTTTTTGATTTAAAAATTCAAAGAAAAGATATGGCCTGTATAATTTATACCTCTGGTACTCAGGGAAATCCAAAAGGTGTAATGCTAAGTCATGGTGGAATATTAAATAACTGTGAAGGAGCATATGGGTTATTAAAAACTTTTATTTCAAAAAGACCAAAATTTTTAACTTGGTTACCCTTATCACATTCATATGAGCACACAGTTCAGTTTGTGCAAATAGTAGTTGGTGCAAGGGTATTTTATGCTGAAAGCATAGACAAGTTGATCAAAAATATGAGCGATTGTTCACCAGAAATAATGACAGCTGTGCCAAGGTTTTATCAAAACCTATATCAAAAAATTAATACGTCATTCAGTAAAACTACAGGATTAAAAAAATTTCTAGTTAATAAAACAGTCGAACTAGGAAAGAAAAAATTGAATAAACAAAGGTTTTCATTAATTGAATTTTTTTTTAATTTCATTTGTGAAAGATTTGTAAGAAAAAAAATAAAAAACCAATTTGGGGGAAACTTAAAGACCTTCATTTCAGGGGGCGGAGCTCTTGATAAAGAAGTAGGTTCATTTTTAAATGCCATTGGCTTACCAACCTTGCAAGGATATGGTTTAACAGAAACTTCACCGATTGTAAGCTGTAATTCAATAGAAGATATTAGAGTTGAAACAGTTGGACAACCATTTAAAGGAAATTTAGTTAAAATTGCAAATGATGGAGAGATACTTGTCAAAGGTGAGAATGTTATGCTGGGCTATTGGAATAATGAAGAAGAAACAAATAAAGTTTTAAAAAATGGTTGGCTTTATACAGGAGATATAGGAGAGTTTAATGGAACATTCCTTAAAATAACAGACAGAAAAAAAGATATAATCATAACTACAGGTGGAGATAATATATCACCAATCAAAATTGAAAATAATCTAAATAAATCTAATTTTATAGAACAAAGCTTAGTTTATGGTGAAGGTAAACCTTACTTAGTTAGCTTAATAGTTTTGAGCCTCGAATATAAAAATACCTCCAAAGAAAAAATTCAACAAGAAATAGAAAAAATAAATTTAGATTTAACAAAAATAGAAAAAATAAAAAAATTTATTATAATTAAAGATCAATTTTCAATTGAAAATAATATGATGACACCAACCTTAAAACTAAAAAGATATAAAATTATAAAAAAATTCAAATTAGAACTTGAAAAACTTTTTTAATTTATTTTTTAAGACGAGTTACTAAGCGCATATAATCTTACTTTTTTACTTATTAGAAAATATACTTAATTGAGAAATTTTTTTTTAAAAAATCTAAAATTTTGCTTTAATTAATGAATTGACATCACTTGTATAAAAAAATAAAAATAAGTTAACAACGAATCACTTTGATTCGTTTAACTTAAACAGGGAGCTAAAGATGGCTACAAAGAAAAAAGCTAAAAAAGCTAAGAAAAAAACTAAGAAAAAAGCTAAAAAAGCTAAAAAAGCTAAAAAAAGAAAAAGATAGTATCTTAGTCTTTTCAAAAAACGCTTCTCATATTATTTTTGTGAGAGGCGTTTTTTTTTACCTAATTTTTAATCTTCAGTTTCAGGAGTAGTAGACTCAGCTTCAGACGCCACTGGCTCTATAGGTTTAGCAGGGGCAGCAATAATCTTTGCTTGCACCTCTAGGTTTCTCTTTAATGCCTTATCTAGTTTTTTCTGCGTATCTTCTAATGACACACCCATTACTATCTGGAATTCTGATAATATTCTTTCATAAGCTTTCTCAAAAAGTTGTCTTTCACTGTAAGACTGATCAACCATTAGATCATCACCTTTGTTCAAATCTCTAACAACCTCAGCAAGTTCATAAATCTTTCCAGAAGAAATCTTAGCCTCATATTCTTGTGCTCTTCTACTCCACATTGACCTTTTGATTTTTGGCTTACTTTTTAAAATAGAAATACATTTATTAACCTGATTAATAGTTGCCAACGGTCTAAGGTGAGACTGTTTGTTTACTGGAACCATTCCGTTAGCTTTATCTTTTTCAAACTTAAGCATATATATTTCAACATCAATACCACCAATATTAATTTTTTTGAATTCAGTAATTTGTCCAACACCATGCTTTGGATAAACGACATAATCTTTAACTTTATATTCTTTCTTTTCTGTTTCTTGTTTTTTTACTTTTTTAATTTCAGGTTTAACTTCATTACTTTTTGGAATTCTTAGATTATCAGTTTTCACCTCTACTTTTTGAGGGATAGGTTTTATATTAGTTACTTTTGAATTTTTTTTGACTTTTACTGAAGCTTTCTTTGTTACTTTAGTTTTTTTAACAGGAATAATTTTTTTAGATGTTTTAGTCTTACCTTTAAATTTATTTATCACTTTAGTAATAGTTTTCTTTTTTACTTTTTTTTCAGGGGTTTTTTTAAAGATTTTCGCTAAAATATTTGTCGAACTTGTTTTCTTCATTTTTATACTTTTCATGATCCTCTGGAGGATCTTTTTTTACAGTTATATTTGGCCAAACTTCTGAATATTTAGTATTCACTTCAAGCCATTTTTCACTTCCAGACTCAGTATCTGCAACTATAGCATCAACTGGGCATTCTGGCTCGCAAACGCCACAATCTATACACTCATCCGGTTTAATTACAACCATATTTTTGCCTTCATAAAAACAATCAACTGGACAAACTTCAATACAGTCCATCATTTTACACTTGATACATTTATCATTTACTAGGTAGGTCATTTTTTTAATTTTTGTTTTATTTTTTCTTTTAAGTCACCCATGGTTTTTTCATCTATATATAATAAACCAGCAAGTCTCCTCATCAAGTTTGTCTCATACATATCTGCGTTATTATCTGAATAAATAATCTTCCACAGAGACTCAATAATTCTAATTTTATCCGATTCAGGTGCATTTTTAACCTCTTTTGTGAAATTTAGTATTTGGTTTGAATTTTCTTCAATAATTAAAGCATCCGAAATTAATTTATCTATATTAGAGCTTGTAGCGCCCAATTCAATTAAAGTTTTTTTAATAATTTCTTTTTCCTTATCTTCATAATTTTCATCAATTTTCGCCACGTGAATTAACAAAGCGGCAATATTAGAATAAGATTTATCATCATTGACGATATCTTTTTCATTCTCTTTGTTTTTAAAAAAATTGATCATGAATTAAAATTTAAATCTTTTAATATCTTAAATGGATTATTTATAGAAGCTGTCTTTTTAAACATCTTTTTAATTTGTTTCCGGGGACTGTATTTGAAGTAAATATCTTTATCTTTTTCAAGTATTTTATAATTCATTTTTTCAATTAATTTTTTAAAATTTTCTTTACTACATCCTAATAAATTAAGCATTTCAGGAACTAGTTTGATTTCTCTACCTTTTTCAGGGTCAGCGTTTATGATTTGTACAAATAACCTTTCCAAAATATCTATTCTAACAAAATAATTATCAAAACTTTCAAAGCCACAAAGAAGCATAAAATTTTTATTTTTTATATTTTTATCATCTAAAAAATTTAAGCCAAAAGTAGGAGGGGTTAGAGAAAAGTTTGTTTGATTAAAGTTTTTCCACAGCAAGGTTCTTAAAGAAACAGCTTCAGGTTTTAACAATCTAAATAAGAAAATATGGTATCTACCAAATTTTACACCTAAATCTCTTAAAATTTTTCTCTCATCTTGACCAAGTTTTTTTAAATATTCTACTACTACTTCTCTTTTAATTACACCATTGTTTTCATATAGCTGGTAAGCCAAAGCTTTAATCGATGAGTTACTTTCTTTTAAATTTTTTAAGTCAATCAGACTTTTTAATACTAGGTTTATTTTTTCCTTAACCCAATTTTCAATAAATCCTGACAGTTTTTGTTTGTCATCATTTTCTATAATATCATCTACTATTAAAAATATATCAGGGCTTAAATAATCCTTACCTGCTATTAATTTACCAATTGGAAAATTTTTCCAATAAATTTTAAAATCATCTTTTATTTCTATTAACCCTGTATCTATAATAGATTGAATTCTTTTTTGTAGTTCAGGCCCCACAGTTTGCCTTGCTGCTTTTTTTAATGATTTAATGTCAGTTTCAAGTGCACCAGCTTTTAAATCCATCTCAAATCTTAAACCTTTTAAATCACCAATAAACTGCTCATCAATTATTACTTTATTATCTTCCATTATCTCAGTTTTGAATTCCATATCTTGTTTTAATCCTCTTGCAAGCACACTGGCTCTTTTATCGATAAAAGTTTTAGTAAGCTCATCATGTAGTCTGTCAGATAATCTGTCCTCTAATAATTTTGTTTTTTCTATCCAATAACTTTGGCTTTCAACCCAATTAATTTTATTTGAAACATATGACCAAGTTCTAACATTTGCAATTCTATTTGATAAAGAATCAACATTTCCTTCTAATTTATCCAATTTTAATAACTGTAACCTCATATAATCATTACTAATTTTGCCATCTCTACCATTTAAAAAGCTGAAAACCTTACTAACCACCTCAAGATGATTGCCATAAGTTTTTTTTACAAAATCAGGAATCTGACAACATTCCCAAAGCAGTTCCAATGTTTCTTGGTTATTTCTAATATTATAGCCCTCCATATCTTTTAAAAAATATTTTAAAAGTTTTTCATCTCCACACTCATGTATTTTTCTTAACCAACTTCTATTAGGTTTTTCTTCAAGTGATTTAATTAAACTTAAAGAGTTATTAAAATTTAAATTAGAATTTCTCCAAAAAAGCATCTTAATTTCTTCAAATTTATGATTTTCGAGTAACTCAACCTCTTCTGCAGAAATCTCTTTACAGTCACCCGTAATTCCAAAATTTCCATCATTTAAATATCTGCCAGCTCTTCCAGCAATTTGTCCAATTTCAGACATAGTGAGACGTCTTAACTTTCTACCATCAAATTTTTTTAAATTTGAAAAAAAAACATTTTCTAGATCCATATTAATTCCCATTCCAATTGCATCTGTTGCAACAAGAAAATCAACATCACCAGACTGATATAATTGAACTTGTGCATTTCTTGTTTTGGGGCTTAATGAACCCATAACAATAGCTGCTCCACCTTTTTGTCTTCTAACAAGTTCTGCAATTGCATAAACTTCTTCAGTTGAAAAAGCTATGATTACTGTTTTTCTATTAATTCTTGAAATTTTTTTATGACCTACATAGGAAAGTTGAGAAAGTCTTTCTCTATTTATAAATTCAGTATCCTCACCTAGCTTATTCACTATACTTTTAATAGTGCTTGAGCCCATAAGCATTGTTAGTTTTTCACCACGAAGATTTAATAATCTATCAGTAAAAATATGGCCTCTTTCATGATCTGCACACATTTGTATTTCGTCTATTCCAACAAAATCCAAATGTTTATTAATTGGCATAGATTCTACTGTACAAAGAAAATATTTTGCATTTGAAGGAATGATTTTTTCTTCACCAGTAATTAAGGCAACTTTATCTACACTAATTTTTTTAATAATTTTGTCATAGACTTCACGTGCAAGCAGCCTCAGTGGAAAACCAATCATTCCCGAATCAAAAGAAAGCATAGTTTCAATTGCTAAATATGTTTTTCCAGTATTTGTTGGACCGAGAACAGCTGTAATTTTATTTTTGGACATTTCTATTAATGGTACCTTTAATTTTTATTCCACCACATATTGTTACTCATAAAGAACAAAAATAGGTTAAAACATGACCGAATCGTAGAGGAAAAAGTTCTCATTTACTCATTATACACTAATTAATTTAACATAATAAAAAACAATTCTGTATTAGTATTTTGTAGCAAAATTATGAATAAAAAATTGTGGGAAGCATCAACTGGCCAGAAAAAAAAATCTCTTTTATCGAGCTATGAGCAATTCATTTCAAAAAAATTCAAAAAAAGATTTAATCAAAAATATGACAATATTTTAAAATGGAGCATTGAAAACCCAGGTAATTTTTGGAGTTCTATTTGGGATTTTTCTGAAATTAAAGGATTTAAGAGTAAAACTAAAATAAAAAAATCAAAAATATTTTATAAAAATAAATTTTTACCAAATTCAAAGTTAAACTTTGCTGAAAACTTACTTTCAAAAAATAATAAGAATAAAGCAATAACATTCGTTAGCGAGAATGGTTTTCGAGAAGAAAGAAGTTGGTACGAACTAAACATTAATGTAAGTAAAATATCTAAATTTTTAAAAAGTATTAAAATCAAAAAAAAAGATAGGATTGCAGCATATATGCCCAATACTATTGAGACCGTTGAGGCATTTATAGCCTCCTCCTCTTTAGGAGCAATATGGTCCTCATGTTCACCAGATTTTGGTGTTAAAGGTGTGGTAGAACGTTTTTCACAAATCAGCCCTAAAGTTTTATTTGTAGTAGATAAATATTTTTATAATGGAAAAAAAATAAATATTTTAGAAAGAGTTCCACTAATTTTAAAAGAGATACCTTCCATTGAATATGTTGTCATTGTTAATTACCCAGGAGAAAAATACTTAGAAAATAAATATACATCTAAAAAATCAAAAAAACTTAAATGGAGTGAGTTAATGAAACAAGAATCTGAAGCGATTCAATTTCCCAAATTTGATTTTGAGCAAGATCTTGCAATCTTATATTCAAGCGGAACTACAGGAAAACCGAAGTGTATATGTCATAGGAGTGGAGGAGTTTTGCTTCAGCATAAAAAAGAGCACCAGCTTCATTGTGATATTAGAGAAGGTGATAATGTTTTTTATTTTACTACTTGTGGATGGATGATGTGGAACTGGCTGATAAGTGTCTTAGCATCAAAAGCATCTATCGTTTTATTTGATGGATCACCAATGTATAAAAAAGATGATTTGTTACTAAAAATAGCTGAGAAAGAAAAAATTACTTTATTTGGTATTAGTGCAAAATATGTTGATGCTCTTCGTAAATCTAAGCCTACTTTAAAATATAAGTATAAATTATCAAAATTAAGAACAATTTGTTCTACTGGATCCCCATTATCAAATGATGGGTTTAAATATATCTACGAGAACATAAAAAAAAATGTTCATTTATCCTCTATTTCTGGGGGTACTGATATTGTATCTTGTTTTGTCTTGGGAAATTTATACCAGCCGGTAATTCTAGGTGAAATACAAAATAAAGGTTTAGGTATGAACGTTGATGTTTTTAATGAAAAGGGTGAATCTTTAAAAAATAAAAAAGGAGAGCTAGTTTGTAAAAACCCTTTCCCATCAATGCCTTTAAAATTTTGGAATGATAAAGATGATATTAAATTTAAAAAAGCATATTTTAATAATTTCTTAAACACATGGTATCACGGTGATTATGCAGAGATAAAGAAAGGTGGTGGTTTTATTATTCATGGTAGATCAGATACGACACTTAACCCTGGAGGAGTGAGACTTGGAACTGCTGAAATATACTCTGAGGTAGAAAAGTTTATAGAAATCAAGGAATCTATTGTTGTTGGTCAAGCATGGGATAATGATGTCAGAATTATTTTATTCATAGTTTTAAACGCCAAACACGTGTTCGATGAAGATTTATTAAAAAAAATTAAAATACAAATTAGAAAAAATGCATCTCCAAGACATGTTCCTTCTAAAATTATAGTAGTTGACGACATTCCAAGAACTAAAAATGGTAAAATAGTTGAACTAGCTGTAAAAAATACAATAGAAGGAAACGAAATTAAAAATAAAGAAGCGCTAGCAAACCCCAGAGTTTTAGATCAATATAAAAATTTAAAGGAATTAAATTATTAAATGTTAAAAGATATAGTTAAAGGTCTAGAACCATCCTCTACTTTAAAGATTAATGAAATCTCTAAAAAGTTAGAAGATAAAGGCGAAAAAATATTTAAATTTGGATTTGGCCAATCTCCATTTCAAATACCAACTGATATTGTTAATGCGTTGAAAGATAATGCCTATCAAAATAAATATTTACCAATGCAAGGTCTTAATGAGCTTAGAGATGCTGTTGCAAAATATACATCAGTTAAAAAAGATTATAATTACAGACCTGAAAATGTAATTATAGGTCCTGGCTCAAAAGAATTGATGTTTTTACTACACATTTTGTTTGATGGAGAAATAATATTGCCAGCACCAAGTTGGGTTTCTTATGCCCCACAAGCAATTCTTGGAAGAAATAAAATTCAATCAATTGAAACAAAAAGAGAAAACAATTGGTTTCCTACTGGATCTGAAATTGAGAAGGTTATTTTAAAGGATAAAAATAAAAATTACCTATTATTTTTGAATTCACCAAATAATCCATCTGGGCAGATTTGTAAAAATCTAGAAGAAATTAGTGAGATTGCTAAAAAATATAATCTTATTATTTTATCAGATGAAATTTATTCTGAGTTGAGTTTTGATGATGGGTTCAAATCTATTTCAAGTTTTTGTCCTGAAAAAACTATTATAAGCACTGGTTTAAGTAAATGGTGTGGTGCAGGTGGGTGGAGATTGGGTTATTTTGTAGTTCCAGACTCTTTAAATATTTTAAAAAATTCAATTAATGTTTTAGCTAGTGAAACTTTTTCTGCTGTCAGTGCGCCAATTCAATATGCTGCAATTACTGCTTATACAGGCGAACATAGCAAATATATTGATAGTTCTAAAAATATTCTTAAAGCAGTTGGTAACTATGTTTATGAAAATCTCAAATCAAATAAGGTTTTAATTAATAAGCCTCAAGGTGGATTTTATCTTATGCCAGAATTTTTAAATAAAAAATTTAAAACATCCTCAGAAATGTGTGACAATATTTTAAAGGAGACGGGTGTAGCGTTATTACCAGGATCAGATTTTGGTTTTGATAAAAATAAAATGTTAGCAAGACTAAGCTTTACAGACTTTGATGGTCAAGAGTTTATGAAACAAACTCAAAATGGACAAACAATTGATAAGAACTTAATTTTAAAACTTGCTCCAAAAATAGTGGAGGGTGTTGATAAGTTAAAAAAATGGTCAACATCAACATAACTACCAGCTATACATACTCACTTAATTACTGTTAAATTTAATTAATAAAAATAACGATATAGAGGAGAGAATATGAAAAAAATAATAACATCTCTATCAAGTGCTCTACTAATTTTTGTTGCATCTTTATCTTTTACTGGTGTTGCAAAATCTGCAGAGTTCTTCACGATAGGAACGGGTGGACCAACTGGAGTATATTTTCAAACTGGTAATGCAATTTGTAAAATGCTTCACAAATCAGCAATTGCTAAAGAACATGGAAGAAAAAAAGGTATAGATAAAGCTTACAGATGTACTGCGCCTTCAACAGGTGGATCAAACTATAATATTGGTCAAATCGCAGCTGGCGAATTTCAATTTGGTGTGGCTCAGTCTGACTGGCAATATCATGCTGTAAATGGATCAAGCAAATGGGAAGGTAAACAGTACAGTGATTTAAGAGCTGTATTCTCAGTACACAATGAACCTTTTCAAATTTGGGCAAGAAAAAAAGCAAAAGTAAAAGATTTTGCTGGGCTTAAAGGAAAAGTTGTAAACATTGGTAACGCTGGTTCGGGTCAAAGAGGAACTATGGAAGTACTTATGGATGCAAAGGGAGTTAACAATAGCTTCTTTAAATCAACTACTGAATTAACTTCATCTGAACAAGTAAAAGCATTATGTGATGGTAAGATTGATGCTTTTGGTTACTCGGTAGGATTTCCAAATGGAGCTATGGAGAATGCAGCTTCTTGTGGAGCAAAAGCTTTACCCATCAACTTAACAGGTCCTGAAGTTCAAGGACTAATTGATGGTGCTGCTTATTATGCTAAAGCTGTAATTCCTAAAGGAACTTACACAGGACAGAAAAAAGACGTAACTACTTTTGGTGTTAAAGCTACCGTAGTAACTTCGGCTAATGTTTCTGATGAGCTTGTATACCTAGTTGTTAAAGCTGTGATGGAAAATTTTGATGATTTCAAAAAACAACACCCTGCTTTTGCTTCTTTAAAAAAAGAAGACATGATAGCTGCTGGTTTGTCAGCTCCATTACACCCAGGTGCAATTAAATATTATAAAGAAGCTGGATTAATGTAATCCAACTACTTAATTAAATTAAAAGGCCTGATATATTTATCGGGCCTTTTTTTTGTTATAGAGTATCTTTTTTAATATGAATCAAAATATTGATGATAAAGTAGAAAGTAAGATTAGTGAGGATTTATCTCCAACTAGAAATCTTACTGGACTACATTTAAAAATTGTTGGAAGTATTGCAATAATTTGGTCATTATTCCAACTTTGGTATGCTTCTCCATTTCCTTTTATGTTTGATGTTGGAATGTTTAGAGGACTTCCTGCTAGAGCTATTCATTTAGGTTTTGCTTTAATTCTAGCTTTTTTAATTTATCCAATTTCTAAAAGAAAAAAAATTTCTTTATTTGATATTCTAATTAGTTTTATTGCTGCATTTTGTTGTTTATATATTTATTTTTTTTATGACCAGCTAGTAGATAGAGGAGGAATTCTTTTAACTGTTACAATTTGGGAAAAATTTAATTTACCAGTTGAGTTAATTATTGGAAGTTGTGGAATTTTAATATTAATCGAAGCAACAAGGAGAGTGTTTGGTTTACCATTAGTCATTATTGCAGTTTGTTTTTTACTCTTTTCATATTTTGGTAGATATGCACCAGAAATAATCTCTCATGGTGGACTTTCATTAAATAGATTGATTGGATTTCAGTGGTTTGATCAAGAAGCTATATTTGGAATTCCTATAGGTGTTTCTGTAGATTTCATTTTTTTATTTGTTTTATTTGGGGCGCTTCTAGAAACGGCTGGTGGAGGTAAATACTTTTTAGACCTAGCTTTTGCCATGGTTGGCAAAATGAGAGGAGGACCTGCAAAAGCAGCAATTTTAGGATCTGGAATGACTGGTTTAATATCAGGATCTTCAATTGCAAATACAGTTACAACTGGAACTTTTACAATTCCAATTATGAAAAAAACTGGTTTTTCTAAAGAAAAAGCTGGCGCTATAGAGGTGTCATCATCAGTTAATGGACAGTTAATGCCACCCGTAATGGGAGCTGCAGCATTTGTGATGGCAAGTTTTTTAGGAGTTACTTATTTTGAAGTTGTTAAAC